>NZ_JAUSYK010000001.1:3008133-3308946 GCF_030816855.1 Arthrobacter sp. B3I4 | reverse complement strand
AGCAGCACGGCGTTCCCAAGGGCCAGGGCGGGGGCGACGGCGCGGATCGAGAGAATCAGCGGAAAGTTGAACGGAGCGATGACCGAGACGACGCCGACGGGCCGACGCCGGGCGAAGGACCAGCGGTTTTCGTTTGAGGTCAGCACGTCCCCGGCCGGGAGCGACGGCAGGGCCGATGCGTCGTAGCATTCGTTGGCCGCGATGTGGGTCTCCAGGGCCGCCTTGGGCGGGATACCGCCGGATTCACGGACGATCCAGTCCTGAATTTCTGCCCCGTGTTCCTCCCAGAGCTGGCCCGCGCGGCGCAGCACGGCTGCCCGGTCCTCGGGGTTGCGGGTGGCCCATTCCTTCTGCGCTTTCGCGGCCGCCGTCGCGGCTTCGCGGACGTCATCCACGGAGGCGACGCCGTAGCTGCCCAGCTGCTCGCCGGTGGCCGGTTCGACGCTCGGGGCGCTTCCGCCACCGCCGTCGCGCCAGCCATTGAGGAAAATCTTGCCTTCCCAGAGGGAGGAATCGAGCAAGGACATGTCCTGGCCTTTCTAGATGGGGACGCGGCCGTCCGTTCGCCGATGCGGGCGAAGGTGCCTGCTCCGTCCATCACATGCTGTGCCGCCGTCGCCGTCAAGACCCGGGCCGCGAGAGATTGCTCCGGTGACGTTCGGCCCTAGCTCCTGGCTGATCCGGGCCGGACAGTGGAACATGGCGAAAATCTACATCGCGTACGGGAGCGTCGAAGGACAGACGGCCCAGATTGCGGAGTACATGGCAGAGCACATTCGGGCGCGCGGGCACCAGGCAGAAACGGCGGACCTGTTGCACTCAGGGGATACCCTCGCGGGCGGCTACGACGGCGTCATCGTTGCGGCGTCCGTACATGTAGGCAAGCACGAGGGCTACGTGGCCGACTTTGTCCGGAAGAACCTCGGTGAACTGAAGCGTCTGCCGTCCGCGCTGATCTCGGTGAGCCTCGCCGCCCATGGGGACGAGGAAAATGCGGAAAGCTATGTCACCAAGTTCGAGGAGGAGACCGGCTGGCGCCCTGCCCAGGTCGGAATGTTCGGGGGCGCGCTCCTATACACGCACTACAACTTCCTCAAGCGGCACATGATGAAGAAGATCGCCAAGGACAAAGGGTCCCGTGACCTGGATACGTCCCGCGACTACGTCTACACGGAGTGGGACGGCGTGAAGCGCTTTGTTGAGGATTTCCTGGCGGGCCTGCCTGCCCCGCGTGCCTAGTCGCCGTGCGGGAAAGCCGTCCGGTCCCAGGTCACGGGTTCCTGGGCGTGGGGGCCACCGGCCCGGTCGATGTTCCTTCAGGTCTACGTGGCGCGCAGATAGCTCAGATACAGACCAACGGGGATGCTGACGGCCAGCACCACGTAGAAAATCCGAAGGAGTACGGCCGCGACGGGCCGCTGGGCCTGCCGTGTCCCTGCGCCGGCGAGAACCAGGCCGGCCACCAGCAGGATGCCGCCGGCATCGGTGATGACCGGAATCGTTGCGAGCGAGCCGGCAATGACCAGGGCGTTGCCAATATTCCAGCAGCCGAACAGCATCCACAGCGTCGCCGGCCGGAGCGGTGCCGTCCGAAGGACCCGGCGCTGGCTGCTGATGGCACACTGGGCCACGCCGCAGACCAGCACCAGGTAGGCCGCAAGCCAGCTGCCGCGCTCGAACTGTAAGGGACCGGCGACGGCGGCAACAAGGCCACCGAGCACGACAAATCCAACACCGGCCGCGTAGGCGATCCGTTCGGGAACCCGCGCCGTGCCGGTTGTGCGGCCCTGAGCCATACATTCATCCTTCGCGAGCTCGACCATGCTTTAAAACTAACAACATCCTTTTATTGTCTACACTAGTTTCATGAACGGAGACCTGCAGGACCGCTCCGACGTCGCCCGCCTGGTCGACGACTTCTACCGGCGTGCCTTTGCCGACCCGCTGATCGGCCCCATCTTCACCGACGTCGCCAAGATGGATCTGGACCGTCACTTGCCGATCATGTGCGACTTCTGGGAGACCGTCCTGTTCCGTGCAGGTCTCTACCGACGAAACGCTCTACAGGCGCACCTGGACCTTAGCGCCCGCTTTCCGTTGCGGCAGGAACACTTCGAGCGGTGGCTGGCCTTATGGGTCGAAAACGTCGACGAGCACTTTGCCGGTGAGAAGGCCGAACTGGCAAAAATCCAGGCCGCCCGCATTGCCGGGTCCATCCACCGGCGGCTTGAAGGCCGCTCCGGCAGCGATTTTGAGACCCTGAAGCCGCGGTCGCAGCGCGAGGGGGAACCGGCGGATGCCCGCAGGGTCTGAAACGGCGCAACGCGGCGGCAGTTCGGCAAGCGCCATGAGGAACGAGAACTATCATTCCGCGTTGGCTTCGCGCACGAGGCGGCGGGTCCTCGACGCCCTGGCCGGCTCGTCCGTTCCGCTGGGTGCGCAGGCCGTTGCCGGCATGCTCGAGCTCCACGTTTCCACGGTCCGCTTCCACTTGGAGCAGCTTGAGGAAGCGCGGCTGGTCCAGCGTGAATCCGGCGGGGAAAAGCGCCGCGGCCGTCCGCGGGTCCTGTATACGGCCGTCCTCGACGCCGAACGCGACGAAAGTTCGAGGGAGCAGCTGATCGAGGTGCTCGCCGGGGCCCTGGCAGACAGCCAGGGGGACCGCGGGCGGAGCAGCGCCGTAAACGCTGGCCGGAACTGGGCGCGCGGCTTCCTTTCCCCACGCCCCGGCTCCGTTGACCGACGGAGCGGACTCGTGGAGGTGCTTGATCGGCTGGGCTTCGACCCGTCCCGGGACGGCGACGTCGTCGAGCTGCGAGCGTGTCCGTTTCGCGAGGCTGCAAGGCGGCACCCTCAGGTTGTCTGCGCCGTCCACCTCGGTCTCGTCCAACAGTTAGTCGACGGCGACGGCGACGGCGACGGCGACCTGGCGCCGGACGAGGGCGACGTGGCGCAGGAGGCGGCGCCGGACCTGGCGCCGGACGTCCGGCTGCTCCCTTTCGTCCAGCCCAATCTCTGCGTCATCACCTGGCGACCGGAAGAGCATGAGGTTGCCCGCGACGCCGTAAATCAGCGAAGAGGGTAGGGGATGGCCACCGCAGCGGGCGCCCAGGTGCGCCGGGTCTACGATGCCGCGAGGGAAGACGACGGCGTACGGGTTCTGGTAGACCGCATTTGGCCCCGCGGGATGACGAAGGCCAAGGCAGCGCTTGACGAATGGTGCAAGGACGTCGCCCCGTCAACGCAGCTGCGCAAATGGTATGGCCATGATCCTGCCAAATTCGACGAGTTTGCCACCCGCTACAAGACGGAACTCAAGGACCCGGCCAGGGCACAGGTGCTCGACCATCTGCGCGAACTCGCCAGGGGCCAACGGGTGACACTGCTGACGGCAACCAAAGCCGCCGAGATCAGTGAGGCCCAGGTCCTCGCCGAGCTGATCGGGCGGTAGCGACACGCTTATTCTTCCTATCCGCCGCCGGCCTACTTGGCGGCGTCGGTGAGTGCTTGGCGGAATTCTTCCTCGGTGTTGAGGACTAGCTTCTTGCCATTGAGGAAAAACGTGGGCGTCCCGGTGACGCCAAGGCCTGCGCCGTCCGTGACGTCCCGGCGGATGCGGGCCTTCGTCTTCTCATCCGCCACGGCGGCGTCGTAGGCCTTGAGGTCCAGGCCGAGCTCCTGAGCGAAGGTTCTGAAAGCGGCACTTTGGGAATCCTGCTTGTTGCCCCATTGAGGCTGGGTTTCGAACAGCTTGGCGGTCATCTGTTCGTACTTGCCCTGTGCAGCTGCGGCCTCGACGGCCAGAGCGGCGTTTCCGGAGTTCCGGTGCCCGGGGAGCGGGAAGTAACGGTGGATGAACGTGATCCGGTCTCCGTACTCCTGCTTCAGTTCCTGCACGAGGGGCTCGGCGGCGCGGCACGATTCGCACTCGAAGTCCAGGAATTCGACCAACTGCGCCTTCTCCGTGGAGGGAAACGTAACGCGGTGGCTGTCGTCCCGGACGAGCTGTGCGTCCGCGGCAGCAGGTAGGGACGCGGGTGTCGGTTTGGTGGCGGTGAAGACCGCAAACCAGACGAGTCCGCCGGCCACGATGACTCCGAGCATGATCCAGACCAGCAGACGGGCAGTCCTGGCCGGGTCCTCCGGGTCCTTGGGCGGCGTTTTATTCAGGGTCTGTGTCATCGGTGGCGGCGCTGTTCTCTTCGTCGGGGTCGGGGTCTAGGGCTCAGCTGTGCAGTGGCGGTACGGACAAGGTGGCTACTTTTAGTTCGGGACCGGACCCGCAGCCCTGACAGCACGCAGCGGTAGCGGCGACGTCGGTAGGTGCGTTGGCGCCGGCGTCGGTAGGTGCGTCGTCGCCGGCGTCGTCGGCGTCGGCGCGGGTTGATGCGTCGGCGTCGGCGGCGTGGGGGACGGCGCAGCAGGCGTCTCCTTGCCATGCGTTGATGCCCTCGCGAACGGCGATCGCGGCGATGACCAGCGCCGCACCGGCGTCGGCCCACCACCATCCCAGCGTGCTGTTCAGGACGAGGCCGAGCAGCAGGACCGCGGAGAGGTACGTGCAGAGCAGCGTCTGCTTGGAATCTGCCACCGCGGTCTTGGAGCCGAGTTCCCGGCCGGCCCGGCGCTGCAGCCAGGACAGGACGGGCATCACGGCCAGGCTCAGGGCAGCGATGACGATCCCCGGCGTGGACTGCTGTGCCTCACTGCCACCGGCCAGCGAACTGATGGAGTCCGCGGAGACGAACGCTGCCAGGGCGAAGAAGGAAATTGCGATGATCCGCAGGGTCAGGTGCTCGCGACGTTCCGGGTCTTTGGCGGAAAACTGCCAGGACAGGGCGACCGCGGAGGCGACCTCGATCACCGAATCAAGTCCAAACCCGATGAGGGCGGAGGAGTCCGCGGCGTTTCCCGCCCAGAGCGCGACGACGGCCTCAATGATGTTGTACGTGATGGTCGCGGCCGCGAACAGCCGAATGCGCCGGCTGAGCGGGGCTCTGCGGCCGGCGGTTGGGGCGGACCGAACGGTCGTGGTCATGCCAGGCACGTCCCGTCGGGGGCGCAGCAGGCCGGGTCAACGGCCAGCACCACGCCGAGCAGGTCCCTGATCGCGTGGCCCAACCTGGCGTCGGCCAGCTCATACCGTGCGCGCCGCCCGTCGGCGGCGGCGACCACCAGGCCACAGCCCCGAAGGCAGGTCAGGTGGTTGGACATGCTCTGCCGGGATACCCCTAGGGAGTCGGCGAGCTCCGAGGGGTACGCGGCCGTATCCGCCAATGCCAGCAATATCCGCGCCCGTGTGGGGTCGGAGACCGCGTAGCCGAACCGGGCCAGCACCGGGGCATGCGTCAGGGTTTCCATGGAGCCAAAGTACACGGCTGACTGTATTCACGTCGAGTTGTACTGATCTGGCGCCCGCCTTCGGTCGCGGGCGCCTGCGGCGCACGCGGGCGATGTTGCGGGGCGGACGCGCCCGTGGAACGACACGACAGGTCCATATAGCGGACCATTTGTCCATTGGGTGGACGCCTGTGGCTAATATTGCAGATATATCCATTCCATTGCCTGGTGTCCCGTCGTGGGACGGCCCGGTCTTGATGAAAGCGTTCCTATATGTCATCCACTGCCACCTCGACGGAGTCGGGGTCCGCCAAGCAGGTGAACTCGCGCGGCCGCGTGATCGTCGCCAGCTTGATCGGCACCACCGTTGAGTTCTACGACTTCTACGTCTATGCAACGGCCGCCGTTCTGGTCTTCCCGAAGCTCTTCTTCCCGGGCCAGAACGAGACCACCCAGCTGCTGAGCTCCTTCGCTGTCTTTGGCGTTGCGTTCGTCGCCCGCCCGCTGGGATCCATTGTGTTCGGCCACTTCGGTGACAAGTTCGGCCGCAAGGGCACCCTCGTCGCATCGCTGCTGACGATGGGCATCGCCACCTTCCTGATCGGCTGCCTCCCCACCGCACTGGTTCCGGGCTGGGAGTTCTGGGCTCCGGCCCTGCTGGTGGTCATGCGCTTCGCCCAGGGCCTGGCCCTCGGCGGCGAATGGAGCGGCGCGGCCCTGCTGGCTACCGAGAACGCCCCCGCCAACAAGCGCGCCATCTACGGCACCTTCCCGCAGCTGGGCGCGCCGATCGGCTTCATCATCGCCAACGTGCTGTTCCTGGTCTTCAGCTACACCCTGGCCCCGCAGGCCTTCGCCGACTGGGGCTGGCGGGTGCCGTTCCTGGTCAGCGCCGTCATGGTCATCATCGGCCTGTACGTCCGGCTCAAGCTGATCGAAACCCCCGCCTTCACTAAGGTCCTGCAGTCCAACGAGGTCGCCAAGCTGCCGCTGGGCCGCGTCTTCAAGACCAGCTGGCGTCCGCTGATCCTGGGCACCTTCATCATGCTGGCCACCTACGTGCTCTTCTACCTGATGACCACGTTCACGCTGACCTACGGCACGAAGCCGACGCTGGCCGGTGCGCAGGCCGCTGCGGCGAAGGCGGGTAAACCCATGAGCGATGCGGCTGCCGCTGCGTTCGTCCCTGGCCTGGGCTACACCCGCAACGATTTCCTCTGGATGCTGATCGCCGGCGTCGTGTTCTTCGGCATCTTTACCCTGGTCTCCGGCCCGCTGGCGGAAAAGTACGGCCGCCGCAAGATGCTGATCGCTGTCACCGCCGGCATCTTCGTTTTCGGCCTGCTGTTCGTCCCGCTGTTCAGCGGCGGCTTCATCGGCACCATGGCACTGCTGGTCATCGGCTTCTCGCTGATGGGCCTGACCTTCGGGCCGATGGGCGCCCTGCTGCCTGAGCTGTTCCCGACCAACGTCCGGTACACCGGTTCGGCCATCAGCTACAACGTCTCGTCCATCCTGGGCGCGGCCGTGGCACCGTTCATCGCCGTCTGGCTCTGGGAAATGGCGAAGGGCAGCCCGGTCCTGGTCGGCGTGTACCTCACGTCCATGTCCGTGCTGACGCTGATCGCGCTGTTCCTGAGCAAGGAAACCCGCGACCTGGACTACGAGAACAACGTAGCCTAACGTTCCAGCCCAGTTACTGACAGAAATGCCCGGCGTGTGAGGTCGACACGCCGGGCTTTTCCGTGTCGCGGGCGGTGTGCGGAGGAGTAACTGGGCAGGAGCGCGACGGCGGGGGACGGCGTCGGGGGCGGGACGACGACGGCGGGGGACGGGCGCCGGGCGAGGGGCGACGGCGGGCTAGCGGGCGTAGCGCTCCACGAAATTGCGCAGGATGGCCATCGGCTCGGTGACGTCGTGCCGCCGGGCCTGGGCCATCAGCTCCTCGGCCGAGTCCGGCGGGAAGTAGCCGGCATGGCGGTAGATGTCGATCCGCGTGGTGAGGCCATCGGCGTCGAGCTCCGGGTGGAACTGGGTGGCGTAGAGGTTGGAACGGATCCGGAACATCTGCACCGGGCAGGTCTCGGAGCTTGCCAGCAGCACCGCTCCGCCGGGCAGCACGGTGCAGGCTTCCTTGTGGCCCACGAACGCGGTGAACTGTTCCGGCAGCCCGCGCAGCAGCGGATCCTGCTGGCCGGCAAGAGTCATGCTGACGGTGACCCCGCCCAGTCCTTCGCCGTAGGTCCGGTCAATCACGGCGCCCTGGTGCAGACCCAGGGTTCCGACGCCGTAGCAGGCACCGAGGAAGGGGAAGTCCGCCGCGACGATCCGGTCCAGCAGGGCGAACAGTTCGCGCTCCACCCGGTGCTGGACCTCGCTCTTGTGCTCGGCCGGGTCGCTGGAGGTGAAGGGGCTGCCGCCGACGATCACGCCGGAATACTCCTCCAGTTCCAGCCGGGGCAGCGGCGCAGCTTCCATCCGGACGCGGTGCAGCTGCGCCTCGGCCAGGCCGGTGTAGCGCAGGTAGGCGAGGTATTCGTCGTCGGCGGCGGCGTCCTCGGCACGGGAGGCGAGGAGCAGAAAGGGCTTCACGTACCTAAGTCTGCCCCCGCCGACCCGCGGCCGCTATTCGGCGCTCTCGCCGTCCTCGATCATGGCAATCACGGCGCCCGCGGCAACCGTCTCACCGGCGGAAGCGGCGAGCCCGATCACAATGCCGGTGCGGTGGGCCGTGAGCGGCTGTTCCATCTTCATCGCTTCGAGCACGACGACGAGGTCGCCCTCGGCCACGCGCTCGCCTTCCGCGACGGCGACCTTGACGATCGTGCCCTGCATGGGCGAGGTCAGGGCGTTGCCGCCGGCCGGGGCGGCCGTGCCGGCGCTGCGGGAGCGCTTCTTGGCCTTGGCCGGCTTCCCGCCGCCGGAGACGGTGCCAAGCGACGCCGGCAGGACGACTTCCAGGCGCTTGCCGCCAACCTCGACGACGACGCGCTGGCGTTCGCCGCCGTCGGACGCTTCCGTTGCGGTGCCGGTCGGTGTCCAGGCGGGAATGTCGTTGACGAAGGCGGTCTCGATCCAGCGGGTGTGGACCTTGAAGGGGCCCTCGGCGGGGGCGAAGTCGGGGTTGGAGACGACGGCGAGGTCGAACGGGATGACGGTGGGAATGCCCTCCACCACCATCTCCTCGAGGGCCCGCCGGGAGCGCTGCAGGGCCTGGGCGCGGGTGGCGCCGGTGACGACCAGCTTGGAGAGCATCGAGTCGAAGTTGCCGCTGATGATGTCGCCCTGTTCCACGCCGGAATCGATCCGCACGCCGGGGCCGGTGGGGTTCTTCAGGCCGGTGATGGTGCCGGGGGCGGGCATGAAGTTGCGGCCCGGGTCCTCGCCGGTGATGCGGAACTCGATCGAGTGGCCGCGGATTTCAGGGTCGCCGTAGCCGAGTTCCTCACCGCGGGCCAGCCGGAACTGTTCGCGGACCAGATCGATGCCGGTGACTTCCTCGGAAACGCAGTGCTCGACCTGGAGCCGGGTGTTAACTTCCAGGAAGGAAATGGTGCCGTCCTGGCCGACGAGGAACTCGCAGGTGCCGGCTCCGAGGTAGCCCGCTTCCTTGAGGATGGCCTTGGAGGACTCGTAAAGCCGCCGGTTCTGCTCCTCGGTCAGGAACGGGGCCGGGGCTTCTTCGACGAGTTTCTGGTTGCGGCGCTGCAGCGAGCAGTCGCGGGTCGATACGACCACGACGTTGCCGTGCGCGTCGGCGAGGCACTGGGTCTCCACGTGGCGGGGCGCGTCGAGAAAGCGTTCGATGAAACATTCGCCGCGGCCGAATGCGGCCGTGGCCTCGCGGACCGCGGATTCGAACAGTTCCGGGATTTCCTCGCGGGTGCGGGCGACCTTGATGCCGCGCCCGCCGCCGCCGAAGGCTGCCTTGATGGCCACCGGCAGGCCGAACTTGTCCACGAACTCCAGGATTTCCTCGGCGGAATTCACCGGATCGGCGGTACCGGGGACCTGCGGGGCGCCGACCTTTTCGGCGATGTGGCGGGCCTGGACCTTGTCGCCGAGGGCGGAGATTGCCTCGGGGGAGGGCCCGATCCAAGTGATGCCGGCGGCGATCACTTTGGCGGCGAACTCGGCGTTTTCGGCCAGGAAGCCGTAGCCCGGGTGGACAGCGTCGGCGCCGGCGCGGACGGCCACCTCGATCAGCTTGTCCATCACCAGGTAGGACTCGGCGGCGGTGTTTCCCCCCAGGGCGTAGGCCTCGTCGGCGAGCTTGACGTGCAGGGCGTCCCGGTCCGGATCGGCGTAGACCGCCACCGAGGCGAGGCCTTCGTCACGTGCGGCGCGGATGATCCGTACCGCGATCTCGCCGCGGTTGGCGATCAGCACCTTGCTCAGGCGGCGGGTGCCCGGGGTGGTGGCGGGCACGGGGTGGGCGGACTGCTCCGAAATTGCTGACAAGGCGTCTCCTTCTTTCCTTCAGGGAGCCTAGCGCGCTTTTGAGGCTTCCGCCGAGATTACTTGCTGATCCCGCGCGTAAAGTGCCGATCCTTTAGAGGGTTCCTACAAGGTGATGCGAATTGGCTCACTCGGCGCGGATGTCGGCCGGGTCGGCGGCGCCGCCGGTCCATAGCTCGGTGATGCCGACCTTGGCCTGGGCCAGGAGGCTGCGGAGGGTGGAGATGGAGAGCCCGACGACGGTGTGCGGGTCGCCGTCGACCTTGCGGATGAAGGCCCCGCCATAGCCGTCGATGGTGAACGAGCCGGCGCACTGAAGCGGTTCGCCGGTGGCGATGTAGGTGTCGATCTCGTCTTCGCTCATCTCCTGAAAATGCACTTCCGCAGAGTTCACTGAGCCTAGCGTGGCGCCGGAGCCTGCAGCGTTGCCGGCGGCGCCGTGGGGTTCGGTGTTGCGGCAATCGACGAGCCAGTGGCCGGTGTGCAACACCCCCATGCTGCCGCTCATCCGCAGCATCCGTTCCTTGGCGACGTCGGTCGTGTAGGGCTTGCCGTGCGCCTCGCCGTCGAACTCAAAGACCGAATCGCAGCCGATCACCAAGGCGCCCTCGGCCTCCGGCAGCGACGCGATCGCCTCGGCCTTGGCGCGCGCCAGCAGCAGGGCGGTGTCGTGCGGGTCGGTCACGCCGTAACGCGCCTGTACGGCATCTTCATCGACGTCGGAGACGAGGACTTCGTGGGCGATGCCGGCGTTGCTGAGCAGCTTGGTGCGGGCGGGGGACTGGGAGGCAAGAATCAGGCGGGTCACGGCTCCAGCGTAGTTCCTCGCACGCGTCGCCGGTGGGCTTTGTTCTGCTGCCCGTCAGGAACAGTCAGCAACAGCCGGGAACAGCCGCCGGTGCACAACAACGCCGCCCGCCGATCACGGGGATCAGCGGGCGGCGTTGGCGGCAAGGTCGCGGTTAGCGGATGGCTGTCGCACCACGCTTCGCGTCGCCCGCGTGAATGTCGCCGTCGTCGTGTCCGCGCGCGTCAGTGCTGGCAACCCCGGCGCCGCCGTCCAGCTCGCGCAACTTGACGCCCTCGACGTCGACGTCCGGCAGGAGGCGGTCCAGCCAGCGCGGCAGCCACCACGCCTTGCTGCCGAGCAGGTACATCACGGCCGGAACGATGGTCATGCGCACCACGAAGGCGTCCACCAGTACCCCGAATGCCATCGCGAAGCCCAGCGGCCGGACCATGTTCAGGTGCGAGAAGATGAAGCCGGAGAACACGCTGACCATGATGATCGCGGCTGCGGTGACGACGGCGGCGGCGTGGCTGAAGCCGGACCGGACCGCGTGCCTGGCGGTTTCGCCGTGCATGTAGGACTCGCGCATGCCGGAGGTGATGAACACCTGGTAGTCCATCGCCAGGCCGAACAGCACACCGATCAGGATGATCGGCAGGAAGCTGAGCACCGCGCCCGGGTTCTCGACGCCGAAGACCGCGCCCAGCCAGCCCCACTGGTACACCGCCACCACGGCGCCGAACGCGGCCGCGAGCGAGAGCAGGAAGCCGCCGGTCGCCAGCAGCGGGACCACGATGGAGCGGAACACCAGCAGCAGCAGGATCAGCGACAGCCCGACGACGATCGCCAGGTACGGCGGGAGGGCGTCGCCGAGCTTGCTGGAGACGTCCACGTTGCCCGCGGTCTGCCCGGTGAGGCCGATGCTGACGCCGGTGGAGTCCTTGATCTGCGACTTCTCCGCGCGCAGGTCCGACACCACCCCAACGGTGCTGGCGCTGGCCGGACCCTCCTTGGGCAGGACCTGGAAGACAGCGGTGCGGCGGTCCTCGCTGAGGGCCAGCGGGACAGCGGCGGCAACGTTGTCCGTCTTGCGCAGGATGTCCGCGACGTCGAACTGCTTGGCCTGTGCCTCGGCGGCGTCGAGGCCCTCGGGCATGTCGCCGACGACGATGATCGGCCCGGTCATGCCCTCGCCAAAGCTGCGCTTGGTGACGTCGTAGGCCTGGAAGGCCTGCGAGGCAACCGGCTCGGAGCTGGCGTCCGGCAGGGCGAGCCGGAGCTGGCTGGCGGGCAGTGCCACCACGCCGAGCAGCACCACGCCGGCCAGCAGTGCCAGCCACGGGTGCCGGGTGACGACCCCGCCCCAGCCGTGGCTGCTGCGGTATTCGTCCCTGGCGAGGTCCTCGTTAGTGTGGCCGGGCGCGGCGTTGTGCTGCTCCGCCTTCTTCCAGGCCCGCTTGGAGATCAGCTTGCGGCCCACCAGGGACAGCACGGCCGGCGTGAGAGTCAAGGCCACCGCGACGGCGACGGCCACCGTGGCGGCGGCGGAGAGGCCCATGACGGTCAGGAACGGCAGCCCCGGCACC
Source organism: Arthrobacter sp. B3I4 (assembly GCF_030816855.1). NCBI lineage: Bacteria > Bacillati > Actinomycetota > Actinomycetes > Micrococcales > Micrococcaceae > Arthrobacter > Arthrobacter sp. B3I4. The sequence continues at coordinate 3,296,772 of NZ_JAUSYK010000001.1, read as the reverse complement.
ACGAGGGCGGCGAGGGCGATGATGACCGTCAGCCCGGCGAAGAGCACGGCGTTGCCGGAGGTGCCGGTAGCCAGCGCCACGGACTCCTCGGGGTCCATTCCGGCAAGCAGCTGCCCGCGGTGCCGGTTGACGATGAACAGGGAGTAATCGATTCCGACCGCGAGGCCGAGCATGAGGGCAAGCATCGGGGAGATGGAGCTCATGTCCACGGCGCCGCTAAGGGCGAAGGTGCCGCCGACGCCCACGGCGACGCCGACGATGGCCATCAGCAGGGGAAGCCCGGCGGCGACCAGGGTGCCGAGCATGAGCACCAGCACGAGGGCGGCGACGGCGATGCCGATGATTTCCGCGGCGCCGAAGAGCTCGGAGATGTCTTCGCTGATCTCTTTGCTGGGCAGGGCGGTGACGTTGGCGGCGGAGACCTCTTTGACGATCTCCTGAACTTCCTGCCGTACCTCAGGCTTCAAACCGTTGATGGAGGTCTTGAACTGGACCTGGGCGATGGCGGCTTTGCCGTCCTCGGAAACGAACCGCAGGCCTTGCGAGGCTTCCAGCTGCCGCTTGCCGAGGGCGAGCTTGGCGTTGCCGGCCTCGAGGTCCTTGGTGCCGGCGTCGAGCTTGGCCTGCCCGGCCGCGAGGGCGGCTTTCTGCTGGCCGAGCTGAGCCTCGATCGCCGCGCCGGGCAGCCCGGCTGCGGTCATCTGAGCCTCGGCGGCCTCCAGCTGGGCCTTGCCGGCGGCGAGATCGGCGGCAGCTTTGTCCAACTGTGCCTTGCCCGCGGCGGCCTGCTGTTCGCCGGCGGCCAGGTCAGTGCCGGCCTTATCCAGCTGCGCCTGGGTGGCGAAGGGATCCACGGTTCCCTGCACGTCCGGGATCGTCTTCAGTTTGGCCAGGGCCGCGGAGACGGCCTCCTTGCCGGCCTGGCTGAACTGCGCGTCATTGGCTTCGAAGACAACGCTCGCGGAGCCGCCGGACGACGCCGGGAGGTCCTTCTTGAGCTTGTCCGCCATCTGCTGGGTTTCGGTGCCGGGGATCTGGAAGTTGTTGGACAAGGTGCCGTGGAAGGCGGCGGCGGCGCCGCCGACCGCCACCATGACGGCCAGCCACAGCGAGATGACGAGCCAGCGGTGCCGGTAGGAGAACTTGCCGAGGCGGTAGAGCAGTAGTGCCATGTCAGGACCGATCTGGGGAAGGGGCGGCGGTGGGGTCGGCAGCCGGAGCGGCTGCCGGGGAAGCGAATCCGGAGCCGAGCAGGCTCATGGAGTCGATCAGGAGCTGGCGGAGGGTGGAAAGCGAATCGGGGGTGAGGGCGCCGCCGCAGCGGGCGAACCACACATCCATGGCGGCCTTGCCGCAGGAGATGACCGAGCCGGCCAGGGCCCGGAGGTAGAGTTCGTCGATCTCGATACCAGCCGCCTGCGCGAAGCGGACCCGGGCGGCGTCGATGATCTCGGCGGTGCAGTGGTCCCAGGCTTCCAGTTCGGACCGGTTCAACTGCGGGTTCGACTGGCCCAGGCTGTAAAGCTCTGCCAGCGGGGCCACGGTCATCGGATCCGCGAGTTCAACCAGGGCAGCTCGGGCAGATTCCAGGATCGGTTCGTCGGCCGGGCGGAGGCGGAACTGCTGGAGCGCCGTGTCCAGGAACCCGTGGGTCACCGACGCGATCACTGCCTCCGTGCTGCTGAAGTAGTTGAAGAAGGTCCGCCGGGAGATGCTGGCCTCCTCCGCGATATCTTCCACCGTGAAGTTGCCCGGCCCGCTGCTGCGGAGCAGGCCCAGGGCTGCCTCGGTGATGGCCTGGCGGGTGGCCGCTTTGTTCAGCTCGCGGCGCGACGGGGCTGCAGTTTCGGCTTCCGGGCCGGAAGGGGGAGGAGTGGGCATGCACTTACACTATGTGCATCTTTGCACTCAGGGCAAGTTTTTGGGCGCGGTTGTCTGAGGGAACAAACGTCGCGGATAACCTTCACAGCAAGATGAAAGGTTGGGAACAGCAGTTCCCGAACCTTGCGGGACATGCTGGAGCCACGTCCTGGGCAGAGCGGACCCGAACCGCCCGGGCCAGGACCACTCAGAACCGACCCCGTCACCGCACGGCAGATCCAGGAGACAGCACATGTCACGTACGAAAAGAATCGCTCTCGGTCTTTCGGCCACAGCCCTTACCCTGGGAGCCGGCCTCGGCGTCGCCGGGATGGCGTCCGCCACCACGACGCCGACGCCTGCCCCCAGCGCCAGTTCCAGCGCACCGGCGGACGCCGGCACTACGCCCGGCGGCGGCATGGGCACGCGCGGCGGCCACGGCCACGGCGGGGAACACGGGGAGGGCGGCGGTTTCGGCGGCGCAAAGGCCTCTGAACTTGCCGCCAAGCTCGGCGTCGACGAGGCGAAGGTCACCGACGCCCTGAAGGCGTTCCGGGACGCACACAAGCCCGCCGCCCCTCCGGCCGAGGGCACCAAGCCCGACCATGCCGCGATGGAGGCGGAACTGGCTAAATCCCTCGCCTCGTCACTGGGCATTGAGGAATCCAAGGTCACGGCCGCCCTTGAGGAGCTCCGGACCGCGGCCCAGGCTGACCGCGCCGCCGAACTGAAGACCAAACTCGACAAGGCCGTCAGCGACGGCACGCTCACCCAGGCCGAAGCCGACGCAGTCACCAAAGCCGTCGAGAAGGGCGTCCTGGGCGGGGGCCGGCACTAACCACTGCTGAGCGGGCACCAGCCGTTAAGGCAACAAAAAAGTAGTCCCCGGGAGACTCCCGGGGACTACTTTCTTGGCTGGAGCGCGGAGCACCCGCCGTGGTGGGGACTCTAGGCCCGTGTGCCGGCGAGCTTGCCGCCCTCGAAGGCATCGGACCCAGCGCCGCGGGTATCAGCGGCAGCGGAGGCGTCGACGTCGTCGGCGGTGATGACGGTGTCGTCGCTGAACGGATCACCGTTGCGCGGAGCGTTGTAGAGCGCCTCGTCCAGGATGCCCTGGCGCTTGGCCACGATCGTGGGGACCAGGGCCTGTCCGGCGACGTTGACCGCGGTGCGGCCCATGTCGAGGATCGGGTCGATGGCGAGCAACAGCCCGACGCCGGCCAGCGGCAGTCCCAGGGTGGAGAGGGTCAGGGTCAGCATCACGACGGCGCCCGTGGTGCCGGCGGTTGCGGCCGAACCCAGGACGGAGACCAGGGCGATGAGCAGGTACTGGGTGAAGTCCAGCTGGATGCCGAAGAACTGGGCCACGAAGATGGCGGAGACCGCCGGGTAAATGGCGGCGCAGCCGTCCATCTTGGTGGTCGCGCCCAGCGGCACGGCGAAGGAAGCGTAGGCCCGGGGGACGCCGAGGGAGCGTTCGGTCACGCGCTGGGTCAGCGGCAGCGTTCCCACCGACGAACGGGACACGAAGGCCAGCTGCACGGCCGGCCAGACACCGGAGAAGTACTGCTTGACGGACAGGCCGTGGCTGCGGACCAGGACGGGGTAGACCACGAACAGCACCAGGGCCAGGCCGACGTAGATGGCGAAGGTGAACTTGCCGAGCGAGCCGATGGTGTCCCAGCCGTAGACGGCGACGGCGTTGCCGATCAGGCCGATGGTGCCCAGCGGGGCGATCCGGATGATCCACCAGAGGACCTTCTGGATCACGGCGAGGGCGGACGCGTTGAGGTTCAGGAACGGCTCTGCGGCCTTGCCTACCTTGAGGGCGGCGATGCCGACGGCGATCGCGATTACCAGGATTTGCAGGACATTGAAGCTCACCGCGGTGGTGGCGACGCCGTCGGTGACGGTGGTGCTTGCGCCAAGGCCCAGGAAGTTCTTCGGGAACAGGCCGGTCAGGAAGGCCCACCAGTCACCGGATTTACCGGCGTACTTGGCCTGCTGGGTGATGCCGGTGCCCGCGCCGGGCTGCAGCAGCACGCCCAGGCCCATGCCGATCAGCACGGCAATCAGCGAGGTGATGGCAAACCAGAGCAGGGTGTTCCACGCCAGCCGGGCCGCGTTGGCCACGGCGCGAAGGTTGGAGATGGAGCTGACGACGGCGGTAAAGATCAGCGGCACGACGGCGGTCTGCAGCAACGAGACGTAGCTCGAGCCGATGGTCTGTAGCGTGGCGCCGAGGGCGTTGGGGTTCGTCTTCGTGCTGCCCGTGTACTTGGCCAGCAGGCCAAGGCCGAGGCCCACGATGAGGGCGGCGATGATCTGGAAGCCAAAAGAGCCGGCCCATTTGGGCAGCTGGAAACCGGGCTTTCCTGCGGTGGCGGGGGTGCTTGTCTGAGTGCTCACCCGAATACGCTAGGACCGTCGTCATTATCACGACGAACCAATGTTGAGAAATGTTACGCGGGGCAAATGCCGAGGGTGGTAACGAAACCCCGCCATTGCGCCGAAGGACTGCGCTTGTGTGAAGTTATTCCAGCCTTGGGTGTGGTGATTGTCTCGCCCCTGGCCGCCGCGGGCCGCGCCGTCGAGATGGCAGTTCGCGGCAATGTTTCCCGAAAACATTGCCGCGAACTGTTACCTCGACGCGGTGCCGGAGCCTAGAGTGGCGCCATGGCTATCGCACGCATACCGGTTGTGGTTCTCGACTGTCCCGACCCCAAGATCCTGGCAGAGTTCTACGCCGCCCTGCTCGACTGGAAGGTCGAGCAGGACGACGAGGACTGGTGCTCCATCCGGGCTGACTACGGGGATTCGTTGAGCTTCCAGAAAGTCGAGTCCTTCACGCCCCCGCAATGGCCGGGCCAGGAAGTACCGCAGCAGATGCACCTCGACGTCACGGTCGACGACCTCGACGAGGCCGAGGCGGCAGTGCTGGAACTCGGTGCGACCAAGCACGAGCACCAGCCGGGGACAACCTTCCGCGTCTTCCTCGACCCGGCCGGCCACCCCTTCTGCCTCTGCCTCAGCTGATCGGCACCCGACCGGGGGACAGTGCGGCGCGCTAGCTGAGCAGCGCGCGCTTCAGCGTGTCCAAGCCGACCGAGCCCATATTGAGCGCCTTGGTGTGGAAGGCCTTCAGGTCGAAGTCCGGCCGGGTTTCCAGCTCCGCACGGATCTGCTCCCAGAGCCGCTGGCCCACCTTGTACGACGGCGCCTGTCCCGGCCACCCGAGGTAGCGGGTGAACTCGAACTTGAGCTGGCCCTCGCTGATCGGCAGGTTCTTCCTCAGGAAGGTGTAGCCGGTCTCCGGGGTCCAGGTGCCCGACCCCCAACGCTCGGGCACTTCCAGTTCGAGGTGCACGCCGATGTCGAACACCACGCGGGCCGCGCGCATCCGCTGCATGTCGAGCATGCCCATGTGGTCGCCCGGGTCCTTGAGGTAGCCCAGTTCCTGCATCAGCTTCTCCGCGTACAGCGCCCATCCTTCGCCGTGCCCGGAGGTCCAGCAGACGTTCCTGCGCCACTTGTTCAGCAGTTCGCGGCGGTAGGTGGCCGTGGCGACCTGGAGGTGGTGGCCGGGGACGCCCTCGTGGTAGACCGTGGTGGTCTCGGCCCAGGTGGTGAACGTGTCCTCACCCGGCGGCACGGACCACCACATGCGGCCCGGGCGGCTGAAGTCGTCCGAGGGGCCGGTGTAGTAGATGCCGCCTTCCTGGGTGGGGGCGATCTTGCACTCGAGGGTCTTCATGACATCCGGGATGTCGAAGTGAACGCCGGCAAGGTCGGCCACGGCCTTGTCGGACAGCTGCTGCATCCAGGCGCGGAGGGCATCGGTGCCCTTGAGCTGCCGGGACGGGTCGTTGTTCAGGATCTCCTTGGCCTCTTCGATGGTCGCGCCCGGGCGGATTTGCCCGGCCACGCGCTCCTGCTCGGCGATCAGGCGGTCCAGTTCCTGCACGCCCCAGGCGTAGGTTTCCTCCAGGTCAACGGCTGCGCCGAGGAAGGAGCGGGAGGCCAGGGCGTACCGCTCGCGGCCGACGGCGTCCTTCTCCGGTGCGACCGGGAGGAGCTCGGCTTCGAGGAAGCCGGCCAGCCGGGAGTAGGCGCGCCGGGCGGCGGCAGCGCCGGCGTCGAGCTTGGCCTGCACGTCCTCGGGCAGCGGGCCTTCGGTTGTCTTGGCGTCGGCGGCGAGCTTGGCGAAGAAGCCGTCCTCGGCGGCGTGCTTGGTGGCCTGTTCGATCACGATCTTCACCTGGCGCGCGGCGGCGACTTTGCCGTCCTCCTTAGCTGCGCGCAGGGAGGTGATGTAGCCGTCGAGGGCCTCCGGGACGTTGTGCGCACGTCCCGCGATGTGCTCCCAGTGCTCCGTGGTGTCCGTGGGCATGAGGTCAAAGATGGCGCGGATGTCCTGCGAAGCGGAGGCGATGTTGTTCAACTCCGCAAGGTCCCAGCCGGAGTCATGAATCTCCAGCTGCAGGCCCAGGCGCTCGCGCATGGCGTCCAGGGTGACGGCGTCGACGTCGTCGGCCGGCTCCAGCCCGCCCAGGGCGGCGAGGGTTTCGCGGGCCGCGGCGGCAAAGGCCTCCTGTCCGGCGGGCGAGAAGTCCCGGTATTCGGTTTCGTGGCCGGGCAGGCCAAGTTCCGTGCCGAAGCTCGGGTTAAGCCGGATGAGGGTTTCCGTGTAGGCGTCGGCGACGGCGTCGATGGCGGTCTTCGGGCGCGCGGGAACGGGGCTGGGCGTGGTGTTTTCAGTGGTTTCGGTAGTCACCCGAACGAGACTAGCCCGGCCGCGGCGGTTATGAAAGGGTTACTGAACTTTTTCTAGCCGCGGCTGCGCTTCCACGAGCCGGGGCCCGGCTTCGGTGCCAACTGCAGCTGCTGGCGCCGGATCCAGTGCCTCGCGCCGGGCTTCACCGGTGCCGCGGCCGTGTCCGCACCCAGGGAGAGTACGACGGCGGTCAGCGCGGCGAGTTCCTCCGCCGTCGGCCCGCCTTTGACGACGGCGAGCAGCGGCTGCTCCGCCGGCGCGGCAGCAGGTCCGTTTCCGGCCTCGCTCGTTCCGGCCTCGTTCGGCGCCGTCACAGCGGAATGTTCCCGTGCTTCTTGGCGGGCAGGCTGGCCCGTTTGTCCCGCAGCGCGCGCAGGCCCTTGACGATCTGCAGCCGGGTCTCCGACGGGGCGATGACCGCGTCCACGTAGCCCAGCTGGGCCGCCTGGTACGGGTTGAGCAGCTCTTCTTCGTACTGGCGGATCACGTCGGCGCGCTTGGCCTCGACGTCGCCGCCCTCCGCCGCGACTGCGGCGAGCTCGCGGCGGTACAGGATGTTGACCGCGCCCTGCGCGCCCATCACGCCGATCTGCGCCGTGGGCCAGGCGAGGTTGAGGTCGGCGCCGAGCTTCTTCGAGCCCATCACGATGTACGCGCCGCCGTAGGCCTTGCGGGTGATCACGGTCAGCTTCGGCACGGTGGCCTCCGCGTAGGCGTACAGCAGCTTAGCTCCACGGCGGATGATGCCCTGGAACTCCTGGTCCTTGCCCGGCAGGAAGCCCGGCACGTCCACCAGCGTGATGATCGGGATGTTGAAAGAGTCGCAGTGCCGGACGAAGCGGGCCGCCTTTTCCGACGCGGCGATGTCCAGGGTGCCGGCGAACTGCATCGGCTGGTTGGCCACAATGCCCACGGTGTGGCCCTCGACCCGGCCGTAGCCGATGATCACGTTCGGCGCGTACAGCGACTGCATCTCCAGGAAGTGCGCGTCGTCGACGATCTGCTCGATCACCTTGCGCATGTCATAGGGCTGGTTGGCCGAATCCGGGATGAGCGTGTCGAGGGCCAGGTCATCGTCGTCGAGGTCCGGCTGCTGGCTGTGCTCCAGCACGGGTGCCTCGGCGAGGTTGTTGGAGGGCAGGAAGTCCAGCAGTTCGCGGACGAACTCGACGGCGTCCGCCTCGTCCGCGGCCAGGTAGGTGGAGGTTCCGGTGTTTGCGTTGTGCTGGCGGGCCCCGCCGAGGGTTTCCATGTCCACGTCCTCGCCGGTGACGGTCTTGATCACGTCCGGGCCGGTGATGAACATGTGCGAGGTCTTGTCCACCATGACGACGTAATCGGTCAGGGCGGGGGAGTAGGCCGCGCCGCCGGCGGAGGGGCCCATGATGAGCGAGATCTGCGGGACGACGCCTGACGCGTGCACGTTGTTGCGGAAGATGTCCGCGAACATGGCCAGCGAGGCAACACCTTCCTGGATGCGGGCGCCGCCGCCGTCGAGGATGCCGACCACGGGGCAGCCGTTGCGCAGCGCGAACTCCTGGACCTTGACGATTTTCTCGCCGTTGACCTGGCTCAGCGAGCCGCCGTAGACGGAGAAGTCCTGGCTGTACACCGCCACGGGGCGGCCGTCCACGGTGCCGTAGCCGGAGACCAGGCCGTCGCCCAGCGGCTTCTTCTTCTCCATGCCGAACGCGGTGGACCGGTGCACGGCGAGGGCGTCGAACTCCACGAAGGACCCGGCATCGAGGAGCAGGTCGATGCGCTCGCGGGCCGTGTTCTTGCCGCGGGCGTGTTGCTTCTCGATCGCTTCCGGGCCGGAGGGCTGCTCGGCACGGGCCTGGCGGTCGCGGAAATCGGCAATCTTGCCCGCGGTCGTGGTCAGATCGTGGCTCATCAAGTGTCTCCGGCTCTGTCGTTCGGTACGGCTGTTCGGTGCTGCTGGTTGTCCTGCTGTGTTCACTGTCGCCGGCCCGTGGGGAGCGCTTAAGTGGATTCCACACAAAAACTTGGCCGTGCTGGCAAGTCTAGTGAGGGTATTCGCGTCCGCCGCTGTAGAAAACCTACAATTTTCGCCCCGACCCTCGGCTGATGGGGCCGCCGCCGAACCTGCCTCCTTGGCTCGCCCGACCCTGAGGACCGCAGCCCCGGCCGGCCGGGTGGCCTGCGCTCCTGCCCAGTTACTCGGCGGAGCAGTCCAGGCCGCCCGCAGGATTCCGGGGATCCGCAGCCTAAGCGGCCGCCCCGCGGGGGAGTAACTGGGCAGGAACGTCGCGGTCCCGGAAGATACCCCGCCCCCGGAAGATACCCGCCGCCGCCGCCGACTGATGGGGCCGCCGCGGAACCTGCCCTCTGGGCAGGCCCGGCCCTGCGGACTGCGGCCCCGGCCGGCCGGGCGGCCTGCGCTCCTGCCCAGTTACTCGGCGGAGCAGTGCAGGCCGCCCGCGGGCTTCCGGGGATCGGCAGCCCGAGCGGCCGCCCCGCGGGGGAGTAACTGGGCAGGAACGTCGCAGCCGCCGGAAAAATCCCCCGGCCGCGAAGGTATGTTACTGGCCGGTAACATCGGCTAAGGTGGTCCCATGACTTCAAGCAACGACGCTTCGGGCACGGCCCCGCACGAACAGCAGCAGGGCCCCTACCAGGCCTCGGGTTCCCTCCGGGGCCGCACCATCCTGATGTCCGGCGGCAGCCGTGGAATCGGCCTCGCCATTGCCCTCCGCGCGGCCCGGGATGGCGCCAATGTCGCGCTGCTGGCCAAGACCGGCCAGCCGCACGCCAAACTCGAAGGCACTGTCTATTCCGCCGCCGAGCAGATCGAAGCCGCCGGGGGACAGGCGCTGCCACTGGTCGGCGACGTGCGCAACGACGCCGACGTCGCCGGCGCGGTTAGTTCAGCGGTCGAACGCTTCGGCGGGATCGACATCGTGATTAACAACGCCTCGGCGATCGACCTGTCCAAGACCGACGCGGTGGACATGAAACGCTACGACCTGATGCAGGACATCAACGTCCGCGGCACCTTCCTGCTGAGCAAGCTCGCGTTGCCGGCGCTGCGAGAGTCCGACGCCGGGCAGATCCTTACGCTCTCGCCGCCGCTAAACCTGGACCCCAAGTGGGCCGGGCTGCACCTGGCGTACACGATGGCGAAGTACGGCATGAGCCTGACCACCCTGGGCCTGGCTGAGGAGCTCAAGGTGGACGGCATCAGCGTGAACTCGCTGTGGCCCTGCACGCTGATCGACACCGCTGCCATCCGCAACATGCCCGGCGGCGAACAGATCGTCCGCGGGGCGCGTGGGCCGCAAATCATGGCCGACGCCGCGCACGCCGTGCTGACCGCTGCCAATGCCATCCCGGAATCCGGCAGCTGGAGCGGCAACTTTTACACTGACGAGCAAGTACTGGCGGCGGCCGGCGTCACGGACTTCGCGCCGTACAGCATGGGTGCACCCGAGGACCGTCTGGTTCCTGACATTTTCCTCTGAGTTTCGAGCTGCCCGGGGCTACCTACCGGCCGCCCACCGGGCTGCGAGGGCTGATCGGCGGGCGCCTCAGCCGCCGGGGGGCACTGCAGCGCCGCCCCGGCCCGACGCCGGCGGGGCGGTTACTCGGTAGGATTCAGGGATGGAAGCCGCGCAGGAGATCCCGGACCGTCCGCCGCTGGACCAAGGCGCGCTGAGCGACGCCGCATTCCTGACCGCCAACGGCATTCCGCAGCTGACCGTGGTGGAGTCCACCGGATCCACCAACGCGGACCTGCTCCGCGGCGTCACCGTCGATCCGCGGGCGTGGCCTGACCTGTCCGTGCTCGCCGCCGAGTACCAGAGCGCCGCGCGCGGCAGGCTGGACCGGCTGTGGGAAGCCCCGGCCCGCAGCTCCGTCTCGGTCTCGGTCGTGCTTCGTCCGGTCAACGCCGAGGGCCGCCCGCTGCCCACCCAGTGTTACTCCTGGCTCTCGCTGCTGGCCGCGCTGGCCCTGCGGGAAGCCCTGCTGGAGACGGCCGGGATCCCCGCGGAGCTCAAGTGGCCCAACGACGTGCTGGTCCGCGGCAGGAAAATCGCCGGCATCCTTGCGCAGCTCGGACCCATGGGCGACGGCGCGGTGCCCCCGGTCATCCTCGGCACCGGACTCAACGTCACCCTCACCGAAGCCGAACTGCCAGTGCCCACCGCCACCTCGGTTCTGCTGGAGCAACCCGCCACCGTGGACCGCACGTCGCTGTTGAAGAGCTACCTGTCCCGTTTCGCCATGCTGTACCGCAGCTTCTGCAACGCCGACGGCGACCCCGCCGCGGGCATGGCCGGGGGACCCAGCCTCCACAAGCGGGTGGAGCACGTGCTGACCACGCTCGGCAAGCAGGTCCGCGCCCAGTTGCCCGGCGACCACGAGATCATCGGCCACGCCAGCCGGCTGGACGAGTACGGCTCCCTGCTGGTGGTGGATTCCGGCGGGCACGAGCATGTGGTGACCGCCGGCGACGTCGTGCACCTGCGTCCTTGGACCCCGCCCGGCGAGACCGGCGGCGAAAGCGGCTATGCGTAAAGAGCTCTTCCCGGGCGAGCAAGTGATTGTCGTGACCCGCCCGCAGCCGCGGACCCTGATAGTTCCGGCCCTGCTGTTCATTGTGGTCGCCGCCCTCACCGCCTATGCCTGTGCCTGGATTATCAAGGGCGGACCGGCCAAGGTCGTTCCGCTGGTCACGCCGGACTGGACGCCGTGGATGATCGGCGCGAGCCTGGCCCTGGCCGCGTGGATCCTGGTCGGATACTGCCTGCCCAAGGTGGTCACCTGGCACGCCAGCCGCTACACCCTGACCAGCCGGCGCCTCGTAGCCCGCTACGGCATGTTGCGCCGCCGCGATCAGCAGGTGCCGCTCGCCGCAGTCCGTAATGTGTTCATCGAACAGACCCTGCTCCAACGGAGCCTGCGTTCGGGGAATATATCCTTGGATACCGGGTACCCCCCCGGCACGGTGATTCCGGACGTGCCCGAGGTTATGACGTTCCGGAACTTCATCCTCGACGCGATTGACGACCTTCCGGAGGGTGAACTGATTGAGGCCGACGACACGATGCCGAACTCCAACGAGTGGCCATGGGAGATGAGGGAAGGTGCAGGAGATGAACGCTGACAACGCGCAGCACGACACCGGACTTCTGGCCGCGGAACCGTCCGACGTCCCGGCAGCGGTCGTGGACGCGTCGTCCCTCGAAGCGGCCGTGCTCGACTCGATCGCCAATGAAGAAGCGAACCACCGCGACGGCGGCGGCCGCGACGGCGGCGGCCACGACGGCGCCGAGCACGACGGCGGCGGGGACGCCGGGGACGCCGGGAACGGTGAGGACGACGTGGACGACGTCGACGTCGCCGCCGGTCCTGATGACCTTGACGACGAGGTCGCGGCCGCTCCGGCGTCCGTTCCGGCGTCGGACCCGGCCGACCCCGACGCCGACCCCGACGCCGGCCCGTCAGGCGCCGCCGCACCCCCCGCCACGGGCACTCTGTCCGCTGAACGGCTTGCCACCAAAGCCCTGGAACAGCGGCTGCTGGGCGGAGAGCGGAAGCTGCGCCGCCGGGAGGTCGCCGCCGGTGCGGGGCTGTCACTGCTGTCCGCCCGGAAACTCTGGCGTGCGCTCGGCTTCCCCAACCTGGGCGATGAGGACGTTGCCTTCACCGAAAAGGACCAGACCGCGTTGAACACCGTCGTGGACCTGGTCCGCACCGGCAAACTCACCGAGGAAGCCGCCATCTCGGTCACCCGCGCCATCGGCCAGATGACCGACCGGATGGTGGTCTGGCAGATCGAGGCCCTCGTCGAGGACATGGTCCACCAGCAGGGCGTCAGCGACGCCGTCGCGCGCAAACGGCTGGTCAACCTCCTGCCCTCCCTCGTGGACGCGCTGGAGGAGATGCTGGTCTACTCCTGGCGGCGCCAGCTCAACGCCGGCGTCCAGCGCCTCGCGGTCCGCGCCGAGGCCGGTCTGGCCTCGAGCGAGGAAGGCCGCGAAGGGGACGAGGACGACGCGCCCCTGCCGCTGGCACGCGCCGTCGGCTTCGCCGACCTGGTGTCCTACACCAGCCTGTCCCGCCGGATGAACGAAAAGACCTTGGCCCAGCTGGTGCAGCGGTTCGAGAACAAGTGCGCCGAGATTATTTCCGTCGGCGGCGGCCGCCTGGTTAAGACAGTCGGCGATGAAGTCCTCTACATTGCCGAAACGCCCGCGGCCGGTGCGGAGATCTCGCTGGCCCTTTCGCAGGCCTTCAATGAGGACGAGATCCTGCCGCAGGCGCGCGTCGCCATGGTGTGGGGCCGGATCCTTTCCCGGCTGGGCGACATTTACGGGCCCACCGTGAACCTCGCCGCCCGCCTGACCGCGCTGGCGGATCCGGGCACGGTGCTGGTGGACTCCATGACGGCGGCGGCCCTGGAAGAAGACGAACGCTTCGTGCTGCTTCCCCGGCCCGCGGAAAACGTGCGCGGTTTCGGCGAAATCCTCCCCGTGCAGCTGCAGCGGGGCAGCGGCAAGGGCCTGGTCCTGGACTAAGCGGCCGGATTAGGCGCCTGGACGAGACGCCGGACGCTGCACCCCACGACGGGCGGCCGGGGAGAGGTCCCCATCGCGCTCCGGAACATCGTTGGGTAGGCTGTCGCGGGACGTGGGGCCGAGTCTCGGGCCCCGCCGGGGGAACGCCGCTGCACTTTGCAGCTGCACATACAAAGGAACATCTGAAGCTGTGACACGACTTTTCGCCTTGCTGGGAGCCAAGAAGCCGGGTTTCACGAAGCCGCGGTTCCGCGCGCGCCAAAAGTTCCTCACCGCCGCCGCCTTGGGCCTCGCCGCGGTGGTCCTGGTGGTCGCTGCGGTGATTTACCCGGGCTTCAAGACCACCGAGGTGGAGTTGAACGACGGCGGCGTGTGGGTCGTCTCCAAGTCGCGGAACGCGGTCGGGCGGCTGAATTACCCGTCGCGGGTGCTCGACGGCGCAGTCACTCCGGCGTCCACGTCCTTTGATGTGCTGCAGGATGCCGGGACGGTGTTTGTTGATGACGCGTCCGGGGCGACCCTGAACCCGGTGTCGGCGGCGCAGATGCGGCTGGGCGGGGACAAGAAGCTGCCCGGGTCCGCCGAGGTCAGTTTCGGATCGAAAGTCATCGCGGTGACGGATACGGCCAAGGGCTCGGTCTGGGCGCTTTCGCCGTCGACGTTGAACGGCTTTGACGCCGAAAATTCGGAGCCGGTCCTGAACGGCGAACAGGGGACCGTCTCCGTGGTCGGGGCCGATGACAGGATCTACAGCGTCGATCCGAAGGCCGGCCGGGTGACCGTAACGAGCGTGGACGGCCAAGGGGCCGTGGCGGAGTCGCAGGCCAGCACCTGGGATGGCCTGAAAGGCGCCGGCAGCCTCCAGCTGACCGTGGTGGGCGACCAACCGGTGGTGCTGGACGCCGGCCGGGGGAAGCTGTTCCTGCCGGGCGGGCGCGAACTGGCCTTGGCGGAGGCGCGGGACGCGAAACTGCAGCAGCCCGGTCCGGCCGCGGATACCGTGGCGGTGGCCACGCCGAAAGCGCTGCTGGAGCAGCCGCTGGACGGTTCGACGGCGCGGACGGTGACCTTCGGCGGCCAGGGCGTGCCGGCCGCACCGGTGCAACTGGGCGGGTGCATGCATGCGGCCTGGTCGGGGGCGAACAAGTACGTCCGCGACTGCGAAAACGACGCCGACGACAAAACCGTCGCGGTGCCCAAAGCCAGTGCGTCGCCGTCGTACGTCTTTCGGGTGAACCGCGACCTGGTGGTGCTCAACGATGTGAACTCGGGCAACGTGTGGCTGGTGAACCAGAACATGCTGCTGGTGAACAACTGGGACGACGTCATCCCGCCCAAGAACCAGTCCAACGACCAGGACCAGGAGTCCGCGGACAACAACACCATCAACATCCTGCCGGACCGCACCAAGCCCAACCGGCCCCCGGAAACCAAGCCCGACGCCGTCGGCGTCCGGCCCGGCCGCACCACCGTTCTGTCCGTGCTGGACAACGATTCCGACCCCGACGGCGACGTCCTCACCGCCTCGCTGGCCGGCAACGGCGCCAAATCCGGCAGCATGGAGAGCATCTACGGCGGCACGGCCTTCCAAATCACGGTCCCGGCCGACGCGAAGCCCGGAACCGAAACGATCGGCTACAACGCCGCGGATGGCCGCGGCCTCTCCGCCGGCGGCAGCATCGCCCTCAGCGTGGTGGGCCCGGAGGAGAACAAGCCCCCGCTGTTCAAACGCGGCGAACCCACCACCCTGCTGGTAGAGCAGGGCAAGTCGGTCAGCCAGAACATCCTCACCGACTGGACCGACCCCGACGGCGACGACCTGGTGCTCATGGACGCCAAGGCAGACAACGACCAAGACCAGGTCAAGGTCCGCCGCGACGGCCTGCTCAGCTATCAGGATTCCGGTGCCGCCCCCGGCAAAAAGACCGTCACGGTCACCGTCTGGGACGGCCGCGCCACTACCACCGGCAAGGTCACCGTGAACGTCCAGCCTCCGGGGGCCCTGCAGCCGGTGGTCAACGCAGACCACGTCACCGCCGTCGCCGGCCAGGACCTGGTCATCGCCCCGCTGAAGAACGACACCGACCCCAACGGCGGCGCGCTGCGCCTCGCCCAGGTGGAAGCCGCCGGGCCGGCGCAGCTGGGCCCCGTCACCGACGGCGGAACCTTCACCTTCCGCAGCGACACCCCCGGTCCGGTGTACCTGACCTATCTCGCCAGCAACGGCCCGCAAAGCACCCAGGGACTGATCCGCGTCGACGTGGAGTCCGGCAAAGACGCCGGCAGCCCGGTGGCAGTGCACGACCTGGCGCTCATGCCGGTGGGCGGTAGCGTGCTGGTCGATCCGCTCGCCAACGACTCGGACCCGGCCGGGGGAGTGCTGGTCCTGCAGTCGGTGCAGCTGCCGGAAAACGCTACCGCCTCGGTCAGTGTTATCGACCACAGCGTCCTCCGGGTCACCGACGTGCTCGGCAGCAAGGACCCCTTCACCTTCCGCTACACCATGTCCAACGGCACCAAGTCGGCCACCGGCAGCGTCTCCGTTGTGCCGGTCCCGGCTCCCGCCGTCGTCGAGGCGCCGCAGCCCAAACCGGACGAGGTGAACGTGCGCGTCAACGACGTCGTCACCATCCCGGTGCTGGCCAACGACACCCACCCGCAGGGCGAAAAACTGAGCGTGGACCCCGTCCTGCCGCAGCCGGTGCCCGAGGCTGACGGCAAGAGCTTCGTCTCTGAGAACGCGCTGCGCTTCATCGCCGGCCCGGTGCCCAAAACCGTCCGGGCGATCTACAACGCCGTGGACCCGCAGGGCCAGAAAAGCGCGGCCGCCGTCACCATCCACATCCTGCCGCTGGAGGGCGCGCAGAACTCCCGCCCGCAGCCCAAAAACGTCACCGCCCGGGTGGTAGCGGCCGGCACCGTGCGGATCCCGGTGGAACTGGACGGCATTGACCCCGACGGCGACTCGGTCCAGCTGACCGGCATCGACAGCACGCCCTCGATGGGCACCGCGACAGTGGGCAGCAACTTCATCGACTTCACCGCCGCCGGCGACGGAGCGGGCACCGATACCTTCCGCTACAAGGTGGTGGACCGGCAAGGTGCCGTGAACACCGGCACCGTCACCGTGGGCATCGCCCCGCGCGGCGACACCAACCAGAAACCCACTCCGGTGGATGACGAGATAAAGGTCCGGCCGGGACGCCAGATCGCGGTGGACGCCACGGGCAACGACACCGACCCGGACGGCGACCCGATCCGCATCCTTGCCAACGGCGTCGAAGCGGCCCCCGAGCTGCAGGCAACGGTCAGCAAGCAAAGCGGCCGCATCATTCTGCTGGCGCCCGGCCAAGAGGGCACCGACAACGTCCGCTACACCGTCGCCGACGACCGCGGCGCGCAGGCGCAGGCGGCAATAGCCGTCAAGGTGCAAAAGGACGTGCCGTTGCAGGCACCGATCGCCCGGGATGACCGGGTAACGTCGGCGCAGACCCTCGGCAAGACCGCCGTCGACGTTCCCGTACTCAAAAACGATGAGGACCCGGACGGCGTGGGCGAGAACCTCAAGGTCGCCGCCGAGGCCAAAACCGCCCGGCCCGGGACCGACGGCAACATGATTGTGGAGCTCACCGAGGCGCCGCAGCTGATCCCGTACACCGTCGAGGACGTCGACGGCCAGAAATCCACCGCCATCATCTGGGTCCCGGGCCTGGGCCAGCAGGTGCCCACCCTGGCCAAGGACGAGGTCATCGAAGTCGTGGCCGGGCAGTCGGTCACCGTTGACCTCAAGGAATGGGTGAAGGTCCGCGACGGGCGCACGCCACGCCTTACCCAGACGGACCGGATCAAACTGATCGGCGCCGACGGCTCGGACTCCGTGGCCAACGGCGGCACGGCTCTCAAATACACCGCCGGGAAGGACTACGTCGGCCCCGGTTCACTCAGCTTTGAGGTCACCGACGGGACCGGACCGGACGACCCGGCCGGCCTGAAATCCACCTTAAGTATCCGCACCAAGGTGCTCCCGGACCCCAACCGGAACAACCCGCCAGTGCTGCTGGGCAGCCAGCTGGACGTGCCCAAGGGCGACACCGCGGGGACCGACCTGGAAAAGCTCACGACTGACCCGGATGACGGCGACCTCGGCAGCATGAAGTACGAGCTGGCCGGCAGCGTTCCGGCCGGATTCAACGTAAGCATCGACGGGAAGACCCTCAAGGCCTCGGCCAAGGACGGGACCAACGCAGGAACAACCGGGGCCGTCCAGGTCAAGGCCAAAGACCGCCGCGGCCTTGAGACCACGGCCACCTACCAGCTGGCCGTCACGGCCTCCAACCGGCCCAAGCCGGTGGCCAACGACGACGTCGAGGACAATGCCGCCGTCGGCAAACCGGTCTCCGTCAACGTGCTGGCGAATGACGCCAACCCTTTCCCGGAAACGGCGCTGAAGATCATCTCTGCGGTTCCCGAGACCGGATCCGGAATCGTCAAAGCAAACGGCGACAGCGTGGGGGTCACCCCGGCCGCGTCAGGGACCATGGTGGTCTCCTACACCGTCGCCGACAAGACCGGGGATTCCTCCCGCTACGCGACGGCGCGCGTGCGCCTCAACGTCAAGGACAAGCCGCTGGCACCCGGTACGCCGCAGGCGCAAAGTGTGGGGGACCGGACCGCCTTGCTGACCTGGACGCCGCCGGCGGACCGTGGTTCGCCGATCACGAAGTACACGGTCTACGGAGAGGGCGGCTACAGCCAGGACTGCCCGGCCAACTCGTGCACCCTCAACGGGCTGACCAACAACACCAAGTACCACTTCCAGGTCACGGCCACGAACGCCATCGACCAGTCGGAGCGGTCCCCGGCCTCGGCCGAAGTGCGCCCGGACGTCAAGCCGGACACCCCGGCCGCGCCGTCGCTGAAATTCGGCGACAAACAGCTGACCGTGAACTGGACGGCTCCGGCCTCGAAGGGCTCCGCGATCAAGTCCTACGACTTGGAAATCTCACCGGCGCCGGCAGGGCAAAACGCCCAGGTCCAGAACCTCACCGCGGTGAGCTACGTCTGGAAGGGCCTGACGAACGGCGTGGCGTACAAGGTCCGCGTCCTGGCCCGCAACGACGCGAAAGACCCTTCCGAATGGAGCGCTTACTCCGCTGCCGAGACGCCCGCCGGCGCGCCCCTCACTCCGGCGGCACCGAGCGCCTCCGCCGCCCAACCGGTCGGGGCCCAAAGCCAGCTGAGGGTCAGCTGGGCGGCGCCGAACAATAACGGCGACGCCGTCTCCTCCTACACGCTGACAACCCTGCGCGGCGGTGCCGTACTGACGAGCCAACAGGTGGCCGGCACCTCGCAGAACGTCACGGTGGACAACTCTGAGGCCGATTACACGTTCACGGTGGCAGCCACCAACAAGGCCGGAACGTCGGGAACCAGCCCGCAGTCCGCGCCAGTGCGCGCTGCCGGCAAACCCGGAACCGTGACCAGCGGTACCGCCAAAGCAACTGGTAACCCCGGCCAGGTGGATGTGACCTTCACGCCGCTCAATGCTGCTCAGCGAAACGGATCCCAGGACACGGAGATCCGTTACAGCTACCGCGCCTCGAGCGGCCAGAGCGGCCCCATCGCCGCCGGTGGCGGAACGATCGGCGGGCTGCCGAACGGGCAGAACGTCACCATCAACATCATCGCGACGTCCACGAAAAACAACGTCTCCGGCGATGGCAAAGCCATCGGCACTGCCAACCCTTACGGGCCGCCCGGTGCCCCGGTGCTGTCCGCTCAAGGATCCACCACGCAGCAGGTGCACTGGACCTGGTCCAATCCCGCCAACGACGGCGGCCGAAACCTCGATCACTTCGAGGTCAGCTATGAAGGCGGAGGCTGGACCAGCGTGGGCCTGGCCAACAGGTACGACCGCGACACGGGCGCGTGGAGTTCCACCAAGAACCTCAAGGTCCGTGCCTGCACAGTCGTCTGCGGCGCTGCGGACTCGGCGAACGCCACCAGCGGAAAAGACCCAGCTCCTCCGTTGACGGAAGTCCGGGTCAAGGCCGCGGACAACAACAGCTGCCCGGGTAAACCCGGCGTTCCGGACCGGTACTACCGGGACGCCAACGGAGCCCAGTGCGGCGGTGACGACGCCAACTGGGTCTCCACCTCCGACGGCTGGATTCCGACGCCGTGCTGGAGCGATATCTACAACCACAACGAGAAGTGGTACAAGATGAACGGCGGCCCGCACCCGGGCTGGTACGTGAAGTGGACGACGGTGGATGTCCGCGGCCCCGGCGTCGGAGCCTGCTGATGCCGCCCACTAAACTAGCCGCCGGGCGGACCCCAGCCCGGCCGGCCGCAACGTACTTTCACCCGCAACAGAAGAGGACTACGCCATGACCATGACCACCGAACAGGCCGAATGGTTTGCCGGCACCTTCGAAAAGCTCGTCGCAAACGTCGGCCAGGCGGTGCTCGGCAAGTCACACGTCATCCGGCTGACCTTCACCGCGATGCTCGCCGAGGGGCATGTGCTGTTCGAGGATGCCCCCGGCACGGGCAAGACGTCGCTGGCCCGGGCGCTCGCTGCCACGGTCCAGGGCTCCAACAACCGCATCCAGTTCACTCCGGACCTGCTGCCCTCGGACGTCACCGGTGTGACCATCTACGACCAGAAGACGCAGAGGTTCGAGTTCCACAAGGGCCCGATCTTCAACAACATCGTCCTCGCCGACGAAATCAACCGCGCCTCGCCCAAGACCCAGTCGGCGCTGCTGGAAGTGATGGAGGAATCCCGGGTGACCGTGGACGGCGCCACCTACGAGGCCGGCCGGCCCTTCATGGTTATGGCCACGCAGAACCCGATCGAACAGGCCGGCACCTACCGGCTGCCCGAGGCCCAGCTGGACCGCTTCCTGATCAAGACCTCCATCGGCTACCCGGACCACGCTTCCACGGTTCAGCTGCTCGGCGGCGCTAACCTCAAGGACCGGTCCAGGGAAATCACCGCGGTGATCACCACCCAGGCCGTCGCGGACATGGCGGACCTCGCGGCCACCACCCACGTGGACACCGCAGTGCTGGAATACATTTCCCGGCTCTGCGAAGAGACCCGCAACGCCCCGGAGACCCGCCTGGGCGTGTCCGTCCGCGGTGCGCTGGACATGGTCCGCGCCGCCAAGGTCTGGGCCGCGGCGCAGGGCCGGAACTTCGTGCTGCCCGACGACGTGAAGGACCTTGCCGCCGTCGTCTGGACGCACCGCTTGGTGATGGATCCGGAAGCCGAGTTCTCCGGCGCCACCGCGGAGGCGGTCCTGACCCGCGTGCTGGCCGACGTCGCCGCACCGCAGCAGCGGGCCCTGGTCTAAACGGCACGCCTCCGCCGACCACCTCCCGCACCGCGCACGAACACCCGCACGAACACCCGCACCGCGCACGAACAAAGGTATCGATATGTCCCGCTCCGCCGTCTGGGCCGAGGCCAGAGGCACCGCCGCCCTGGCGCTCGCCCCCGCCGGGCGCGCCGTCCGGCAACGCGTCCGCCGGCACGCCGTTCCGGTCGTGTCCGTGGTGAGCGGGCTTGGCTGGTCCGTGCTGGCCGCCTCGGTTGGGCTGTGGGTCCTCGGCCAGGCCTACGGCTGGCAGGAAGCCACGGCGGCGGCCCTGGCCGCGTTCGTGCTGTTCGTCCTGGCGGTCGGCTTCATCCTGGGCCGGTCCTCCTACGGCGTGCAGCTGGACCTCGCGCGCACCCGCGTCGCCGTAGGTGACAGCGCGGTCGGCAGCATCGCCGTCTCCAACACCTCAGCCCGGCCGCTGCTGCCCGCCACCCTGGAACTGCCGGTGGGCACCGCCACAGCCGTGTTCCACCTGCCTCGGATGAAGCCCGGACAGGTGCACGAGGACCTCTTCACCATCCCCACCGCCCGCCGCGCCGTGATCGTGGTGGGCCCGGTCCGCTCCGTCCGCGCCGACCCCCTGCACCTGCTCCGCCGCCAAGTGCTCTGGACCGAACCCGAAGACCTGTTCGTGCACCCCCGGACCGTGGCCCTGGCCGGCTCCGCCGCCGGCTTCATCCGTGACCTTGAGGGCATGCCCACCACGGACCTCTCCAGCGCCGACGTCTCCTTCCATGCGCTGCGCGACTATGTGCCCGGCGATGACCGCCGGCACATCCACTGGAAGACCACGGCCCGGAGCGGCAAGCTCATGGTCCGCCAGTTCGAGGAAACCCGCCGCTCCCACCTGGCCATCTCGCTCTCCACCAACACCGACGAATACGCCTCCGAGGAGGAGTTCGAACTGGCCATTTCCGCCGCCGCCTCGATCGGACTGCAGGCCATCCGGGAACAACGCGACCTCGACGTCCTCACCCATAAAGGACCACTGCGCTGCGAAACCGGCCGCAACCTGCTCGATGACATGACCCGGATCATCGGCGTACCGGAACGCAAGACCGCCGTCGACCTCGCCCGGACCCTGGCCGACACCGTCCCCAACGCCTCCGTGGTGTTTTTCGTCGTGGGCAGCAACGTCACCCCCACACAACTGCGCTCCGCTTCGGCCTCCGTGCCGCCGGGCGTGCGCAGCCTGGCCGTCCGGATCCAGTCCGGCGCCGCACCGGCCCGGGCCAACATCGCGGACCTCACGGTGCTCACCCTGGGGGACCTCTCCGAGCTGGCCATCGTGCTGAGGAAGGCGGCCGCATGAGCACCGCACCGGGGTTCCGGGACTACGCGCTCGACGCCGCCGCGCTCACCGTGCTGCTCGGGCTCGGCGTCCTGGGCTTCAGCCTCAGCTTCGGCGGGGATCCCTACTACCTCATCGCCGGGTTCGGCGGCATCCTGCTGGGCCTCGGCGTCGCCGCGGCCACAGTGCACTTCCGGCTCGGAGCGCTGACCACCGCAGCGCTGGCGCTGGCCGCCTACCTGGTCTTCGGCACGGCCCTCGCCGTCCCGCAGGCGTCGATCGCCGTCGTGTTGCCCAGCCTGGAGTCGATGCAGACCCTGCTGGCGGGCGTGGTTTTTGCTTGGAAAGACATGCTCACCGTCGGCGTGCCGGTGGGAACCGCCGGCGGCACCCTGATCGTGCCGTTCCTGAGCTCCCTGCTGACAGCCCTCGCTGCCGGGCTCCTGATCTGGCGCCTGAAGAACCCGTACTGGCCGCTGTTGCCGGTGCTGGTGCTGTTCATCACCGGCATCGCCTTCAGCACCAGCGCCGGTTTCCTCACCGTGGAGCGCGGCATCGCCCTGACCGTCGTCGCGGTCGCTTGGGCCAGCTTCCGCCGCGACGTCCTGCGCCGCAGCGACACCCGTACGGTCTCGGTGAACCGACCGGACACAGACCAGACGACTGCCCGGACTGCGCGGCTCCGCCGGGCCGGCACCGCCGCCGCGGTGGTCGCAGTCGCCGTCGGCATCACCGCCGTTACCTCTCCGCTGCTGGCGGCGGGTGACGACCGGAAGGTGCTGCGCAACACCATCGTGCCGCCCTTTGACCCCAAGGACTACGTCACCCCGCTGGCGAGCTTCCGCAACTTCGTCAAAGACAAAAAGGACGACAGCCTCTTCGTGGTCAAGGGCCTGCCCAAGGACGGCAGGGTCCGGCTCGCCGCGCTGGATGCCTTCAACGGCACCAACTACAACATGGACCCGAACGGCTCGGGCAGCTTCAGTAAAGTGGGCGACGCGAAATCCCTCAACACCCTCGCGGACTCCACCGGCACCGTGCCGACCAGCAACTACACCCTGGACATCACGATCGAGGACTACCAGGGCTACTTCCTTCCGGGCGGCCGCAAAACCACCGGCATCAGTTTCGCCCGTGACGGCTCAGGCGCCGCCGCTGGGCTGTACTTCAACTCCGGGACGGACACCGCCGTGACCACCCGCGGCCTCGGCAAGGGCGACAGCTACAGCGTCCAGGTCGCCGACCCGGCCAAACTCGAGCACGGCCAGCTGACCCAGTACGACTTCGCGAAGGACACCCTGCCGGAACCGGCCGAGGTGCCGCCCGTGGTTGGCTCGCAGGCCAACGACCTGGCCGCCGACGCGCCCACCGCAATCGACCGGGTCCGCCAGGTCGAGGCACACTTCCAAAAGACGGGCGCCTTCAGCAACGGCCTGATTGCGGACGGGCAGCTGCCCAGCGTCTCCGGCCACAGCGCCAACCGCATCCGCAGCCTGCTCACCGCCAAGCAGATGCTCGGGGATGACGAACAGTACGCGGTGGCGATGTCGTTGATGCTGCGCCACCTCGGCATCCCGTCCCGCGTGGTGATGGGGTTCTATCCAGACCCTAAAAGCCCGGAAAACGGCGCGGGCGTTGTGAAGATCACCGGCAAGGACGTCCACGCGTGGGTGGAGGTCGCGTTCGACCGGGTTGGCTGGGTTTCCTTTGACCCCACCCCGCCGAAGGACAACGTGCCGATTCCGCCGGACCCGGAGAACAAGTCCAAGCCCAAGCCGCAGGTCCTCCAGCCACCGCCCCCGCCGCAGGAGCCGGCCGAGCTGCCGCCGGACTCCTCGCCGGACGCCCTCGACGCCGACGAGAAGAAGAACAACCCGTGGCTGTTCTGGGGCCCGCTGCTCGCCGCGATCGGCATGGCGCTGATCCCGGCCGCCGTGATCGCACTGCCGCTGCTGCTTATCGCGTGGCTGAAATCCCGGCGCCGCAAGGCACGCTTCACCGAGGGGCACCCGGCCCAGCGCGTCGGCGGCGGCTGGAACGAGGTCCTGAGCCTTGCCACCGACCTCGGCGCCGGCGTGGACAGCCGCGCCACCCGGCGGGAATCCGCCGTCGTGCTCGGCGAAGCCTTCCCCGCGAGCCAGGGCACGACGGCGCTGCTCGCCCGCCGTGCCGACGCCGCCACCTTTGGCGCCGGGCAGCCCAGCGAGGACCAGGTCCGGCAGTACTGGGAGATCGTGGACGGTTCGGTCAAGGAAATGACCGGAACACTGGGATTCTGGCGGCGGCAGCAGGCCCGCTTCTCGCCGCGCTCGCTGCTGGCCGAGGGCCGGGCCGCCCTGACGCTGCGCGGCCTCCGGGCTCCGCGTCCCGGCCGGAAACGGAGCGCTCCAGCTAGTACAGTGGAGCCCGGTCCGCACCGGGAACCAGAGGGAACAGCCAGGAAGAGCCGTACTACGCCATGACCGACGTCGAACGCTGCCCACGCTGCCAGCAGACGATCCGGCCAGGCGCTGCCTTCTGTACCTCCTGCGGAACACCCCTGAGTAACCGTTCGGCACGCAATGCACCGCGCCCGGAGGCAGCACCGGAGGCAAGAAACGGTACTATCCCGATAGTGCCTTCCGGGCCGCACGCTTCGTTTCGTGCGGGCGCCGGGCAGGCTGTCCACGGACTAGGGGGAGGTACCGTTTTGCCGAACAGGCTCGAGCTGGTTCGCGCCGACGCGCAGCAGCGGCTGGGGGCCGCCATCGTGGACTGGACCGGACCAGCGGCGGTTTGGGTCGTGCTTTTGGTCTTCGGAATCACCGGAATCACGCAGACGCGCGGCGGCGGGACCATCAATTACAACACCTCCTCCTTGCTGCTCTTCGGCGGCATCGGACTGGCAGTCACGGCCGGCTATATCCTGGTCCAGGCCATCGCCGAGGCCAGGTCCGGAGCCACCCTCGGCAACCGAGCGCTGGGGATCCGCACCGCCGACGCCGACGGTTACGCGCCCGGCGGGGGAGCGGTCTTCCTCCGCGGCCTCATTACCGGGGCCGGTATCCTGCTGGCCGCCGTGGCCGCCGTCCTCGTCGTGGTTTTCCAGTGGTTCGCCGCCGCCTGGTGGATCCTGGGACCGCTCCTGCTGCTCGGCGCCGCCTGGGCCGTCACCGTGGTGGTCTCCAACAGCTGGGACCGCAACAACCGGCTGCGCGGCTGGCACGACGCCGCCGCCAAAACCCTGGTCTTCGACATCAAGACCGGACGGAATCCGATCGCCACCGGCGGCATCCAGGGCCCCTACAGCTTCGCCCCGCTGAACCTCCCGCCGGTGCAGCAGGTCATCTCACCGGTGGCCGGGGCAGCCCGGCTGCAGCCCGCCGGTGCTCCGGGGTCGAGTCCCACGCCGGTTGCCGCGCCCGCCCCGGTTTCCGTGCCGGCGCCGGCTGCCGGCCCTGCTGCCGCCCCGATCGAGGCCGTCGAGGCCGCCCGCAGCGAGGCCGTCAACAGGAACGCATTCAGCGCCCACGCCGACGATGACCACGACCGCACCCAGGTCCGGGGCGACAGCGCCGTCCCGGTTACCGTGGCCATTCCGCGGATCCGGATTGACGACGGCCGTGAGGTCGAGGTGGACCGGGTGCTGCTGATCGGCCGCAACCCCGCAGGCCACCCCGGCGAAGATTCCGTGCAGCTGGTGCCGGTCGCCGACCAGGGCCGCTCGATTTCCAAAACCCACCTTCACGTGCTGGCCGGAAACGGCGGCATCTGGGTGACGGACCGGAACTCCACCAACGGAAGCGCCGTCACCACGCCGGACGGCATCCGCACCGCCCTGGCTCCCGGGGAACCCACCCACGTACGCCCCGGATCCACCGTGCACTTCGGTGACCGTTCCTTCTACCTAGGACAGGCATGACATCCCAGCCCGCCCCCGTTTCCGTCCCGCGGCTCTTCCGCAGCCGCCCCCGGCAGTGCCGCCCAAGGCAGTGTGTCCGGCAGCGTCCCGAGCGGTGTTCCCAGCCTCCGGCTGAATTGCGGCTACGGCACGGACCGCGGCCTGCGCCGTGAAATGAACGAGGATTCCTACATCGCGGCCGACCCGGTCTTCGCCGTCGCCGACGGCATGGGCGGGCACGAGGCCGGCGAGATCGCCAGCGGCATCTGCGTTCGGACCTTGGCGGAAATTCCGCAGCTGGCCACCGGCGAGCGGGACGCCACCGCCGCCGTCGTCCAGCAGTACCTGCTGCAGGCCGACGCCGGGATCCGGGAGGCGACCGGGTCCCGCGCCGGCACCACCCTCTCCGGCGTCGTCGTCGTGGAGCAGACCGGGGTCCCGTACTGGCTGGTGCTGAACATCGGCGATTCGCGCACCTACCGGCTAAGCCACGGCAAGCTCAGCCAGGTCAGTGTGGACCATTCCGAGGTGCAGGAACTGGTGGACGCCGGTGAGATCACCCCGGCGGAGGCCGCCGTGCATCCGCGCCGCCACGTGGTGACGCGCGCGCTGGGCACTGGCGACGAGACCGAGGCTGACTACTGGCTGCTGCCCGTCGAGGAAGGCGACCGGATGCTCGTCTGCTCAGACGGACTCAACGGTGAACTTGACGACGAAGAAATCACCCGGATCCTGATCTCCGAACCGGACCCGCAGACGGCGGTCGACGAGCTGATCCAGGCGGCCCTGCGCAGCGGCGGACGGGACAACGTGACCTGCATCGTGGTGGACGCGAGCAATGTGGCCAACGACGGCGGCAGCCAGACTTCCCCCCGCACCGCGGCGGAAGCAGAAGACGAGAACACCCTGCCGCGCACCGAAGTCCTCGAGGTTGCCCCCGACGGCGAAGTAGTTGCCGGCGGGGACGCCGCGTCCGGCCGGGACGTTCCGGCACCGGAGCCGGAGCCGGAAGCGGGGTCCGCGGCAGGACCGGGCGGGCAGCCTGATGGCAGCCGCTGACCGCCCGGCCCGGGTCAGCTACACGCGAGGGGATTGGTTCGGCGTCGTCCGCTCCGGGACCGTGGTGCTGCTGCGCCCGGACACCGACCCGGCGCTGCTGGACTCGCTCTGGGCCCTCCTGGCCAAAGCCCCGCAGATCCACGAGGTCCTCGACGCCGTGACCGCGGCCTCGGGCGGTTCCCTGGCCCGGCTGCCCTGGTTCGGAATCGTGGAACTCCGCGGTTCGCTGCAGGTGCTCCTGCGCGGCGACATCGACCTGACCGTCCGGCTGGCCGGCGGCAAGACCGCTGAGCTCAGCGGCCGGGACGTGAGCACGTGGACCGAACGGCGCTTCCCGGCAGCCGAGGGCTTCGACGTGGATCTTCCGGACGCAGGCCCTGCTGCGGGAACCAGTAGCCGGCTGCCGCTGGGGGAGGGCGCTGTCTTCCTTCGCGGGTTGCACTGCGAACTGGCCGGAGGGGAAAGCGCCTCCGCTGGTACCGCTGCGCCTGCTGCCGCCGCGGCCGATGAATCCGAGACCGCCGCGTCTACTGCCGCGTCTGAGGCCGCCGCGGACGACCAGCTGCTCGCCGCTGCCGGTGCGGACATCGCCGCAGACCTGGCGGCGGAAGCCAGCGACCATGGAAGCTCCATCGACACGGTGCTGGATTTCCCCGAGGAGGACGCCGGCGCGGACGCAGAAGCACCGGACCCCGAAGCGGCGACACCGGCAGCGGCGGCCGCGGAACAGGAACCAACCAGCAGCTACGACCACCTCTGGGAACAGACGGTCATGCGGAACATCGAAGACGCCGCAGTGCGGGAAGACCCCGACGCCGACGAAGAGCCCGTCCCGAAACCCGCCGAGGAACCGGCTGAGCAAGCCGCCGATGAACCGGCTGAGGAGCCCGAGCCTGCAGCTGCAGGCGTCCCGGCGGCCGCCGCAACCGCAGCCGCCGCGGTGCCGGCGCCCGGTCCGGCCGTTCCCAGCGGCCTGATCGACTCAGTGCCGTGGAACATCGGGGGCGGCCGGACGGCCGCGACCGCCGGCCCCGACCCGGCCAATCCCGCCCCGGCCAGCGCCGCCGCAGCCGGTCCAGCTCCGGCGTCGCTGGCCAACCCGCCGTCGCTGTCCAGCTCACTGAACCGCCCGGCAAGCGACGACACCGACCACGACGGCCAGACAATTATGAAGAGCGCCCTTCCCGGCCCGCCGGGGAAGTCCTCCGCCCAGCCAGCCACGCAGGCGCCGGGCACGGGACCCATGGTGCTGGCCAGGGTCTGCGCGCAGGGCCACGCCAACCCGCCGACCAACGCCCAGTGCGCCTACTGCGGCGAGGCGCTGCCCGGCGACGGCGTGCAGGTCCGGCGCCCGCGGCTCGGCCGGATGCGGCTCTCCACCGGGGAGCTGATCGACCTTGACCAGTCGCTGATCGTGGGCCGGCAGCCCTCGGTCTCCCGGGTCCAGGGAGCGGTCATGCCCAGGCTCATCCAGGTGGCGAGCCCGGGCGGTGACATTTCGCGCTCCCACGTCGAAATCCGCCTCGAAGGGTGGCACGTCATGCTGTGCGACCTGAAGGCCACCAACGGCACCGTGCTGCTGCGTGAGGGCCAGGCCCCGCGGCGGCTGGCCCAGGGCGAGATGGCCATTTTGTTCGACGGCGACGTGGCCGAACTCGGCGACGGCGTCCAGCTGCGCTTCGAGGAGCTCCTGTGAACGCCAAACGCCCGGTCGCGCCGCCGCCGGACATTCCCGGCTTCACCTACGTCAGCCTGCTGGGCTCCGGCGGGTTCTCCGACGTCTACCTGTACGAACAGGACCGGCCGCGGCGCAAGGTGGCGGTCAAGGTACTGCTCTCGGATCTGAAGACCGAAGGCGCCCGCCGCCGGTTCGAATCCGAAGCGAACCTGATGGCGCAGCTGTCCTCCCATCCCTACATCGTGACGATCTTCGAAGCGGAAATCACCGACGGCGGCCACTCCTACCTGGCCATGGAGTACTGCTCCCGGCCGAGCCTGGATGTCCGCTACCGCCGGCAGCGCTTCAGCACCGACGAGGTGCTCGCCGTGGGCATCCAAGTGGCTTCCGCCGTCGAGACCGCCCACCGCGCCGGGATCGCGCACCGGGACATCAAACCGGCCAACATTCTGGTCACGGACTACAACCGGCCGGCCCTGACGGACTTCGGCATCTCCGGCACCCTCGCCGGGGACCAGGACGAGGACGCGGGCATGTCCATCCCGTGGTCCCCGCCGGAGCAGTTCAGCGATCGGCAGGTCGACGGCGTGTTGGTGGACGTGTGGGCGCTCGGCGCCACCCTTTACACCCTGCTGGCGGGCCGGTCCCCGTTCGTGTTGCCGGGGGCGGACAACTCCCAGCGGGAGCTCATTTCCCGCATCACGAACCTGCCGTTGCCGAAGCTGGGCCGCGCCGACGTTCCCGCGTCGCTGGAACTGGCCCTGGCCACGGCGATGGCCAAGTCGCCCGCCTCCCGGTACTCATCCGCGCACGCTTTCGCGTTGGCGCTGCAGCGTATCCAGGCGGAGCTGAACCTTTCCGTGACGCCTTTCGAAGTGCTCGAGGAACCCCGCGCCGACGAACCGCACCCGGATGACAGCTTCGAGGAGACCCGGGTCCGCAGCGTCGCCGCCATCGACCCGGACGCCACCGGCCACGGCCCCACGTTCCCGGTACGGGTTCCCGGTCCCGACACTGCCGCAACTTTTCCGAGACCGGCGTTTCCCGGCCCGGACTCCGGCCCTCCGGTCTCCGGCAGCGAGACCGTCCAGCGGCCGGCCGGGGCGTCGGTCGTCGTCCCGCCGCCGCCGGCAGCCGTGCAGCGGTCGCCGGCACCCGCGCAACCCTTTTCGCCGCGGCCCCGGGCGGCCGAGGACGACGACGTCGCGGCCACCGTCAACCGCTCCAGCCTGGCGCCGCCGGAGGATCCCGCCGGCGGAACCAGCGGAGCCCCGGGAGGCCACAGCCGGCGGAACCTGGTCCTCTCGGTCGTGGCCGGGGCGGTCCTGGCAGTTGCGGCCGTCGTCGGTGTAGTCGCGGGAACCACGAGGCCAGAGCCGGCGCCCAAAGCGTCGGAACAGGTGTCCAAGCCGCCTGCCGACGCCCTCGACAACGGCACGGTTCCGGACGTCGAAGGGCTCACCGGGGCTGCTGACGGTGCCGGCAAGTTCATCTTCACCTGGCAGAACCCGCAGCCCAAGCCCGGCGACAAGTACAAGTGGCGGACCTACTCGCTTCAGGGCAGCGGGGAATTCCAGGCCGCCACCGAGACCAAAGTCCAGGTGCAGCCCAACCCGGCCGGGGAGACCTGCATCCAGGTGATGATCGTCCGGGCTGACGGGGCGTCCTCACCGATGGAACAAAGCTCCATCGCCTGCGCCAAGAAATCCTGACCGTCCCGCCACTGCACCAACCAACGCACCAGCCCAGAGCCAAACGAGGAGACACCGACACATGGGGGACCTAGCGATAGATTTCTGCGGCGAATGGCACGAACCATCCGACGAGGACGTCTTCAGCATCGGCCGCGAGGGTGACCTGGAAGTCGACGACAACCCGTACCTGCACCGGCAGTTCCTGCAGATCGCCCGGTATGACGGCATTTGGTGGCTTAGCAACGTCGGCAGCATGCTCTGCGCGACCATCGCCGACGCTTCCGGCGGCATGCAGGCCTGGCTCGCGCCGGGTGCCCGCATTCCGCTGGTGTTCAACCAGACCAACGTCATCTTCACCGCCGGCCCCACCACGTACGAGTTCGCCGTGCACCTCCGCACGCCGGCGTTCCGGCAGCAGGCCCGCAACCAGGACAGCGGCGGGGACACCACGATCGGCCCGGTGGTCTTCACCGAGTCCCAGAAAGCGCTGATCGTTGCCCTGGCCGAGCCGATGCTGCGCCGCGAAGGAACCGGCTTCAGCGCCATTCCCTCCTCCGCCGAGGCGGCCAAGACCCTGGGCTGGACCCTGACCCGGTTCAACAGAAAGCTGGACAACGTGTGCGACAAACTTGACCGCGTGGGGGTCGCCGGTTTGCGCGGCGGCGGCGGCAAGCTAGCCACCAACCGCCGCGCCCGGCTGGTGGAACATGCCGTCACCTCGCACCTCGTCACCGCGGCGGACCTGGCGCTGCTGGAAACCCAGTCCGGAGGGAACGAAGGATGAGAATCCGGCTTACGCTGCGGCGCGACCCCGCCGAGGCCAAGGACCTGGCCGTCACCGTCGACGGCCTTGCCACCGTGGCCGACATCGCCACCGAACTGTGGGCGGCGGACCCCGCGCGGCGCGGAACTGCGCCGCCGTCGAACCTCTCGCTGCGCATCGAGGAAGCCTTCGCCGCCGGGGGCCTGCTGGGCAGCGTCCTGAACCGGCAGGACAACCTGCTGGAATCCGGGCTCCGGCCCGGCTCCATAATTTCGCTTACCCAGGTCAGCGAACAGTTCGCGGAACCCGGGGCGAGCCGGGGACCGGCCGCGGCGACCCTGCGCGTGCTCTCCGGCCCCGACGTCGGACGCGAATTCCCGCTGCCCTCCGGCACCAGCTACATCGGCCGGGACCGCGACGTGGACATCCGGCTGACTGACCCGTTGACCTCCAAGCGGCACGCCCGGATCACGGTGGGCGAGAGCGTCGAGATCGTCGACACGAACTCCGCCAACGGCCTGCTGATGGACGGCCTGCCCGTCACGCGCGCCACGCTGAACTCCTCTGACACCGTCACGCTCGGCGACACCACCGTCTCCGTGGTGTCGCTGGGCGGCGGCCAGGGGGCGGCCCCCAGTTCGCCGCTGATCGAGTTCAACCGCTCGCCGCGCGTGGTGCCGAGGTTCGAGCCGCACACACGCACCCTGCCGGCCGGGCCGAAGCGCCAGGAACGCCAGCCGTTCCCCTACATCATGCTGGTGGCGCCGCTGATGATGGGCGCCGTCCTCTTCGCCGTCACGCAAAACATGATGTCCGGGATCTTCATGCTGATGATGCCGCTGTTCGTGGTGGGACATTATGTGGACCAGAAGATGCAGTCCAAGCGCGAGCGCAAGGAACAGCTCAAATCCTTCCGCGCCGCGATGGCTGCGTTCCGTCACGACATCACCGAGCTGCAGAAGGTGGAACGCTCGGTCCGGCTGCAGGAAGCGCCGTCCGTCAGCGACACCGTGGACTCCATCTACAAACTCGGCCCGCTGCTGTGGACCCACCGGCCCGAACACAGCGGGTTCCTGGGGTTGCGGTTCGGCCTGGGCACGGCGCCGTCCCGGGTCCAGTTCGAAGAACCGCACAGCAACGAGACCGAGCCCGAATACATGGCCGAGATCCAGCAGTGCCTGACCCAGTTCAGCACCATCGAGGGCGTGCCGATCGTCTCCCAGCTGCGCACCGCCGGCTCCTTCGGCCTCGCCGGCGCCCGCGGCCTGGTGGACGACGTCGCCCGCGGCATGGTGCTCCAGCTCGTCGGCCTGCACTCGCCGGCCGAAGTGGTGCTGACCGCCATCACCTCGGCGCAGTCCAAGGACCGCTGGGAATGGCTGCAGTGGTTGCCCCACGCCGGCTCCGGCCACAGCCCGCTCACCGGTGACCACCTCGCCGCCGGACCTGCCGGCGGCAGCGCCCTGCTCGCCAAGCTCGAAGACCTGATTGACCAGCGCGAGGCGGCGGCCCAGTCGCCGCGCCCGGAGCTGCGGGCCGGCATCGCGGCTGACCACGGGCAGGGCGGGGAAGTCCCGGCCCCGCAGCTGCCCACCGTGCTGCTGGTGGTCGAAGACGACGCGCCGGTGGACCGCGGACGGCTCACCCGGGTGCTGGAACGCGGTCCGGACTCCGGCGTGCACGTGATGTGGGTGGCCACCTCCGTCCAGCAGCTCCCGGCGGCGTGCCGGGACTTCATGGCAGTCGACGGCGAACACGGCACCACCACCGGGCAGGTCCGGCTCGGCCGGCACACCTTCCCGGTCAGCTGCGAAAGCCTCGACGCCGGGCTCGCCGCGCAGCTGGCACGTATGCTCGCGCCCGTGGTCGACGTCGGCAAGCCGCTCGAGGACGACTCCGACCTGCCCCGCGCGGTGTCTTACGCGACCCTGATCGGCAAGGACTTCCTGGACAACCCGCAGGCCGTCGCCGACCGCTGGAGCGAGAACAACTCCGTCCGCGCCACCGCCAAACCCAACCGCAAGGACAACGGCACGCTCCGCGCCCTGGTCGGTTCCAAGGGCATCGAGCCGCTCTACCTCGACCTGAAAAACGAGGGCCCGCACGCGCTGGTCGGCGGCACCACCGGCGCCGGCAAGTCCGAGTTCCTGCAGTCCTGGGTGATGGGCATGGCCGCGGCGTACAGCCCGGACCGGGTGAGCTTCCTGTTCGTGGATTACAAGGGCGGCGCCGCGTTCGCGGACTGCCTGCACCTGCCGCACACCGTCGGCCTGGTCACCGACCTCTCGCCGCACCTGGTCCGCCGCGCCCTGACCTCGCTCCGGGCCGAACTGCACCACCGCGAGAAGCTGCTCAACCGCAAGAAAGCCAAGGACCTGCTGGAACTCCAGCGCCAGGCCGACCCGGAAGCGCCGCCGTACCTGATCATCATCGTGGACGAATTCGCCGCCCTCGCCACCGAGGTGCCGGAGTTCGTCGACGGCGTCGTCGACGTCGCCGCCCGCGGCCGCTCGTTGGGCCTGCACCTGATCCTGGCCACGCAGCGCCCGGCCGGCGTGATTAAGGAGAGCCTGCGCGCCAACACCAACCTGCGCGTGGCGCTGCGGATGGCGGACGAGGACGACGCCGTCGACATACTCGGCGTGCCCACCGCCGCATACTTTGACCCCTCCATCCCCGGCCGCGGCGCGGCCAAAACCGGGCCGGGCCGGATCCAGGGCTTCCAGACCGGGTACGCCGGCGGCTGGACCACGGAGAAGCCGCAACGACCGCAGATCGACGTCGTCGAAATGGCCTTTGGCTCCGGCGCCGCGTGGGCAGCGCCGGCCGCGGCGGTGCCGGAGCAGGAGCAGTTCGCCGGGCCCAACGACATCGCCCGGATGACGGCCAACATCGTCAAGGCAGCCGACGTCCTCGCCATCGAGCCGCCGCGCAAGCCCTGGCTGGATGAGCTGGCGACCACCTACGACTTCTCCCGGCTGCCGAACCCGCGCACCGACGAGCGGCTGCTCCTGGGCGTGGCGGACGATCCTGCGCACCAGGACCAGCCGACGGTGTTTTACGAGCCGGACCGCGACGGAAACATGGCCATCTACGGCACCGGCGGCTCGGGCAAGTCCGCCGCGCTGCGCGGCATTGCGGCCGCCGCCGCCGTCACCCCGCGCGGCGGGCCGGTGAACGTTTACGGTATCGACTGCGGCTCCTCCGGCCTGAAGATGCTGGATGCGCTGCCGCACGTCGGCGAGGTCATCAACGGCGACGACGTCGAACGTGTCGGCAGGCTGCTGCGCTGGCTGCGGGACCTCGCCGACGACCGCTCGGCCCGCTACGCCGAGGTCCGGGCGTCCACCATCGTGGAGTACCGCCGGCTGGCCAACATGCCCGACGAAAAGCGCATCTTCGTCCTGGTCGACGGCATGTCCGCGTTCCGCGAAGCCTACGAATACAGCAAGCTCTCCGCGCTGTGGGATATCTTCCTGCAGCTGGCCACTGACGGCCGCCCCCTCGGCATCCACCTCGTGGTCACCGGCGACCGGCCCAACGCCGTGCCGCCGTCGTTGCTGGCCTCGATCCAGCGCCGGCTGGTGCTGCGGCTCTCCTCCGAGGAGGACTACCTGTCGATGGACGTGCCGCGGGACGTGCTGGGTGCCGGAACGCCTCCGGGCCGCGGCCTGCTGGAGGGACTGGAGGTGCAGCTGGCGGTGCTGGGCGGCAACTCCAACCTCGCAGTGCAGGCCCGCGAGGTGCATAAACTTCGCGAGGCCATGCTGCGGCAGGGCGTGGAGCGCGCACCGCAGATCGAACGCCTGCCCGACTCGGTCGATCTGGACCTGCTCCCCGCGGGCAGCCCCGACCTGCCGGTGATCGGCGTCGACGACGAGACCCTGCAGCCGGCCGAGATCCTGGCGAAGGGCCCGCTGTTGCTGGCCGGTCCGCCAGGGTCCGGCCGGACCGTGGCGCTGGTGACCCTCGGCTACGCCCTGCGCCGCTCCAACCCGGGCGTGGAACTGATCTACCTGGGGTCCCGGCGGTCCGCCTCGGCGTCGCTGAAGCTCTGGGACCGCTCGGTGGTGGGCACGGACGACGTCGAGGAAGCGCTCGACGAACTGGTGGACTACGCCACCGGCACCCCCGGCAAGCTGGCGATCTTCATCGAAGGCCTGACGGAGTTCACCGACACCTTGGCCGAGACCGGGCTGCTCCGGCTGGTCACGGCGTCGATCAAGGCCGAGCAGTGGGTGGTGGGTGAATCCGAAACCTCTACCTGGTCCTCGGCCTGGTCCCTGGCGCAGCCGTTCAAGTCCGGCCGCCGCGGCCTGCTGCTCAACCCCGGCGACATCGAGGGGGACAGCCTGCTCAGCACCTCGCTGGGCCGGATCAGCGGCGACTTCATTCCGGGCCGCGGCTACATCGTCGGCCGCGGCAAAGTCCGCAAGCTCCAGGTCGCACTGCCGCCCGAGAACCGCCCCTGACCCCTCGCCGGCCCCGATGGCGGCCCATGGGGAGGGGTGCCCATCGACGGTTTCGTCCGGGGCAGGGTAGGTTCTAGGCATTGGATCTTCCGGATCAGCCGGGGGCCGCTGGGGATGCCGACAGTGTTCGGGTCCGATGAACTAAGGAGATTTTTCGATGGCTATTTGGGGTGCAGACGTCAGTCAGCTGAAGGCGCTTGGGTCGAAGCTGCAGGCCGGGTCGCAGGAGATCGACAACCAGAAGTCGATGCTGACCAAGGTCCTCGCCGGCACTCAGTGGATGGGCCCGGACGCGGACAAGTTCCGCAACGAGTGGAACGGCGAGCATGTGGCCGCCCTGACCCGGGTCTCCCAGGCGCTGCAGCAGGCCAGCCAGCAGGCGACCCGCAACGCCAGCGATCAGGAGAGCGCTTCCTCCCGCTAGTACCGCAGTGAACGAACGGCCCGGACGTGCAGCGTCCGGGCCGTTCCGTGTTGGGGCCCTGACCGGACAATGTCGGTTTGGTAAGGCAGGATAGGTCTGTGAGCACAGCGAAGACTGCAGCAGACACTGAAAATCTGAGCCCTCGCGGGGAACTCGTTCCGTCCGAGGCCATCCGCGCGGAGTACGAGACGCTGGTCGAAGAGGTCCGCAAGCACCGCTTCGCGTACTACCAGGAGGACGCGCCGCTGATCTCCGACGCCGAGTTTGACGAGCTCTACCGGCGGCTGGAAACCATCGAGGCCACCCACCCCGAACTCGTGGCCAACGACTCGCCCACCCAGGAAGTCGGCGGCGAGGTGTCCGCCGCGTTCGCCGCCGTCGAGCACGTGACCCGGATGTACAGCCTCGAGGACGTGTTCTCGGTCGAGGAGGTCGAGGCCTGGATCGCCAAGGCCGAGGCCGGCATCGCCAAGATCGGCAACGGCGGCACCCCGCCGTCGTGGCTCACCGAACTGAAGATCGACGGCCTCGCCGTCAACCTGCTCTACCGCGACGGCGTGCTGGTCCGTGCCGCCACCCGCGGCGACGGGACCACCGGTGAAGACATCACGCACAACGTCCTGACCATCAAGGAAATCCCGCAGCAGCTCAAGGGCGGCAACTTTCCCGCCGAGATGGAAATCCGCGGCGAAGTTTTCATCCCGTCCAAGGCGTTCGCGGAGTTTAACGACGCGCTGATCGCCGAGGGCAAGGCGCCGCTGGCCAACCCGCGCAACGCCGCCGCCGGCTCACTGCGGCAAAAGGACCCGGCCGAGACCGCCAAGCGGCCGCTGAAAATGTACGTGCACGGCATCGGCGCCCGCGAAGGCCTTGAAACGGTCAGCCAGTCGGACACCTACCGCCAGCTCGCCGAGTGGGGCCTGCCCACCAGCCCGTACTTCGAGGTCCTGCCGGGGCTGGCCGAGGTGCTGGATTTCATCAAGCGCTACGGCGACAAGCGCCACAGCCTCAGCCACGAAATCGACGGCATCGTGGTCAAGGTGGACGACTTCGCCACCCAGCGTGCCCTCGGCTACACCTCCCGGGTGCCGCGTTGGGCGGTGGCCTACAAGTATCCGCCGGAAGAGGTCAACACCAAGCTGCTGGACATTGCCGTCAACGTCGGCCGCACCGGACGCGTCACCCCGTACGGGGTGATGGTGCCGGTCAAGGTGGCCGGTTCCACCGTGGGAATGGCCACCCTGCACAACCAGGACGTCGTCAAGGCCAAGGGTGTCAAGATCGGCGACATCGTGGTGCTGCGCAAGGCCGGGGACGTCATCCCGGAAATTGTCGGTCCCGTGCTCGCCCTCCGCGACGCCCAGGACCCGCCGGTGCGCGACTTCGTGATGCCCACGGAATGCCCGTCCTGCGGCACGCCGCTGGCCCCCGGCAAGGAGGGTGATGTCGACATCCGCTGCCCCAACGCCCGCTCCTGCCCGGCGCAGCTGCGCGAACGGGTTTTCCACCTGGCCGGCCGCGGCGCCTTCGACATCGAGGCCCTCGGCTGGGAAGCGGCGATCGCGCTGACCCAGCCGGCCGAGCCCGCCGTCGCGCCGCTCACCACCGAAGCGACGCTGTTCCGGCTCAAGCCCGAGGACCTCGCTGCTGTCCGGATCCGCCGGGAAAAACGCGCCAAGGGAGTGGCCACCGGTGAGTTCGAACTGGTGCCGTACTTCTACACCAAGGGCACGGCCAAGAGCCCGTCCAAACCGACCGCGAGCACGGAAAAGCTCTTCAATGAGCTCGAAAAAGCTAAAACCCAGCCGCTGTGGCGCGTCCTCGTGGCGCTGTCCATCCGGCACGTTGGGCCGCGGGCGTCCCGGGCCCTGGCCACCGCCTTCGGCACGATGGACGCGATCCGGCAGGCTTCCGAGGAGGAACTTGCCGGCGTCGACGGCGTCGGCCCGGTCATTGCCGTGGCGCTGAAGGAATGGTTCGCCGAGGACTGGCACCGCGAGATCGTGGACAGCTGGGCGGCCGACGGCGTCCGGATGGAAGACGAGCGTGACGAGTCCACTCCGCGGACCCTCGAGGGCCTCACCGTGGTGGTCACCGGCAGCCTGGAAGGGTTCAGCCGGGACGAGGCCAAGGAAGCCATCCTGGTCCGCGGCGGTAAGGCCGCAGGGTCGGTGTCCAAAAACACCAGCTATGTGGTGGCGGGTGAGAATGCCGGCACCAAGCTGGACAAAGCCGAGCAGCTGGGCCTGCCGGTACTGGACGAGGACGGCTTCCGGGCGCTGCTCGCCAGCGGCCCGGCCGGCGTCGGCGGCGGCGCCGCGGACAGCGACGGCGGCTCCGCAGCTGACGGCACCGCTGACGATGCGGCCGACGCGTCCGACGCCGAAGACCGGGACGACGCCGAAGACCACCAGGAAGCCGCGGAGTGAGCCCGAGCCCGGCCGAGCTTCCGGAACCGGCGGCGTTCCTGGAACTCGCCCGGCAGGCCGCCGCCGCCGGAGCAGCGGTGCTGGCCGGACGGAGCACGGCCACGCTGGGTGTCAGTAACAAGGGGGACGTGGGGGACTGGGTCACCCAGTTCGACCTGGCCGCCGAGGCCGCCGTCCGCGAAGTCATCACCCGCGCACGGCCCGGGGACGCGATTACCGGGGAGGAAGGCGGGACGGTGCTGCCCGGCACCGCTAGCGGCTTCCGCTGGTCGGTCGACCCGCTGGACGGCACCACCAACTTCATCCGCAACATTGTCTACTACGCGACGTCGGTGGCGGTGGCAGCACCCGACGGCACCTGGCTGGCCGGCGTCGTGCACGCTCCGGCGCTGCGTCGGGTCTACTATGCCTCCCGCGGCCAGGGCGCGTGGTTGGAGGAAGACGGGCAGCGGACGCCGCTCGACGGACCCGTCCCGGACCGTGCCGGGCAAATCCTGGCGACGGGTTTCAGCTATGATCCGGCGGTCCGCGCCGAGCAGGCGGCCGGGCTTGCCGGCCTGATGGGCGGCTTCGCCGACGTCCGACGGCTGGGATCCGCCGCGCTGGACCTCTGCTTGGTAGCCGACGGCACCCACGACGCCTACGGCGAACGGGGCCTCAACGAACACGACTTTGCGGCTGGCGCGCTGATCGCCGAAGAGGCAGGCTGCTGGGTGCGGCGGCCCCGGCTCACCAGCGTGCTCGACGGCGGCCCCTCCGACGAGGAGCGGCTCGCGGCGTGGACCTGCGCCGGGCCTCTGGAACTGTCCGGCAAGTTCCCGCTCTAACCAACCGCTCTTTCCTGCCCTGACAGTCAGGACGGCGTCGCCCTCCTGATAGCTCGGTCACGGATACCGGCCCTTGGTGCCGTCGCGGGCACCAGCGCGCGTAACATGGATAAGTGCATTCGCAGATCCTTATTCGCCCCGCCGTCCCTGACGACTACGACGCCGTCGCCCGCATCACCCGGGACGCGTACCTGGCCGCCGGCTACTTCCAGGACGCCGACCACCCCTACATGCAGCAAATCCAGAAAGTCGCCCAGCGGCACGAGGACGCAACCATCTGGGTAGCCCAGCGGGATGACGAGGTAGTAGGGTCGGTGACCCTCGCCGTCGCCGGGGAGCCCTACGCGGACATCGCGCAGCCGGACGAGCTGGAATTCCGGATGCTCGTGGTGGATCCCGCCGTCCAGCGCAGCGGCGCCGGCAAGGCCATGGTCAAGGCCATCATCGAGCACGCCAAGACCCTTCCGGGCGTTACCGGCGTGGCGCTGACCACCGGGGTGACCTGGGAGAGCGCCCATGGCCTGTACCAGAAGACCGGCTTCCAGCGCGTTCCCGAGCGCGACTGGTTCGTCCCGGACACGGACATCAAGCTCTTGGTTTACCGCTTGGACCTCTAGGCCGCCTGCCAGGACGGGTCGCCCGACGCGGTTCCGGCTCGGGTAGGGTTGCAGCAGAGCACCATCCCTGACGCACGCTGCAACAGCACGAGTACAGCCGGAGGTTCCATGTCACCGCACATCCCCGAGACCATCGACGCACAACTGCTCGGGCTGTATCTGTCCGACCACCTGACGGGCGCCACCGCCGGCCTGAGCCGGCTCGAACGGATGGCCAAGGATTTCACCGACACCCCGGTCCACTCCGAGATTGCGGGCCTTGCTGCCGAGGTCGGCCGGGAACGCGACCTGCTCCGCCAGCTGATCCACGACCTGGGAATTCGCCAGCGGCCGCACCGTCAGGCTGCAGCCTGGCTGGCAGAGCACGCGGGCCGCCTGAAGCTGAACGGCCGGCTGTTGAGCCGCTCGCCGATGACCCTGGTGCTGGAATCGGAACTGCTGCGCGCCGCGTTCCTGGGCAAGATCGGCGGCTGGCAGACCCTGGAGGAGCTGGCTCCGCAGCTGGGGCTTGAGCAGTCCACCTTTACCCGGCTGATCACCGAGGGCCGGGCCCAGATCGAGGTAATGGACCGCGTCCACGACCACGCCCGCACCAACGCCTTCCGCAAGAACCGGGACATCACCACCTAGGCCGGGACCCGCTGGCCGGGAGTGCACGGGCCAGTACTCACTGTCCGGCGGAACCCTGCGGCACACAGTAGCGGTGTTCTGGGCGGCCGGTCGTGCCGTACCGCAACTGAATGTCAACGGCGCCGTCGTCCGCCAGCGAGGACAAATACCGCTGCGCGGTGGCCCGGGAAACTCCGACCCGGGCAGCTACTTCCGCTGCCGAATACTGTTCGCCCGGCTCCAGAGAGTCCAGCACCGCCGCTTCCGTCGCGGAACGTGGCCGGGCGGAAGCCGCGACGTCGCCCGGGATAAGGGCGCGCTTGGCGCGTTCGAGGGTCTCTTGGG
This sequence comes from Arthrobacter sp. B3I4, assembly GCF_030816855.1. Lineage (NCBI taxonomy): Bacteria > Bacillati > Actinomycetota > Actinomycetes > Micrococcales > Micrococcaceae > Arthrobacter > Arthrobacter sp. B3I4. The sequence continues at coordinate 3,256,120 of NZ_JAUSYK010000001.1, read as the reverse complement.
TGAGATTCCCGGGCTGCGCCAGAATCCGCCGGTAGCGGGCGTAGGAACGCAACTGCTGGGAGAGGGACTCGGCCGTGAACGGTTTCAGCAGGTAGCCGAGGGCGCCGCGCCGGAACGCCACCCGGATCGACGCCGCATCGGAGGCGGCGCTCAGGATCACCGTGTCCACATCCAGCTGGTGCAGCAGATCCAGTCCCGAGGCATCCGGGAGGTAGACATCCAGCAGCACCAGGTCCGGGCGGAGGCTGTGGATCGCCTGCAAGGCCTGGGCCGCGGAGCCGGCCGGTGCCAGAGCCAGAAATCCGGCAACTGAATCCACGTAGGCGGCGTGGAGCTTGGCGACGTGGAAGTCATCGTCCACAATCAGCACCCGGAAATCTTCAGTCATCGTCGTCTCCTCCGGAAGCGTCACCGGAAAGGCCGGCCCCGGCGGTGGTCCCCGGCAGGGTGGCCAGGAAGACGGCGCCCGGCCCGCCGGGAGCGCCGCGCTCCAGGACCGTCACGTCGCCGCCGCGGCGGCGGGCCAGCTGTCGTGCCAGAGCCAAGCCCAGACCCTGCCCGGCCCCGGCCCGGGCCGGCTGGCGGGCGGTGGTGAAGCCCTCGGCAAACACCGCCTCCGCGCCGGGGTCGGTTCCGCCGCCGGAGCCGCCGCCGGAACCGTGCCCGCCGTCGTCGTGCCCGTCCGCAGGGAGCCCATCACCGGAATCACCCACGATGATGTGCAGCGTGCCGGCCGCGCCGCCCTCGCCCGGCGCATCCAGCACCTCGACCTCCACCCACCGGTCGGCGGACGAACCGGCGACGGCGGCGTTCACGGCATTGTCGATCAGGTTCCCCAGCACCGTGGTGACGTCCTGCGGCTCGATAACCTGACCGCGGACCAGGGTCTCGGGGCCCAGCCGCAGGCTCACGCCGCGCTCGTCCGCCTCCACGCCCTTCGCGCCGACGAAGGCCTGCAGGTACGGGTCCTGCAGCAGCTCGGCCTGGTCCACCGGGAACTTCAACGGCCCGGTGGCTGCGAGCCGGGCAAGGTAGTCGCGGGCCTGCTGGTGCTGGCCGATGCTCATGAAACCGGCGATGGTGTGCAGCTGGTTGGCGAACTCGTGGCGCTGGGCCCGCAGCGCGGTGGACAGGGTCCCGACGGCGTCCAGCTGGCGGGTCAGTTGCTGGAGCTCGGTGCGGTCCCGAAGCATCACCACCCAGCCCAGATCCTCGCGGCCGTGCAGCGCCTTCCGTGCGCTGGCCACCAGGATGCGGCCACCGGCCAGGACCTCGACGGCGTCCCCCTCGACCGCGTCGGGGCGAGTCAGGGCCCTAAGCGGGGCAGGTACCGGGGCGTCGGCCCATCGGGTCCCGGCCAGGTCCGGCTGCCCGAGCATCCGGCGGGCCGCGGCGTTGAAGACGCTGATCCGGCCGTCGGCTGACACCCCGACGACGCCGTCGTCCACGCCCTGCAGCACCGCCACCTGGTCGTGGACCAGGGTGCTGATTTCCTCCGGTTCCAACCCCAGGGTCAGCCGCCGGAGCCGACGCCGCAGCAGGAGCGATACCAGCACACCTGCCAGCAGCGCCCCGGCCGCGGTCAGGGCGATCGGGACGATGTCACGGGCCAGGCTCTGTCCGATCGTCTCGGTGGAGTAGCCGACGCTGACTTCGCCTACGACGGCGGCCGAGCCCGGGGCAAAAACGGGGACCTTCGCGCCGGCGGAGGGGCCCAGGGTTCCAGTGTTCCGGGTGGTGACCTCCTTGCCGGAGAGCGCCTCGGAGGGGTCGGTGCTGACGCGTTCGCCCAGCCGGTCGGCGTCGGGGTGGGCCAACCGCAGCCCCGTCTCGTCGGTGACCACGACGAACAGCGCGCCGGTCCGGGCCCGGGCACCCTCCGCCGCCGCCATTAACGGACCGGCGAGCAGTTCCGCCCGCGGGGGAGTGCCCGGCAGCGCGCTAATCTGCTGGACTTGGGCCCTTACCGCAGGGTCCGAGGCCACTGTCCGGGCCAGCGTGAGCGCCTGGTTCTCCGCCTCGCGGCCCAGCCGTTCGTAGGTGAGCCAGGCGTGCACCGCGCTGCTGAGCAGTACCACCAGGGCCACTACGGCCAACTGCAGCAGCAACGTCTGGGTAGTGAACCGCAGGGGAGTGCGGTGCCTGAGGGCTTTCATGGCGGCCCTCCTTCGTAATCCGGCAGCGCCGATACGGCGGTGAGCAAAATGAGCTAAATGCGTGCAACAAGCAGTATGCCAATCAAATGCGGCAAAGGCACCCTCGTGACGCAGGCCACCCTAACGTCTGTAGTGCGCATCACAGCGGAGTGGTGCGGACCACAGAAGAAGGAGCCGGCCGTGCTGGTATTACTTGGATTCGCCATGATTGCGGTGTTCATGGTGTTGATCATGACGAAGAAGCTGACGCCGGTACTGGCGCTCATCATCGTCCCCACGATTTTCGGGCTTTTCGCCGGGGCAGGGCTGGGCATCGGGCCCTTGGTCATGGACTCGATGAAGTCCATGACCTCCACAGCGGCCTTGCTGATGTTCGCCATCATCTACTTCGGCCTGATGATCGACGTCGGACTCTTCGACCCGCTGGTCCGCATCATCCTGCGAAAGCTCGGCAACGACCCCGCCAAAGTGGTCCTGGGCACCGCCATCCTGGCAGCCGCCGTCTCGCTTGACGGCGACGGTTCCACCACCTTCATCCTCACCACCGCTGCGATGCTGCCGGTCTACCTGCGGCTGAAGATGAGCCCGGTGGTCCTCACCTGCGTCGCCGGCCTCGCCAACGGCACCATGAACATCCTGCCGTGGGGCGGCCCCACCGCCCGCGCCGCAACCGCACTGAAGATCGATGTCAACGACGTCTTCGTTCCGATGGTCCCGTCCCTGATCGCCGGACTCATTGTCGTGCTGGTCTTCGCCTGGCTGCTGGGCCTGCAGGAACGCAACCGGCTGCGCACGGTAGCCCCGGAGATTTGGGCCGAGGGCGTTGAGTTCGACGACGGCACCGGCGCCTTCGGTGCCGGCCGCAACGCCGGGCGGACCGGTTCCGGTGCGGGCACCGACCGGGGGACCGGCACCGGCGGCGGCGTCGCCGTGCTGGAGCGCACCGACCTGCTCGTGGACGAGCGTGACACCGCCATGGCGGACACCGCGCTGGACCCCAACCGCAAGACCCTGCGGCCCAAGCTGTTTTGGTTCAACCTGGCCCTGACGGTGGCGGTGATGGTGACGCTGGTCGCCAACATCATTCCGCTGCCGTTCGTCTTCATGGTGGGCGCAGCCATCGCCCTGCTGGTCAACTTCCCCAAGGTCAAGGACCAGGGCGCCCAGCTGGTGGCGCACGCACCCTCGATCGTCGCCGTCGTCAGCATGGTCATGGCCGCCGCGGTCCTGACCGGTGTTCTCAACGGCACGGGCATGGTCAAGGCAATGTCCGAATGGCTGGTCCAGATCATTCCTGCGGACATGGGCCCGCTGATGGCCGTCATCACCGGAGTGCTAAGCATCCCGATGACCTTCTTCATGAGCAACGACGCCTTCTACTTCGGCGTCCTGCCGGTCCTGAGCGAAACCGCCGCCCACTACGGCGTCGGTGCCGCCGACATGGCCCGTGCCTCGATCACCGGCCAGCCCTTCCACCTGCAGAGCCCGCTGGTCCCGGCCATCCTGCTGCTGGTCTCCCTGGCGAAGGTGGACCTCGGCGACCACCACAAAAAGGTCCTCTGGCGCACCGCGGTCGTCTCCCTGGTCATGCTCGGCGTCGGAGTGGCCACCGGAGCCATCGGCATCGGCTGACCCCCTCCGCGGCTGGCCCCTTCCCAGCGAGCCGGCAGTTCGCGGCAGTGTTTGTCTCAAACATTGCCGCGAGCTGCCGGCTCGGCGCCGTTTCTGGCGGCTCCGAACCATGCCGGCAGGTGTTGGCGCAGGTCGTTCTGGTCCTGGCCGATCCACGCGACATGGCCGTCCGGCCGAAGCAGGACCGCAGGCGCGTCCAGTTCACTGCTGACGTCTGCGACGCGGTCGATCCGATCCGTCCACCCGGCCACGGAGAGTCCGCCGGTCTGATCCAGCAGCAGGCCGCGGCCTTCGCGGGTGTGCTCGTAGAGACGGCTGCGTGACAACGCGATGTCGCGCAGCCGTTTGCCGAGCAGGTCCGGTCCTTCGCCGAAATCGTAGCGGACCCCGATGGCGGTGATTTTCTCGGCCAGGAAGCGGCGGACGTCGTCGAACTCCATCAGCTCCGTCAGCAGCCTGCGCACCGCCTGCGGACCCGGCTCAGCGGAGATCAACTCGCTCTGGGCGCGGGTCAAGGTCAGCACATCGTCGGCGACCGGATGACGCTCGGCGTAGTAGCTGTCCAGCAGCCCCGCCGGCGCCCATCCGCGGACCTCGGCGGCGAGTTTCCAGCCGAGATTGAAGGCGTCTTGAATGCCGAGATTCAAGCCCTGCCCTCCCAGCGGCGGGTGGACGTGCGCGGCGTCGCCGGCCAGAAAGACCCGGCCCGCCCGGTACTGCTCAGCACGGCGGGTGGCATCGCCGAACCGCGACAGTGAGCGCGGTGAATGGACCCCGAAGTCGGTGCCGGCGTACGCCCGCAGCTGCGTCCGGAATTCCGCCAGCGTCGGCGGGACCGAACGGTCCTCAGCCACGGCCGCCGCGGGTACGACGGCCCGGTACAGGCCATTTCCAGCCGGGCCGATGCCGAAGCCCTTGTGCCGCTTACGGACCTCGTCCGCCACCCGCGCCAGTTCGGCTGCGGTCGCGGTCACTTCTACCTCGCCGAGGAGCCACTCGGTTTGTGCCGGTTCGCCGGGAAAGTCGATTCCGGCCAGGCGGCGCACCAGGCTGCGGCCGCCGTCGCAGCCGACCAGCCATTGTGAGCGGAGCCGGGTACCATCGCTGAGCTCAACTCTTACCCCGTCCTGGTCCTGCCCGATCCCCGTCAGTTCGCAACCCCGGCGAATGTCCGCGCCGAGTTCAGCGGTCCGTTCGGCCAGGAGGCGGTCGGTAACCGGCTGGGGAATGCCGAGGATGTAGCCGTGCGCGGTTTCCAGAGCCACCGGCCTGGGGCTGCCGATCCCGGCAAACGCGCCGACTCCTTGCTCATACTGCTGTCCGTGCGCGAGGAACCGGTCCAACAGCCCGCGCTGGTCCATGATCTCGATGCTGCGCACATGCAGGCCGAGCGAGCGCACCGTGCTGGATGGCGTCCGGTCCTTTTCCAGCACCAGCACGTCCACGTTGTGCAGGCGCAGCTCGCTGGCCAGCATCATCCCGGTCGGTCCGCCGCCGCTGATGATCACTTCGTATGTGTTCTGTCCCACTCCGCATCCCACTTTCCGGCCCGCGGTTCCGCGTTTGCCCGCTGGCCGCGCCGGCCCGTTTGTTCGCAGGCACTGTTACCGCAGCCACCCATTTTCGTCCCCGCCGGGGGCCTTGCGGCAAGCCCCGTGGCGGGCCGTATCCTGAAAGTGGCAGGCTCCCGAGTTCGCAGTTCACGGCAGTGGCGGGGCGGAACATTGCCGCGAACTGCCCACTCGGCGTCGTCCGTCGGGACCATGCGAACCCACGTAGACTGGGACGGAAAAATAATCCGAACCTTGCAGGGGAGATCCATGGCTGCGATCAACCGCGACGACGTCGCGCATCTCGCGCGTCTCGCGCACATCGAGATGAGTGCTGAAGAGCTGGACAGGATGGCCGGCGAGCTCGCCGTCATCGTCGATTCGGTTAAGTCCGTCAGTGAAGCCGCCGGTGACGACGTCCCGGCCACCTCGCACCCGCTGCCGCTGACCAACGTCTTCCGCGAGGACGTTGTGGGCCACACGTTCACCGCCGAGCAGTCGCTCTCCGGCGCCCCCGACGCGTTCGAGGGCCGCTTCAAGGTCCCGGCCATCCTGGATGAGGACTAAGACCATGACTGAAACCCACTCCGAACTCTTCCGCCTGTCCGCCGCCGCGCTCGCCGAGAAGCTTGCCGCCCGCGAGGTCACCGCCGTCGAGGTCGTCCAGGCGCACCTTGACCGCATCGCCGCCGTCGACGGCCAGGTCAACGCCTTCCTGCACGTCAACGCCGAGGAAGCCCTCGCCGTCGCCGCCGAGGTGGACGCGATCCGCGCCGCCGGCGGTGCCGCCGCCGAGGCACTGCACGTGCTCGCCGGTGTGCCGATCGCGGTCAAGGACCTGATCGTCACCGTCGGCCAGCCCACGACTGCCGGCTCCAAAATCCTTGAAGGCTGGCACAGCCCTTACGACGCCACCGTGGTGGAGCGCCTCCGCGCCGCCAAGATGCCGATCCTGGGCAAGACCAACCTGGACGAGTTCGCCATGGGCTCCTCCACCGAGCACTCCGCGTTCGGCCCCACCCGCAACCCGTGGGACCTGGACCGCATCCCCGGCGGCTCGGGCGGCGGCTCCGCTGCAGCCGTGGCCGCTTTCGAAGCCCCGCTGGCCCTCGGCACGGACACCGGCGGCTCCATCCGCCAGCCCGGCGCCGTCACCGGCACCGTCGGCGTCAAGCCGACCTACGGCGGCGTCTCCCGCTATGGAGCGATCGCGATGGCCTCCTCGCTGGACCAGATCGGCCCGGTTTCGCGCACGGTGCTGGACTCGGCCCTGCTGCACTCGGTGATCGGCGGCCACGATCCGCGCGACTCCACCTCGCTGCCGGACCCGCTCGAGGACCTGGTCGCCGCGGCCCGGACCGGCAACATCGAGGGCATGAAGATCGGCATCATCAAGGAACTCCACGGCGAGGGCTACCAAGCCGGCGTCGAAAACCGCTTCAACGAGGCCTTGGAGCTGCTCAAGGGCGCCGGCGCCGAGATCGTCGAGGTCTCCTGCCCGAACTTCAAGTACGCCCTGGGCGCCTACTACCTGATCATGCCGTCTGAGGCCTCCTCCAACCTCGCCAAGTTCGACGGCGTCCGGTTCGGCCTGCGCGCGCTGCCCGAAGAGGGCCCGCTGACGATCGAACGCGTCATGGGCGCCACCCGCGCCGCCGGTTTCGGCGATGAGGTCAAGCGCCGCATCATCCTAGGCACCTACGCGCTCAGCGCCGGCTACTACGATGCCTACTACGGCTCGGCCCAGAAGGTGCGCACCCTGATCCAGCGCGACTTCGACGCCGCGTTCGAGCAGGCCGATGTGCTGATCTCCCCGACGGCGCCGACGACGGCGTTCAAGCTCGGCGAGAAGCTCAACGACCCGCTGGCGATGTACCTAAACGACGTCGCCACCATCCCGGCCAACATGGCGGGCGTCCCCGGACTGTCCCTGCCCGGCGGCCTTGCCGACGAGGACGGCCTGCCTGTGGGCGTGCAGCTGTTGGCCCCGGCCCGACAGGACGCCAGGCTCTACCGCGTCGGCGCCGTGCTCGAGTCGCTGCTCGAGGCGCAGTGGGGCGGGCCCCTGCTGGAGAAGGCCCCTTCTTTGACGGCCCCCGACCTGACCGATTCTTCTGCCGTTGCTTCTTCGGCCGACGCCGCCCTGAGCCACGGAGGTTCCCACTAATGACTGACGCAACCCTCAGCTTCGAAGAGGCGATGGAGAAGTACGACCCGGTCCTGGGCTTCGAGGTCCACGTGGAGCTCAACACCAAGACGAAGATGTTCTCCTCCGCGCCGAACGTCTTCGGCGACGAGCCGAACACCAACGTCAACGAGGTGGACCTGGGGCTGCCCGGCGTGCTGCCGGTGGTGAACAAGACAGCGATCGAATCCTCGATCAAGATCGGCCTGGCGCTGAACTGCAAGATCGCCGAGACCTGCCGCTTCGCCCGGAAGAACTACTTCTACCCGGACACCCCGAAAAATTTCCAGACCTCCCAGTACGACGAGCCGATCGCGTACGACGGCTACCTGGACATCGAACTCTCCGACGGCACCGTCTTCCGCGTCGAGATCGAACGCGCCCACATGGAGGAGGACGCCGGCAAGCTCACCCACATGGGCGGCGCCGCCGGCCGCATCCAGGGCGCGGACTACTCGCTGGTGGACTACAACCGCTCGGGCGTGCCGCTGGTCGAAATCGTCACCAAGCCGATCGAGGGCGCCGGCAGCCGGGCCCCCGAACTGGCCAAGGCCTACGTCGCCGCGGTCCGCGAAATCGTCAAGAACCTCGGCGTCTCGGACGCGAAAATGGAACGCGGCAACGTCCGCTGCGATGCCAACGTTTCGTTGCGCCCGCACGGCCGTGAACGGTTCGGCATCCGCTCGGAGACCAAGAACGTGAACTCGCTGCGCGCCGTCGAGCACGCCGTCCGTTACGAGATCCAGCGGCACGCCGCCGTGCTGGACTCGGGCCTGCCGGTGATCCAGGAAACCCGGCACTGGCACGAGGACACCCGCTCCACCACGTCGGGCCGGCCGAAGTCCGACGCCGACGACTACCGCTACTTCCCGGAACCGGACCTGGTCCCGATCGTCGCCTCGCGTGAATGGGTCGAGGAGCTCCGCGCCACCCTGCCCGAGCCGCCGGCGGCCCGCCGCAAGCGCCTGCAGGCCGACTGGGGCTACTCCGACCTGGAGTTCCGCGACGTCGTCAACGCCGGCGTGCTGGATGAAATCGAGGAAACCATCGCCGCCGGCGCCACCGCCACGGTGGCCCGCAAGTGGTGGATGGGCGAGATCGTCGGGCGAGCCAAGAACGCCGACGTCGACCCCGGCCAGCTCGGCGTCAAGCCGGCGACCATCGTGGAACTGAACAAGATGGTCGAGGACGGCAAGATCAACAACAAGATGGCCTCCGAGGTCCTGGACGGCGTGCTCGCCGGCGAGGGCACTCCGGCGGAAATCGTCGAGCAGCGCGGCCTCGCCGTGGTCTCCGACGACGGCCCGCTGCTGGAAGCCATCGACGCGGTCATCGCCGCGCAGCCCGGCGTCGCGGACAAGATCCGCGCCGGCAAGCTCCAGGCGATCGGCGCGATCGTCGGCGGCGTCATGAAGGCAACCCGCGGCCAGGCCGACGCCGGCCGGGTCAAGGAACTGATCCTGGAACGCCTCGGCGTCGAAGGCTAGTCCTCGCCGCCCACAAGGTCGGTCATGATGGTCTGCAGCGCATCGCAGACCATCATGACCGATTTGCGTTTAAGGTTTTCCGGCCGGGCCAGGATATCGATCCGCCGCCGCGTGCTGATGCCCTCGAGCGGTTTCAGCACGATCTCGGGGTTCAGCACCGGCCGTGCGGTGTACCGCGGCAGCAGTCCGATCACACTGCCGGCTGCCACCAGCGCCGCGACGGTGGAGTAGTCGTTGATCCGGTGCACGATGTTCAGCTCGCGGCTGGAGACCGCGGCGACGGCGGAGAGCACATCCGCGGGGGAGTAGCCGGTGTGGCTGGTCACCCACGGTTCGCCGACGACGTCGTCCGCGGTCACCGCGGGCTGGCCGGCGAGCCGGTGCCCTGCCGGCAGGGCCACATCCAGCGGTTCGTGCGCCAGCGGGATCACCGCCACCCGCTCCACGGGCCACCGCGGACTGTGGTCCATCCGGTGGGCCAGGACCAGGTCATACCGAGCGGTCAGCGCCGGAAAATCCTGCTGGGCGACGTCCTCGTCGGAGAGCTGGATCTTCGGCTGCCCGGGCTCGGCCAGGAGCCGGGCAAGCGGAGCGAACAGGGCTTGCCCGGCACTGTGGAAACCGCTCAGCGTCACCGGCGCCACAGGCGAGCCGTGGTAGGCGCCGATCGCCGTCCGGGCGTCCGCCATTGCGCTCACGACGGCGGCGCCGGCGTCGGCGAGCACCTGCCCCGCCTCGGTCAGCACCAGGTTCCGGCCCTCTTTACGGGTCAGCGGGACCTCCACCGATTTCTGCAGGGCCGCCAGCTGCTGTGACACCGCGGACGGTGTGACGAGCAGCGTTTCCGCGACCGCCTTCACGCTGCCCAGGGCACCGAGTTCGCGGAGCATTTCAAGCTGGTGGATCTCCATAACCCCCATCCTATGGGCAAGAGAAAGCTAAATCGTCGATTGAGAAGATCACGGTTGTGCTAACGCTTTGCGGCGGGTCTAATGAGGTGAGTTGTCCCACACCACAGATAGGCAGGCCATGAAGGCTCTCTACAAGTCCGGCGCCCACGCGGGATTTGAACTCGTCGACCGCCCCGAACCGGAACCCGGGGCCGGAGACGTCAAAATCCGGGTGATGACCACCGGGATCTGCGGAACGGACCTGCACATCCAGTCCTGGGACGCCTGGGCCCAGGGCATGATCAACACTCCGCTGATCGCCGGCCACGAGTTCTACGGCGAAGTCGTCGAGATCGGCGAGGACGTCCTGGACGTCAAGGTCGGCGACCGGGTCTCCGGCGAGGGCCACATCGTCTGCGGGATCTGCCGCAACTGCCGCGCCGGACGCAAGCAGATGTGCATCCACACGGTCAGCGTCGGCGTCCAGCGCGACGGCGCGTTCGCTGAATACGTCGTCATTCCGGAAACCAACGTCTGGGTCCACCACGATCCCTCGGTCACCCCGGAACTCGGGGCGATCTTCGACCCGTTCGGAAACGCCGTCCACACCGCACTGAGCTTCCCGCTGGTCGGCGAGGACGTGCTGATCACCGGCGCCGGGCCCATCGGCCTGATGGCGATCGCCGTCGCCCGCCACGCCGGAGCCCGCAAGATTGCCATCACCGACGTTTCCGCGCCGCGCCTGGAGCTGGCCCGCCAGCTCGGCGTCGACCTGGCCATCGACGTCTCCACCACGCGGGTCAAGGATGCCCAGCGCGAACTGGGAATGCGCGAGGGCTTCGACATCGGCATGGAGATGTCCGGCCACCCGACGGCGCTGCCGGAGATGATCGACAACATGAACCACGGCGGCCGGATCGCGATGCTCGGGCTGCCCAGCCAGTCCATCGACATCAACTGGGGCAAAGTGGTCACGCACATGCTGACCATGAAGGGCATCTATGGCCGCGAAATGTTCGAAACCTGGTACGCCATGAGCGCCATGCTTTCCTCGAACCCGGTGCTGCACGCGAACATCGCCGCCGTCGTCACCGACTCCCTGCCCGCCGCCGACTGGGAAAAGGGCTTCGAAATTGCGCGCGCCGGTGTCGGCGGCAAAGTCGTGCTCGACTGGACCGGCTTCTAGGCCGCGCCGCTTTTCCGGTACCGTACACAAATTCACCCCAGCTGAGGAGCGCAACCCATGTATTCAGCCATCAAGGACCAGCTGCAGCACGAGCTCGATGAGATCCGCGGCGCCGGCTTGTTCAAGACCGAACGACACATCGACTCGCCGCAGGCCAACCACATCAAGGCCGGCCAGATCGGGCAGGGCAGTGCGGACGTGCTGAACTTCTGCGCCAACAACTACCTCGGCCTCGCCGACCACCCCGAGATCATCGCCGCCGCCAAGGCCGCCATGGATGAACGCGGCTTCGGGATGGCCAGCGTGCGTTTCATCTGCGGCACCCAGGACCTGCACCTGGCCCTCGAGGAGCGCGTGTCGAAGTTCCTCGGCACCGAGGACACCATCCTGTTCTCCAGCTGCTTTGACGCCAACGGCGGCGTGTTCGAGTCCCTGTTCGGGCCGGAAGACGCCGTCATCTCCGATGCGCTCAACCACGCCTCCATCATCGACGGGATCCGGCTGTGCAAGGCCCAGCGCTTCCGCTACGCCAACCAGGACATGGCGGACCTGGAGTCGCGGCTGATCGAAGCCACCACCCAGGAGAACCCGGCGCGTCGGAAAATCATCGTCACCGACGGCGTCTTCTCGATGGACGGTTTCCTCGCCCCGCTCGAGGCAATCTGCGACCTGGCCGAGAAATATGACGCCATGGTCATGGTCGACGACTCGCACGCTGTCGGTTTCATGGGCGCCACCGGCGCCGGCACCCCGGAGCACGCGGGCGTCTCGGACCGTGTCGACATTTACACCGGCACTTTTGGCAAGGCCCTGGGCGGAGCCTCCGGCGGCTACGTCTCCGGCCGGCGGGAAATCGTCGCCATGCTCCGGCAGAAAGCGCGCCCCTACCTGTTCTCCAACTCGCTGGCCCCGGCCATCGTCGCCGCCACGCTGAAGGCCCTGGACCTGGTCGAGAACTCCGGTGAACTGCGCAGCAAACTCTTCGCCAACGCCGAACTCTTCCGCCGCCGGATGGGTGAGGAAGGCTTCGAACTGCTCGACGGCGAGCACGCCATCGTTCCGGTCATGTTCGGCGACGCCGTGATGGCCGCCAAGGTGGCGGACGCCATGCTCGCCAACGGCGTCTTTGTCACCGCGTTCAGCTACCCGGTTGTGCCGAAGGGCGCGGCCCGGATCCGCGTACAACTCTCCGCTGCGCACAGCGCGGACGACGTCGAGAGCTGCGTCCAGGCGTTCGTCCGCAGCCGGGACGTGGTGGCCGCCGACTAAGGGCTCCGTGCGGAACTGCTGACGGGACCGCCTGCCGGGTGCAAGGATGGGGGCATGTCAGCTAAATACGATGTCGTGATCGTGGGCGGCGGCATCGCCGGCCTGTCCCTTGCCTCGGCCCTGGCCGGCAAATGCTCCGTGGCCCTGCTCGAAGCTGAGCAGTCGCTGGGCTACCACACGTCCGCCCGGTCGGCCCGGCAGCTGATCCCCAGCTACGGGCCGCCCGTGGTCCAGGAGCTCACCATGCGCACGCTGGAGCTCATCGGCACCCACGAGGGGACCCGGCCTGAACCCGTGCTCTCGCCGCGCCGGTTCATGCTGATCGGCGACGAGGATGCCGTCCGGCAACAGTCCAGCGGCTTCATGCACCAGATCAGCCACGCCGAGGCACTGGAAATCTGCCCCGCGCTGAAACCGGAGTCGTTCACCGCCGCCGGCCTGGACTCCGGTTCCTTTGCCTGCAACGCCTCTTTGCTGCTTGAAGACCACCGGGAACGGGCGATGACCGGCGGCGTGGACATTCTGACCGGCGCCAAGGTCCATTCCGCCCAGCGGCTCGGTTCCGGCTGGGAGCTCGGAGCCGGGCAGGAAGCCCTGCAGACCGACGTCGTGGTAAACGCTGCCGGCGCATGGGCAGACGAACTGGCAGTGCTCAGCGGGGTGGAAAAGCTCGGACTGCAGCCCTACCGCCGCACCGCCGCAATCGTCGACGTCGAACACCCCCTGCCGCCGGGCTGCCCGATGGTTGCGTCGACCGGCAGCTTCTACTTCCGGCCCGACGGGCGGCAGCAGGTGCTGATTTCGCCCTCCGAAGCCGTGCCCAGCGGCCCCGAGGACGCCCGGCCCTACCCGGGGGACATCGAGGCGCTGATCACCCGGCTCAACGCCGTCACCACCATGGGCATCGGCAACGTCAGCCGTGCCTGGACCGGGCTGCGGACCGAAGCCGCCGACGGGATCCCGGTGGTGGGGTTCGACGCCGAAGCCCCCGGATTTTTCTGGCTCGCGGGCCAGGGCGGCTACGGTTTCCAGACTTCCTCCGGGATCGCGGAGCTGGCCGCGGACCTGATCCTCGCCGGCCAGGGCGGCGGGACGTTCCCGGCTGACAGTCCGGCATCCCGGACAGCCGCCGCACTGGCTGCGACGCGGATGTCCATCCGGAGCTGAAGAATGGACCCATGAGCACCCTGATCACCAACATCGCCGAGCTGATGACCCAGGACACGGAACACCGGGTCCTGAACGATGCGGCCGTCGTGATCGAGGGTGAGCGCATCGCCTGGCTCGGGGCCGCTGCAGACGCACCGGCAGCCGATGACGCTGTCGACGCCGCAGGCCGCGCCCTGCTGCCGGGCTGGGTGGACTCGCACACGCACCTGATTTTTGCCGGCGACCGGACAGCGGAGTTCGAGGCGCGGATGGCGGGGGAGCACTACCGGGCCGGCGGAATTGCCGTCACCACCGGCGCCACCCGGAGCACGAGCGATTTCGACCTGACCCGGCTGGCGCTGGGCCGCGTGGCCGAGGCCGTCTCCCAGGGCACCACCTACCTCGAGACCAAGACCGGCTACGGCCTGGATGTGGACAACGAAGCCCGCAGCGCCCGGATTGCGTCCACTGTCGCCGACGAGGTGACGTACCTCGGCGCCCACCTGGTCCCGGCCGGGATGGGCGCGGAGGAGTACACCGACCTGGTCTGCGGGCCCATGCTGTCCGCGGTCCGGCCCTACGTCCGCTGGGCCGACGTCTTTTGCGAACGCGGTGCCTTCAACGAGGACCAGTCCCGCCGGGTGCTCACGGCCTGCCGCGAAGCGGGCCTCGGCCTGCGGGTGCACGGCAACCAACTGGGTGAAGGTCCCGGCGTCCGGCTGGCAGTCGAGTTCGGTGCCGCGAGCGTAGACCACGTCAATCACCTGTCCCGGGCCGATGTGGACGCTCTCGCAGACAGCTGGTCAGGCTGGGAGGCGGCTGCCGGCGCGGGGGAGCGCGGTGCCGTGGCGACCTGCCTGCCGGCCTGCGACCTGTCCACCCGGCAGCCGCTCGCCCCCGGCCGTGAGCTGCTGGACGCCGGGGTCCAGCTGGCCCTGGCCTCCAACTGCAACCCTGGTACCTCCTACACGTCCTCGATGGCGTTCTGCGTCACCACCGCGGTATTGCAGATGCGGCTCAGCGTGCACGAAGCCGTCCGGGCGGCAACGTACGGCGGTGCCCTGGCGCTGGGCCGGGACGCCGGGAACGACGTCGACGGCGAGCGGGCGGTGGGCTCGATCGCCGTCGGACACCGGGCCGACCTGCACCTGCTCAACGCCCCGTCCGCCACCCACCTGGCCTACCGGCCGGGTATGCCGCTCACCTCCGCCGTCTGGCGCGCCGGGGTTCGCGCCCGCTGACGGTCTGCTGACCGTCCGCACGGAAGGAGACGCCGCATGGCCGGCTTCGCCAGGGAACTGTCCGTTGTGATGGATCTGGTGCGGGCCAAGCGCGCCGGGCCCCCGGCCCTGGCGCGCCGCCGGGACGCCAGGCTCTCCGCCCTGGTGGCGCACGCCCGCACCAGTTCCCCGTTCTACCGGACGCACTACCTCGGACTGCCCGCCGGGGATATCCCGCTCGAGGACCTGCCGCCGGTGACCAAGCCGCAGCTGATGGCGCATTTCGACGACTGGGTCACTGATCCCGCCGTCACCCGGGCAGGCCTGGAAGCCTTCGTCGCCGATCCATCGCTGGTAGGGAGCCGTTACCGCGGCCGTTACCTCGTCTTCGTCAGCTCCGGCACTACCGGGCACCCGGGGTTGTTCGTGCACGACCCCGCCGCCCTCATCCGCTACCGGGCGCTGGGCGTCCGGGCGCTCGGCACCGCGCTTAACCCGCGCCGGCTGCTGGCAGTGCTGCGGCTGGGCGTCCGCGCGGCCGTCGTTGTGGGTACCGGCGGCCACTTCGCGGCCGCCGTCTGGGTTGAGTCGGAGCGGCGCCGCAGCCGGCGCCGCCGCCGTGCCCTCCGTTTGTTCTCCGTGCAGCAGCCGCTTGACCTGCTGGTGGACGCGCTCAACGACTTCGATCCGGCGCTAGTGGTGGGCTACCCGAGTGCGCTCGAACTCCTGGCCGGACCGGGGAGCAGGAGGCCGGCCAGTTGCGCCTGCGTCCGGTGGTGGTGGAGGCCAGCGGTGAGACTTTGGTCGGCCGGTCCCGGGTGGCGGCAGCGTTCGGCGCCGCGGTCTACAACGTCTACGCTGCCTCCGAGTTCACCCCCATCGGCCTGGAATGTGCTGGCGGGTGGCTGCACGTCAACAGCGACTGGGTCATCCTGGAACCGGTGGAGGCGGATCACCGGCCCACGCCCGCCGGGCAGCCGTCCCATACCGTGCTGCTGACCAACCTCGCCAACCTGGTCCAGCCGCTGATCCGCTATGACCTCGGCGACTCCGTTATCGCCAAGGCCGACCCCTGCCCCTGCGGCAATCCGCTGCCCGCTATCCACGTGGCTGGCCGGCACGACGACGTCCTGCGCCTGGAAGATGCCGGCGGGGCCGCGGTACGGGTCCTGCCGCTCGCCCTTACCGCCCCCGTCGACGGCGCCCCCGGCGTGTACCGCTTCCAGCTGGTCCAGTCCGGTCCTGCCACGCTGCGGGTGCGCCTCGAGCTGGAACCGGGGGCGGTGGGGGAGGCGGTGTGGACGGACGTGTCGGCGAAGCTCGGCGGGTTCTTGGCAGGGCAGGGCCTTTCAAACGTGCAACTTGTCCGGGCGGCGGAAGCGCCACAGGGCGGCCGCAGCGGCAAATTCCACGAGGTCATCGGGCTGAAGCCGACGCCGGCCCCCTAGGCGACGGTTCGGCGGCCTCCTGGCCCGACTGAACTTGACGGGACCCTTGACAAGTTGCCCGCACACGAAGCTAGATAGTAAGTACGCTTACGAAAACCGGCGGCAGCCTAATATCTAAGGAGTGGGACCATGGCCGACAAGGATTCAGCGGACCGGAAGACCGGCGCAGCGGACGAGTCGGAACTGCGCGAAATGAAGGTCGATGAACTCCGGAAGGAGGCGCGGGACGAAGAGGTGAGCGGCGCCTCCAAGCTGCGCAAGGAAGAACTCGTCCAGGAGGTTGCCAAGGCCCGTTCGGCGGACGGTACGGAGACCGGCACTGAGACCGGCGAAGGCTCCGGTGATCTCGGTGCAGGCCCGGAAGGCGGACGAATCCGCGAGGGAGCAGACTCCTCCAAGTCGCTGAAGTACTCGCAGGAGATCACGTCCACCGAGGACGAGCCGGAACGCGAGGGCCGCAGCCTGGCCACAACCCACCACGAAGTCATCCGGCAGTGGGCCGAGGACCGCGACGGCGTGCCGGCCACCGTCGAGGGCACCAAGCACGGCGACCACCTCGGTGTCCTGAGGATCGATTTTGGCGGCAGTGATGCAAACCTGAAGAAGGTGAGCTGGGACGAGTGGTTTAAGACCTTCGATGACCGCGGCCTGAACTTCATCTATCAGGAGCAGCGCAGCGACGGGCGCCAGTCCAACTTCTTCCGCCTCGAAAACCCGGACCGGGAGGATGCCTGACGCCCCGCCCTTCGGCGCGCGGCCTGCCCGCTGCGAGGCTGCGTGCAGTGAACTCCCGGCAACGGCAGGCAGGATAGAAGCATGTTGGTTCCCTCCCGCCGTCGGCTGCGGCTCGAAGTCTGGATTGTCCTAGGCCTGTCACTCGGACAGTCGGCCGTGTACTCCGTAGTGCAGCTGCTGGACAAGCTGACCCGGGCGCCGCTGGCGCAGGGCACCTCCACGCTCAACCGGTCCCAGAGCAGCCGGGAGTACTTCGACCTCACCTACCAGCTGCTGGACATCATCTTTGCCTTGGTTCCGGTGGTGCTGGTGATCTATTTCCTGACCGAGCACCGGCCCACCGGGCTTCCCGCCGGCGCCTCCAGCACCGGCACCTCCGCGTTCCGCAAGCTCGGGTTCAACTTTGCCCGCCCGGGCAGGGACCTGCTCCAGGGGCTGGGCCTCGCAGCGGCCATTGGCATCCCGTCACTTGGCCTGTACGCCGCCGGGAGGGCGCTGGGGATCACGACGGCGATCATCCCCAGCGCGCTGGACTCCTACTCGTGGACGGTGCCCGTGCTCATTCTCTCCGCCATCCGGCACGGGATCGTGGAGGAAGTGATTGTGGTCGGCTACCTGCTGGACCGGCTCGGCAAGTTCGGCTGGGGCATGCCGTTGGCGATTTTCACCAGCTCCATGCTGCGCGGCAGCTACCACCTGTACCAGGGCTTCGGACCCTTCATCGGCAACGCCGTCATGGGCGTCGTCTTCGCCCTGATTTACACCAGGACGCGGCGGGTGATGCCGCTGGTGATCGCCCATGCGCTGCTGGACATTGTCGCATTCGTCGGCTTCAGCCTCTTCGGCAAAGCCATCGGCCTGGGCTGACTCCTGGGTGAGCCCGCCTGCGCTGCCGTCCGCCCCGGGGCCGGGTTAAAGAAATTCGGCCGTCAGCGGTGGGTGGCGTCATTGGCACCCGCTGCTGGCGGCCGAAGATTTTCTGGCAGGCGTCAGATGGTGACGGCTCCGGAATTGGTTTCGAAGGTGACGGACATGATTCCGGGCGTCCCGTGCGGGGCCAGCCAGTTCACGTCCACATCCTCCAGCGGCTTCTCCACCGGTTCGCCCAGCCACTCGGTGACCCGCTCAGCCGAGCCGGCGATCGTGAGGGAGGACATCTTTACGCTGCTTTCGTAGGCGTGGGACGGGTGCAGGGCCGGGTCGCCTTCCCACTTGAGCATGTAGGGCACCTGCGGGTCCGCGATGAGACCGAGGATGCCGATCTGCTTCCAGACCAGTTCCCTGCCGTCCGGGAATTTTCGGTTGCCGTTGACGGCCAGGCGTCCCAGGCGCTCCTCGAAGGGAGCCAGATCGTCGACCTCGACGCACCAGCCCATCCAGCCGCCGCCGGCTGCCGAGCGGGCACGCACGGCCTGGCCGAACGGAGCCTTGTCCGAAGCCGGGTGGTCCAGGACCTCTACGACTTCCAGGTATTTGTGCCCCGCAAGCGGGATAATCATGTTGCGGGTCCCGAATCGGGGGTGTACCCCGCCCTTCACGGCTTCGACTCCGAGGGCGGACGCAATACGGTCGGTGGTGGCCGCAAGGCCATCTTGTTCACAGGCGTAAGAGACGTGATCCATGCGCATGCCCTCATCTTGGCACTTTGTGATGGAGCTCTCAGCTTAGGGTAGCCTAACCCCGTTAGAGGCCCAGTTTGGGGCTCCGCCAGGCCTTGCCGGCGACTGTCTTCATCTTCGTCACAAACCTTCCCGGTGCCGGAAAGCCTTCCTAAACTGGACGCAGGTCATGAGTGCCAGCACGAAGCCCCGGCTTGCTGGCCGGCAACCCTCCATACGCGGTGGGGTGCCCCGGGTGAAGACCTGGCCCTCCGGCGCCCGCCGGGAGGCAAGCGCGGCGCCAGAGCCGTCCGGCCCAGCGGGCCGTGACGGTCTGTGCCCAGTCACAGGAGTACTTCAATGTCGAACGCCTGGTCCTTCGAAACCCGCCAGATTCACGCCGGGCAACAGCCCGATTCCGCCACGGGCGCCCGGTCGCTGCCGATCTACCAGACGACGTCGTTCGTCTTCCCCAGCGCCGAAAGCGCCGCCAACCGCTTCGCCCTCGCCGAGCTGGCACCTATTTACACCCGGATCGGCAACCCCACCCAGGACGCGGTGGAACAGCGGATCGCAAGCCTCGAAGGCGGGGTCGGTGCGCTCCTGCTCAGCTCCGGCCAGGCCGCGGCAACTTTCGCCGTCCTCAACGTCGCCGAAGCCGGCGACCACGTCGTCGCCAGCCCCAGCCTCTACGGCGGCACCTACAACCTGCTGGGCCACACGCTGAAGAAGCTCGGCATTGCCGTGACCTTCGTGGCGGACCCGGACAACCTCGAGCAATGGCGCGACGCGGTGCGCCCGAACACAAAGCTGTTCTTCGGCGAGGTCGTCTCCAACCCGCGCCAGGACGTGCTGGACATCGAAGGCATCGCCGACGTCGCGCACCGGGCCGGGGTGCCGCTGGTCGTGGACAACACCCTCTCCACCCCCTACCTGATCCGGCCGCTCGAGTGGGGCGCGGACGTCGTGGTCCACTCCGCCACCAAATACCTGGGCGGCCACGGCACCGCGATCGCCGGCGTGATCGTGGACTCCGGCAACTTCGACTTCGGCAAGGACCCGGAACGCTTCCCGGGCTTCAACACCCCGGACCCCACCTACAATGGCCTGGTCTACGCCCGGGACCTGGGAGCGGACGGCGCGCTGGGCGCCAACCTGTCCTTCATTCTGAAGGCACGGGTCCAGCTGCTGCGCGACCTCGGTTCCGCCGTCTCACCGTTCAATGCCTTCCTCATCGCGCAGGGCATTGAGACCCTCAGCCTGCGGATGGAACGGCACGTCGCCAACGCCGTGGCGGTAGCCACGTGGTTGGAGGCAAGGAACGACGTCGAATCGGTTGCCTACGCCGGTCTGCCCTCCAGCCCGTGGTACGAGCGGGGCCGCAAGTACGGACCCAAGGGCACCGGCGCCGTCGTGTCGTTCATCGTGGCCGGGGGAGCGGAAGCCGGAAAGCGCTTCGTTGACGCGCTCGAACTGCATTCCCACGTGGCGAACATCGGCGACGTGCGTTCCCTGGTCATCCACCCGGCGTCGACCACCCACAGCCAGCTCTCACCCGAACAGCAGGCGGTGGCCGGCGTCCACCCCGGCCTGGTGCGGCTGTCGGTGGGTCTTGAGCACATCGACGACATCATCGCGGACCTCGACGCCGGCTTCCGGGCCGCCAAGGACGTCTGAGGTCACACAACCGTCACAATCTTCGCGCTTGCGCCGCCGTGTTTCGTAGAATCGACCCAGGTCATGAGTGCCAGTGACAGCCCCGGCTTGCTGGCCGGCAACCCTCCTTTTGCGGCGGGGTGCCCCGGGTGAAGACCTGGCCTGCCGGTCAGCTGACGGCGGGCAAGCGCGAAGTTAGGTCCTCACATGACGATTGCCGTCACCCGCACCGGTGTTCCCGGAACCAAGCTTTCCCCCGTCCCTGACGGCGCTGTTCCCGATGGGACCGTGCAGTACCTGCAGGTCGGTTCCCTGGCGCTCGAATCCGGGGCCACGCTGCCGGAAGTCACGCTCGCCTACGAAACCTGGGGGAGCCTCAACGCGGACGCCTCCAACGCCGTGCTGATCGAACACGCCCTGACCGGGGACACCCACGTCACCAGAGGCGCGGGCCAGGAACCGGGCTGGTGGGAACAATTGGCAGGACCCGGCGCCCCGGTCGACACGGACAAGTACTTTGTCGTGTCTGTCAACATCCTGGGCGGCTGCTACGGCTCCACCGGGCCCTCCACACCTGCCCCCGACGGCCGGCCGTGGGGATCGCGCTTCCCGCTGGTGACGCTCCGCGACAGCACTGCAGCCGAAGCCCGGCTTGCCGACGCCCTGGGCATTGACCGCTGGTACGCGGTACTGGGTGGGTCTCTCGGCGGGGCCCGGGCCTTGGAGTGGGCCGTCAGCTACCCGGAGCGGGTGCAGCGCTGCGCGGTCATCTCGGTGGGCGCCAGCAGCACCGCCGAACAGATTGCCTTTGCCCAGGCCCAGACCCTGGCCATCCGCCAGGACCCCCACTTCAACGGCGGTGACTACTACGGCGGCCCCGAGCCGCACGCCGGACTGGCCCTGGCCCGCCGGATCGCCCACATCACCTACCGTTCCGCCGCTGAGCTGGACGAACGCTTCGGCCGCAGTGCACAGGAGGCCGAGGCCCCGCTGGCGGCAGGCTCCCTGGCAGGCCGCGGCCGCTACCAGGTGGAGAGCTACCTGGACCACCAGGGCAACAAGCTGGTCCGCCGCTTCGACGCCAACAGCTACATCGCCATTACCGAAGCGCTCATGAGCCACGACGTCGCGCGCGGCCGCGGCACCCTGCCGCAGGCGCTCGCTGCCACCGCCGCGGAGTTCTTCGTCGCCGCGGTGAACTCGGACCGGCTGTACTTCCCTGCACAGTCCCGCGCGCTCGCCGAGGCCCTTCCCGGCGAGGTCCCCGTCCACGTCATTGAGGCACCGATCGGCCACGACGGCTTCCTGACCGAGATCGGCCAGCTCAGCGACCAACTTCGGGGCAGCTTCTTTCGCTGAGGCGCGGAGCATCGTGTGCGTTTTTGCAGACCCCCTCTGCACTATTTGTCGTTGAGCCTGCCCGAAGAACAGTCCATACTCGTGGAGAATGACGCCGTGTGTTACAACTCACACGCGTTGTCTACCCAATGGTCCACGGGGTGTCGAAGGCGACACCGAAGGAGTCTTTATGAGCACGGAAAACGCCGCCGCCAGGCGGGAAGAGCCGGACGTCAAGTCGTCCGGCCTTAAGAAAGTAGTCGCGGCCTCCATGGCCGGCACCGTCGTCGAGTGGTACGAATTCTTCCTCTACGCGTCCGCCGCCACCCTGGTCTTTGGCAAGATGTTCTTCCCCAACTCCGGCACCGAGCTGGACGGCATCATCGCAGCCTTCCTGACCTACGCCGTCGGCTTCGTCGCCCGTCCCATCGGTGGCATCGTCTTCGGACACTTTGGTGACAAGTTCGGCCGCAAGCAGCTGCTGCAGCTCAGCATCATCCTCGTCGGTGTCTCCACGTTCCTGATGGGCTGCCTGCCCAGCTTCCAGCAGATCGGCTACTGGGCGCCGGCGCTGCTCGTCTTCCTGCGTTTCGCCCAGGGCTTCGCAGTCGGCGGTGAGTGGGGCGGCGCCGTCCTGCTCGTTGCCGAGCACAGCCCCAGCAAGTCCCGCGGCTTCTGGGCCAGCTGGCCGCAGTCGGCGGTCCCGATGGGCAACCTGCTCGCCACCGCCGTGCTGTTCATCCTGTCCTCGGTGCTGTCCTCCGCCGACTTCCTGGGCTGGGGCTGGCGCATCGCGTTCTGGCTCTCCGCCGTGATCGTGGTCATTGGTTACTACATCCGCACCAAGGTCCAGGACGCCCCGATCTTCCTCGAGGCCCAGAAGGAAGTTGTCGTCGAGAACAAGGGCTACGGTGTGGCCGAGGTCTTCCGTCGCTACCCCCGTGGCGTGTTCACCGCCATGGGCCTGCGCTTCGCCGAAAACGTCCTGTACTACCTCGTGGTCACCTTCTCGATCACGTACCTCAAGGTGATCGTCCAGGCGGACACCTCGCGCATCCTGCTCCTGTTGCTGGTGGCGCACTTCATCCACTTCGCCGTCGTACCCATGGTGGGCCGGCTCTCGGACCGCCTTGGGCGCAAGCCGGTGTACATGGCCGGAGCCGTCCTTGGCGCCACCTGGGGCTTCTTCGCCTTCCCGATGATGGACACCAAGAACGACCTCATCATCCTCCTCGCGATCACCATTGGCCTGCTGTTCCACGCCCTGATGTACGCCGGGCAGCCGGCGATCATGGCGGAGATGTTCCCGACCCGGATGCGCTACTCCGGCGTGTCCCTGGGCTACCAGGTCACCTCGATCGTCGCCGGATCACTTGCTCCGATCATCGCCAGTTCGCTGCTGGGCCAGTACAAGTCCTCCGTTCCGGTGGCCATCTACCTGCTCGGTGCCTGCCTGGTGACGATGGTGGCGGTGTTCTTCCTCAAGGAAACCCGGGGCATTTCACTGCACGACGTCGACGCCGCCGACGCGCAGGGTACCGCCGACCTGATCGCTGCCGGCAAGAAATAACCGGCAGGCTTAGCTCCCGCCGGCATCATTGCTGCCCGTGTCCGCATTCTGCGGACACGGGCAGTTGGCGTTAATGTTCTGCGGTACTGCAGCCGATGGTTGTCGGCTTCATCCCAGCCTGTATTTAAAGCCCCGGTGCGATCCAACGAATCCCAGCCGCTCATAGAAGCGGTGGGCGTCCTGACGTGCCTCGTCCGATGTGAGCTGGACCAGCGACGCCTCAACGGCCGGGGCTGCACTTCCGGTAACCCACCGCATCATCGCTGATCCGATGCCACTTGCCCTGTGGTCGCTGCGGACCCGCACGGCTTCGACCAGCAGCCGAGTGGAACCGCGCCGGGCCATACCAGGGATGCGGGTGAGCTGCATGGTGGCGAGGGGCTCGTCTGCCTCGTTCACGACCACGAGCAGGTCGTTGGCGGGATCAGCAAGGATTTCAGCCAGCGCGGACCGGTACGCAGCGGCGTCGGCGTCGTCGGCCCTGTCGCCTCGCGTTGCGCTGATGGGATCGTCAGCGAGAAGGAGCATCAGTGCCGTGAGGTCGCCGTCGGAAGCCCGGCGCAGCGTGAGCTCCTGGGCCTTGGTGCTGAGGGTGACCGGTAAGTCCAGAGTACGAATCATTCTCGCAGTCTCCCATTCATTGTCCTGAGAAGCGCCGACGAATGCGGACGCGACCTGCTGGGCAGTGGTTGCGGCCGGGACTCTGCAGCAGCGCTCATACGCGAACGGAACGTTCCCACCTGATCCAGCCTGTTCAGCCGGCACTGCCAGCGATCTCCTTCAGTGCACGCACGTGTGCGTCGAAGGCGATCCGCCCAGCAGGTGTGAGGGTCACCCATGTCAGCCGGCGGGCGTCGGGGCGGGCCGCCGATGCGGCCTTTGTCAGGGTGACGTAGCTGGCCTCAGCCAGGGTCTTGAGGTGCTTCGAGAGTGTTGCGTCCGAGACGCGGAGCGTGTCGCGCAGCACCGCGAAGTCCATCTGCTCCACCGGCCGCAGCACTCCGCAGATCCTCAACCGTACCGGTGCGTGGATGACGTCATCGAACCGGGCCTCAGGCACGCCGCAACTGATCCAGCGCCGAGCGGTGAACGATTCCCGCGAGCCAAGTGACAAGACCGAAGGCGGAAACGCTGGTCAGCGCCACGGCCCAGGGTGCGCCGAAGGAGACCAAGCCAAGCGAGATTGAGAAAAGCGCGAGGCAGACGGCGAAAATTGCGATCGTTGCCGTTGTGGCGCGCGCACCCATGTTGCGGAATCGGATTCCGGTTTCTTGGCGGATCAAGTGAAGGACAACAAGAACTACTACCAGGCCCAACCACCCGGAAGCCGGGGGTTCGTAGTTCTCCCCGGGGTTGGAGGTCGCGGCTCCTGCTACCCACCAGGCCGCGACGCCCCCGAGCGCGGCAAACAGTACCCTGGGAACACGCGCGCCGTCGGCCAAGGTTTGTCGGTCTGACGCCAGTTCGCGGAGGCTGGCGGCGGCATCGTCTGCCGAGGGGCGTCCCTCAAAATTGCTTTCCATGTCGGAAAGCCTATCCAATGCCTTTCCGATTGGGCAAGTGATGCGGAGTGCGTGGCCACTGATCCGTCAGCTGGCGCCTCGGCGCCGGGCGGTCAAGGACGATTGGCGAACTCGACGCGTATGAACTCGAGCTCATCGCGCGGGATGACGGCGGTGACCACCGCGCCGTGTTGGAGAGCTGCGCCCACCGCGTACACGAAAGGGTCAGTGTCCATCTCCAGGCCGGGGACCTCGACGCCGTCGACGCGTACCGCGATGTCTCGGATGATGGGTCGTTTGCCGACCCCAAGGTCCTCAAAGTCCCGAACCTCGCTGCTGCCCTGCGGCTTCTGCCGGTAGCGATTGATAAGGAAGTAGTTGACGTGTTCTGCCAGCACCCGGGCAGGGGACGAACGTTCGGAGGGGTCGCGGTGCCACGTTGTCTTCACGGCCTCCCAGAGTTGCGGGTATCGCATCCGCTCGACATACCCGATTAGCCACTCCGGCCGAGGCCACGGCGGGACTCGCTCGATCGACCTGCGGGTCTGCTCGTCGAGTTCGGCCAGGTTCCCCGGGTCGGACCGGTCTGTGGGATTGCGCCACAGGGTGTAGGTGATGCTCGCTGACATCTCGCTGTATCCGCGTGAGTCTTGGCCGTATTGGATTCCGACCATGTCCGCGTCCTCGAGCGAAGGCTGGGGCGCCAGTCCCACGACGGGAACCGGCATGAGCTTGAGGCGCCGGGCCTGCTCAACGCGCGGGTCGGGCGCGTCCTCGGGGAGCACTCCTGCGAACTTCATCCGGCGGGCCTTAGCCCCGGCAGCCGGCTTTGATCGTCAGTCCCGTATCCGGGTCGAAGTGAATGAGGAGCACGAGGTTGGGCTGAGGCCCCTTGCTAATCAGCCGGGAACGTTCGTCAAATGAGTAGAAACCACCGGACGTCCACCTGGACGCGTTGGTGGCACTAAAGACGTACTCGTTGCTCTGATCGCCGGTGCCTTGACCGTGAATGTTGGCGCGCTGGATAAAGGATCCGTCTTTTTGCTCCTTGGAAACGACGTGGACAGCCACCTCCAGCCTGACCAATTCCCCGTTGCAGTTGTTGATTACAGCATTGACCTGCTCGGTGCGGGTCGATTCCGCGGAGGCAGCGGCCGCTCCGCCGGCGGGAAGGAGCATCGCAACCAGGAGAATAAGGGGACTGAGGATTCGGCTAAATATACGCATGATGACCTCTCTGTCATCTGGGGGAAAAGGCCCGTGATGGGGGACCTGTCAACGGAAGATGTGCACGCAATGACGCTCAAGGCCCGCCGGAGGGGACGACAGTTATCCGCAGGCGCATTTACGGTTCCCATGAATCCCATTATCGAAAAAGGGTGCATCGCTGGTCCCCCTGGCTAGGGGCACCAGCCCCTGCGAAGAGATTAGCAAAATGCCGGGCATGAAAGCCTATAAAAAGCTTGAGGTACCGGGCGGGACGGCGCATGCAGAACAGGACTGTTCCGTCCGTCCCGGAGGGCGGCGCAGGGTCAGCCGTTCAGCTCGTCCTGGCGCTCGGCGATCTCCGCCCGGACAGCCGCGAGCACGGCCTGCACCGGTGCCGAGCGCAGCGATTCGGCCCGAGCCACCGCCCAGATGGGCAGCTGCCGCTGGAAGTCGTCCGGCAGCACCGGCACGAATCCGGGTTTGCCGACCACGAGGAAGTTGGGCAGCAGCCCGATCCCGGCGGCGCGGCGGACGGCCTCCAACTGGGCGAAGATGCTGGTGGCCTGGAAGCTGGACCGCGGCACCGGCAGCTGGGTGGAGCGGTGGCCGAGTTCGGCGACCTGCAGTGCGGACTCGACGTAGGAAACAAAGCCGTGCTGCCGGACGTCGTCGAGCGTCTCCGGCACTCCGTGCTCCTGCGCGTACTGCGGGCTGGCGTAAAGCCGGAGGAAGTAATTGGCCAAAAAGATGGTCTGGGCATTGCTGACCTCCAGGTTGCCGACCACCACCTCAAGATCCACCCCGGACCGGTTCTGGCTCACCTTGCGGGTGGCGCTGAGCATCTCCACGTTCAGCAGCGGATGCTCCAGCTGCAACCGGACCAGGGCGGGAGTGACGAACTCCGCGCCAAAACCGTCCGGGGTGCTGATCCGGACCAGGCCGGAGAGCACATCGTCGCGCCGCGCGATCCGGCCGGACAGGGCGCTGAGTGTGCCTTCGATGGCCTCTGCGGCAGCCACCGCCTGCGATCCCAACTCGGTAAGCTCCCAGCCCTGCGGGCTGCGCTCAAGCGTCCGGCCGCCCAGCTGCTTGTCCAATGCCAAGATCCTGCGCGAGATGGTGGTGTGCGTGGTCCCCAGGGTCTCCGCAACAGCGTTGAACCGGCCCAGCCGGGCCACCGTCAGCAGGATCAGCAGGTCATCGGGACTCGGGAGGCGGTTCACCGGGGGCCTTTCGTCGATGTGCATGGCTGCACATGGCATCTTTACTTTTTCCCCTTGATTGCACTCTAGCAGGGTGTGATGCTGGACATAGGAGCCCGGCAGTTACGCCGGACGCACGCACTCAAAGCAAAGGAGCTTACGCCATGGCAGTTGTCGCCTGGATCGGACTGGGAAACATGGGCGGGTCCATGTCGGTAAACCTCGCTAAAGCCGGAAACGAGGTGCGCGGCTTCGACCTCAACCCGGAAGCCCTGTCCGCCGCCGAGGCCGGGGGAGTTAAGCCTGTCGGCAGCATCGCCGAGGCAGTGCAGGGCGCCGACGTCGTCTTCACCATGCTGCCCAAGGGCGAGCATGCCCGCGCGGTGTACCTCGGCGAGGACGGCGTGCTGGCCCATGCAGACACCAAGACCCTGCTGGTGGACTCCTCCACCATCGACATCGCCTCGGCCCAGGCACTGCACGACGCCGCGGCGGAAGCCGGCTTCCGCTTCGTGGACGCTCCCGTTTCCGGCGGCATGAGCGGCGCCAAGGCAGCCACCTTGACGTTCATGATCGGCGGCGAAGCCGGCGCAGTGGCCGACGCCACCGAATACATCCGCCCGATGGCCGCCAACATCATCCCCACCGGCGGTCCCACCACCGGCCAGGCAGCGAAGATCTGCAACAACCTCATGCTGTTCATCAACCTTGCCTCCACCGCCGAAGGCGCCGTGCTGGCGGACCGCCTGGGCCTGGACAAGCAGGTCTTCTGGGACATCGCTTCAGTGTCCTCCGGTGACAGCTGGGCACTGCGCACCTGGTACCCGGTGGCCGGCGTTGTGCCTACCGCGGCCTCGAACAACAACTTCGCACCGACGTTCACCGCGGAGCTCGCGAACAAGGACATCGGCCTCGCTATCAGCGCCGCGGCGGACACCGGCACCCCGCTGGAAATCGGCCAGCACGTCCAGCAGCTTTTCCAGCGCCTCATCGACGCCGGCCAGTCCGGCACCGACTGCTCGGCCATCGTCAAGCTCGTCGACGGCTCGCTCGAGTCCGCCAAGTAGACGTTCAACCTTTTTAGAAAGAGATCCACCATGGAACGCATTCCGCACTTCATCAACGGCGACCTCGTCCCCGACGCCGAGCGCTTCGGCCCGGTCTTCAACCCGGCTACCGGCGAGCAGGAAAAAGAGGTGGCCCTTGCCTCCGCCGCCCGCGTCGAGGAAGCGATCGCTGCCGCGCGTGCGGCCCTGCCCGGCTGGCGCGCTACAAGCCTGGCCAAGCGCACCGCCATCTTCTTCCGGGTCCGCGAACTGCTGATGCAGCGCCGGCCCGAACTGGCAGCCATCCTGACCAGCGAGCACGGCAAGGTCCTCTCCGACGCCGAGGGCGAAATCACCCGCGGCCTGGAAAACATCGAGTTCGCGACCGGGCTCTCGCACGCCCTAAAGGGCGAACGCTCCGAGCAGGTGTCCGGCGGCGTCGACGTCCACTCCGTGCGCCAGCCGGTCGGCGTCGTCGCCTGCATCACGCCATTCAACTTCCCCGCCATGGTGCCGCTGTGGATGATCGGCAGCGCGCTGGCCTGCGGCAACACCGTGCTGCTCAAGCCCAGCGAGAAGGACCCGTCCTCCTCGCTCTTCATCGCCCAGGTCTTCGCCGAGGCAGGGCTTCCGGCCGGTGTGCTGAACGTGGTGCACGGCGACAAGGAAGCGGTCGACGTGCTGCTGGAGCACCCCGACGTCAAGGCCGTCAGCTTTGTCGGTTCGACGCCGATCGCGCAGTCGATCTACAAGCGCGCCGCCGACCACGGCAAGCGCGTCCAGGCCCTCGGCGGGGCAAAAAACCACATGGTTGTGCTCCCCGACGCGGACCTGGACATGGCCGCCGACGCCGCCGTCTCCGCTGCCTACGGCTCCGCGGGGGAGCGCTGCATGGCCGTCAGCGTCCTGGTCGCCGTCGGCAATATCGCCGATGACCTGGTCGGAGCGATCAAGAGCCGCATGACCACGCTCCAGATCGGCCCCGGCACGGACCCGGCCTCGCAGATGGGCCCGCTGATCACCGCGGACCACCGCGACAAGGTGGCCTCCTACGTGGCCGGCGCCGAAAACGAAGGTGCCTCCGTGGTGGTGGACGGCCGTGAACAGAAGTTCGACTCCAACGGCTTCTTCATCGGCGTCAGCCTGATCGACCACGTCAAGCCCGGCATGAAGGTTTACGACGACGAGATCTTCGGACCGGTCCTTTCCGTTGTGCGCGTTGAGACCTACGCCGACGCCGTGAAGCTGGTCAATGACAACGAGTTCGGCAACGGCGTGGCAATCTTCACCCGCGACGGCGGCGCCGCCCGCCAGTTCGAGTTCGATGTCGAGGCCGGCATGGTCGGCGTCAACGTGCCGATCCCGGTGCCGGTGGGAACCTTCTCCTTCGGCGGCTGGAAGAACTCGCTCTTCGGTGACACGCACATGTACGGCCCCGAAAGCATCCGCTTCTACACCCGGGGCAAGGTCGTCACCACCCGCTGGCCGGACCCGTCCACCTCGGTAATCGACCTCGGTTTCCCCCAGGTCGACTAGGCTTCCGCAGCAAACAGGAACGCGGGGTCAATTCCGCCCAAGTCCGGTTCCGGACGGGCGCGAAGTGGCCCCGCGTTCCTGTCGGCGGGCGGTCCCTAGCCCTTCATAATCTCCGCACGCTGGGCCATGTAATCCTCCATCGACAGCTCGCCGTTGCTGTACTTCTGGTCCAGTTCGGCGAGCCTGCGCGCGCGGTAGCCCTGGGGTCCGGACGGAACCGGAGGAACCGGCGGTACCCCCGGGGCGGAGGACGACGGCGGCTGCGCCGGAGACTGCCACTGCGGCTGTTGCGGTGCGGCCTGCGGCGGGTTGTTCAGGTACTCCGGGCTATCTTCGTACGGCACCGGGTACTGCTGGCCGGGGTACTGCGGGTTGGGGTATTGCTGGTTGGCGGGAGGCTGCGGGGCGCCGAACTGGCCGAACCCGCCGTAGTAGTCGCGCTGCGTCATCCCGTCCCGGGGCTGGTTGCTCTGCTGGCCCGGGAACCCGCCGGGGAACTGGCCCGGGAGGCCGCCGGACATGCCGGGGTCCTGGATCTGTCCCCGCTGCGAATTGCGGTACAGGCGCCTCGCGGCCGGAATCACCACGGACAACACAATGATCAAAAAGAAAATACTCACGGTACCGGGCCTCTCAGAAGGTGTCCTTCCAGCCTAACGCCCGAGGTCCGCCGCGTCGCCCGAGCCCGGCGGGCCTTCGCCGGAGCCCAGCGGAACCCCCGGCCCGAACACCGGACCGGCCAACGGCCTCTTGGCCGTGATCCCGTCGCCGGAGGAGCGGTGCCGGAGCCTGCGGACCACCCACGGGACAAAGTGCTCGCGGGCCCAGATGAGATCCCCGCTGCGGGCCTCGCGCCAGCTGCGCGGGGGCAGCGGCTTGGGTGACAACGGCTCCAGGGTGTGCTCCACGTTCAGCGAATCCAGCACCATGGCCGCGATCGTATGGTGGCCCAGCGGCGAGAAATGCAGCCTGTCCACGTCCCACATCTGCGGGTCGCTGAGCTGCCGGAGGGACCACATGTCGGCAATGATTGCGTCATGCCGGGCCGCTACGGTGCGCAGATTCTCGTTGTAGATCGCCACCTTGCTGCGGACCCGGCTGAGCACGGAGGAGCCGGTGTCCGGGCCGTTGAACAGCACCACCGTGGCACCGCTCAGGCTCAGGATCTGCACCACGGAGTCCAACCGCGCGGCGAGCACATCGGGGTCGCCGCCGGGCCGGATCAGGTCGTTGCCGCCGGCGGACAGGGTCACCAAATCCGGCTTGAGCGACAGGCAGTGGGCCAGCTGCTGGTCGACGATCTGCTGAAGCAAGCGGCCCCGCACGGCGAGGTTGGCGTACGCGAAGTCTTCGTGGCCCCGGCTCAGTTCCTCCGCGACCCGGTCCGCCCAGCCGCGGTGGCCGCCCGGGCTCGCCGGCTCGGGATCACCGATGCCTTCGGTGAAGGAGTCACCCATTGCCACGTAGCGGGTCCAGGGGTGATTGACGGTGCGGTCCGGGAAGTTCTCCATCGGTTTTGTTTCGCTCACCTTTCCATCCTGCCCTCCCGACGGGAAGCGACGCCACCGTAAATGGTTACTCCGAGGTAACTGTAAGAATGGAGCCATGACTGAAGCCCTTCCCTTTCCCGCTGCTTTTCCCGCCCCTGTTGTGCTGTGGACCCGTCCCGAAGAGGCCCGCGCCGGCAAGCCCCTGCTGGTGCTGCTGCACGGCTACGGCGCCAACGAACAGGACCTGCTGAGCCTGGCGGACATGCTGCCGGAGGAGTTCGTGGTGGCCTCGCTGCGCGCACCGCTGGTCTCCGGCCCGGGGTTCACCTGGTTCCCGTTGACAGCCTCCATCGAGTACTCGCTCGACGCCGTCAAGCAGGCTTCGGCCTACGCCCAGGACTGGATCGACTCGGTCCGGGACAACCACCCCTCGGTCACCCTGCTCGGATTCTCCATGGGCATGGCCCTGGCCACCACGCTGCTGCGGCAGCGCCCCGACGGCTACGCCGCCGTCGTCGGACTTTCCGGGTTCGTGGTCGACGCCGGGGACGACCCGAGCTTCCGGGACGCGGAACTGGAAGGAACCGTGCCGATGTTCTGGGGCCGGGACCAGCAGGATCCCGTGATCACGCCGGACAAAATCGAGTTCACCATGGGCTGGGTGCGCAAGCACGTAAAGCTCACCAAGGTGCTGTACACCGGTATGTGGCACGGCATCAACCAGCAGGAAGTCGGGCACGTGGGCGAATTCCTCACCCACGAGGTGCTCAACAAATAAGCCCGGTGGCGGCCTAGCCGCCGCGGGCGGCGTCCGGCGGCCCGGCGGCGGCAGGCTGGCCTGCCGCCGCCGGACGACGGCGCTGCTGCTAGGCGCTGCTAGGCTCCACTGGGTGCGACGACCCGGACCGTCTGGCCGTTCACCGTGACGGTGTCCCCGTCATGGAGCTGCCGGCCCCGGCGGTCGTCGATCTCGCCGTTAACCTTGACGAGCCCGTTCTTGATCAACTCCGCCGCCTCCACCCCGTCCTGGACCAGGTTGGCCAGCTTCAGCAGCTGGCCCAGCCGAATCATGTCGTCGCGGATGGGGATGTCTTCGATTTCCGGGTTGCTCATACAAGCAATAATGCCTGACCAAAGGTGGCACCTATGACCCACGCACCGCGGCTTCCGCTGCCTGTCGGACTGCTCATTGCGGTTTCGGCCGGCCTGCTCGGACCTGTTCAAAGCCGGATCAACGGCGCCCTGGGATCGGCCTTGGCCGACGGCCTGGGCGCCGCGGTGGTGAGCTTCAGCATCGGCCTGGTCCTGATGATCGTCATCTCGCTGCTGCTGCCCAGGGGGCGGGCTGGGCTGGCGGAGGTCCTGCCGGCGCTGCGCGAGCGCCGGTTCCCGCGCTACTACGTCCTGGCCGGCGCCATCGGGGCGTTTTTCGTTTTCGCCCAGTCCTTCACCGTTGGCCTGCTCGGCGTCGCACTGTTCACCGTCGCTGCCGTCACCGGGCAGACGCTGAGCGGGCTGCTGGTGGACCGGATGGGGATCGGCCCGGCGGGCAGGAGACGCATCACCGGTATCCGTGTCCTCGGCAGCGTGCTGACGGTCGCCGCCGTCGCCTGGGCCGTTTCGCCCCGCTTCGGCTCCGGCTCCGGCGGCCCCGGGGCGTCCGGCGCAGATCCGCTGCAGCTGGTGCTGCCGGTGCTGCTGCCGCTGCTTGCCGGGTTCCTGATGAGCTTCCAGCAGGCCATGAACGGCACCGCCACGGTGCACTACCGCACGCCCATCACCGCCACCCTGGTGAACTTCATCGCCGGCAGCGCCGTGCTCTGGCTCTCGTGGCTGGTCAAGCTGGCAGTGGCCGGGCCGGGCAACGCCCTGCCCGGTGAATGGTGGTACTACCTGGGCGGACCGATGGGCTGCATCTTCATCGCCGTCGCCGCCTTCCTGGTCCGCAGCCTGGGCGTGCTGGTCACCGGGCTCGGCATGATTGCCGGGCAGCTGCTGGGCTCGCTCGGACTGGATCTGGCGCTGCCGGCGCCGGGGACGGTCGTCGCCCTGCCCACCGTGCTCGGCACGCTGCTGACCCTGGGCGCCATAGTCCTGGCCAGCCTGCCCTGGTCCCGCGGGGCTCTCAAGAGGTAGCTGCGCTGCGAAGAGGCAGCCGCCGACGGTAGGCTGGGAGTTTGCATTACACCGTTCGCAACACCCCGCCCGGCAACCAGCCGGTGACCCGGGGCTGACAGCACGGACCGCACCCAGCGGCCCTGCAGAAACTGGAGTTCCCATGGCAGCAAAATCCGTACTCGATCAGATCATTTCCCTCGCCAAGCGACGGGGTTTCGTCTTCCAGGCCGGTGAAATCTACGGGGGCTCCCGTTCTGCCTGGGACTATGGTCCCCTCGGTGCCGAGCTGAAGGAAAACATCAAGCGCCAGTGGTGGCAGTCAGTGGTCCGCGGCCGGGACGACGTCGTAGGCCTTGATTCCTCAGTGATCCTGCCCCGCCAGGTCTGGGAGGCTTCCGGCCACGTCGAGGTCTTCTCCGATCCGCTGGTGGAGTGCCTGTCCTGCCACAAGCGCTACCGCGCGGACCACCTCGAGGAAGAATACGAGGAGAAGAAGGGCCGCCCCGCCGAGAACGGGCTGAAGGACATCGTCTGCGCCAACTGCGGCACCCGCGGCCAGTGGACCGAACCGCAGGAATTCTCCGGCCTGCTCAAGACCTACCTCGGCCCGGTCGCCAGCGAAGAGGGCCTGCACTACCTGCGCCCCGAAACCGCGCAGGGCATCTTCGTGAACTTCTCCAACGTGCTCACCACCTCCCGGAAAAAGCCGCCGTTCGGCATCGGCCAGATCGGCAAGTCCTTCCGCAACGAGATCACCCCGGGCAACTTCATCTTCCGCACCCGCGAGTTCGAGCAGATGGAAATGGAGTTCTTCGTCGAGCCGGGCACCGACGAGCAGTGGCACCAGTACTGGATGAAGGAGCGCATGTCCTGGTACACGAACCTGGGCATCCGGGAAGAAAACCTGCGCTTCTTCGAGCACCCGCTCGAGAAGCTCAGCCACTACTCCAAGGGCACCACGGACATCGAATACCGGTTCGGCTTCTCCGGCTCGGAGTGGGGCGAGCTTGAGGGCATCGCCAACCGCACCGACTTCGACCTCTCCACCCACTCGAAGGCCTCCGGGCAGGACCTGAGCTACTTCAACCAGGCCACCAACGAGCGCTACACCCCGTACGTGATCGAGCCCGCCGCCGGCCTCACCCGCTCCTTCATGGCGTTCATGATCGACGCCTACACCGAGGACGAGGCACCCAACGCCAAGGGCGGCGTCGACGTCCGCACCGTGCTCAAACTGGACCCCCGCCTGGCCCCGGTCAAGGCCGCGGTGCTCCCGCTGAGCCGCAACGAGGACCTGTCGCCGAAAGCCAAGGACCTCGCCGCGCAGTTGCGCAGGAACTGGAACATTGAGTTCGACGACGCCGGCGCGATCGGCCGCCGCTACCGCCGGCAGGACGAGATCGGCACGCCGTTCTGCATCACCGTGGACTTCGACACCCTTGAAGACCAGGCCGTGACAATCCGCGAACGCGACACCATGAGCCAGGAACGCGTCTCCCTGGACAAGGTGGAGGGCTACCTGGCCGCACGGCTGATCGGGGCCTGAGCATGGCCATCGAATACCGTCAATGGCGCGACGGCGATGACCTTGCGCTGCTGGAAATGTGGGGCGGCCCGGAGACGGACCAGGCCCGGCAGTTCCGCGGCACCCTGGCACCCTCGGCCAACTCGCCGTGGCGCCGCTGCATCGTGGCCGAGGACGTCGTCGACGGCGTCGCCATTCCCGTCGCGGCCGGCGTCGTGCACGAAGCGTCGCTGCATCCGGAACGCCTCTGGGTCTACGTGGAGGTCGCCCGCGACCACCGCCGCACCGGGATCGGCTCCACCCTGCTGGCGATGCTCCGGCACGAGGCCGAACAGTCGCCGTCGGGCGTGTCCCGGCTGCGGACCAAGGTCGAGCCGGGAACGCCCGGCGCGGCTTTCGCCGAGGCCGCCGGCCTGGCCCCGATCCAGCGCTCCCGCCTGGTCATTGTCGAACCCGGCGCCCTGAAGCTCCCGGTCTTCGGCGACGGCTCGGAAGCCGCGGCCTCCGACCAAGTGGAGGACCTCGCCACCGGGTCGGTGGAACTCAGCGACGTCGTGGGCCGGTACTACACGGCCGTGCACTCGTGGGACAGCCCGGGCGAGCTCAGCATCGCGACGGTGCAGCGGTTGTTCCTGGATGATCTCAGCGGAGCCCACGGCGCGATCGTGCTCCGCGCGCCCAAGGCCAGCGCCTTCGGCGCGGGCGTTCCGGCCAGCAAGAAGGGCCGGCTGCAGGCATTCGCCGTCAGCTACGCCCAGGGCAGCCCCGGGGTGGGCGGGCCCGACGGCGGGGACGGCCGTGCTGCGAACGCAGGCGAGCCCTCGGACGTGTTCCTCGGCCACGACCCGGAACTCTCCGCCGAGGACGCCCGGGCAGCAGTCCGGGACCTGCTGGCGCTGATCGCGTACCAGTACCCGGTACTGCTGGAACTGGACGATTCCATGACCGCGCTGCGCGCCGTCGTCGAACCTCTGCTGGAGACCGGCAAGGCCCGGCTGGCCGGGGCCGAAACCCTGGTCCTCTCCGACCACTAGCAGGGGTTAGCTGCGGCGGCTGCGGGAGCGCCGGGGGCCTTCGGCCTCCTCCAGCCGCCGGCGTTCCTCCTCCGAGGGCGCTCCGCCGCCGAGCGCGGCCGGCATCCACCAGGCACCCGGACCGGGGCGCAGCGGGAAGTCGGCGATGCCGGCGTCGATGCCGTGCTGCAGGGCCTCGCGCAGCGCCTCGGTCGCTGCCATGACATCGAGCCCCTCAAGCCCGGGTCCCGGGTTGAAGGGCTCGCCGATGTGCACGCGCACCGGCGCCCGCCAGGCCCGAAGCGGGGAAAAGCCGTGGTGCCGGGTCATGATCCGGTGCGCGCCCCAGACCGAGACCGGGATGAGCGGGACACCGGCCTCGGCGGCCATCCGGACGGCACCGGTTTTGCAGTCGCGGACGTGGAAGCTGCGGCTCACGCCGGCCTCGGGCAGGATCGCTATGTACTCGCCCTCGCGAAGTTTCTGGACGGCGGCATCGTAGGCGTGCGACCCGCTGTCATAGCCGACGACGACGTGCCCGGCCGCGCTGATGGCCGGGCCGGCGAACCAGTGGTCCGCGGCGCCCTGGGTGATCAGAAACCGCAACTGGGCCCTGTTGTGCCGCCACAGCAGCAGTTCGGTGACGGCGAAGTCGAGGTAGCCGAAGTGAGTTATTGCGACGACGGCGCCCTCGCCGGGGACCGGCCGCCGGAAGGAACCCGCCCGGGTCGTGGCCGCCAGCGCGGACGGCAGGTGCTCCTGGCCGGTGACGAGAATCCTGATCCGGAACAGCCGCCGCAGCACCTGGCCGGTGCCGACGATGAGGCGGTAGAAGCGGTCGTTCGGCGCTGGCCGCCAGCGCACGCGCCGCCAGCGCACGCGCCGCCAGCTCACTGACCGCCTGCCCACACCGGACCGGAGCATCTCAGCTTTTCGCCTTCCGCCGCGGGGGCAGGGGAAGGAAGCCCGACGTCGACTCGACGTATTCCTTGTAGCCGGGCCGGGCTGACATGGCTTTTTCGGTCAACGGCTTGCCGGTCTTGCCGGCCAGGGTCCAGATCATCAGTGCGGGGGAGAGGATCGTCAGCACTCCGGGCCACGAGTCGGCGGCGATCAGGAACAACCCGGCCCAGACGGCGGCGTCACCGAAGTAGTTGGGATGCCGGGTGTAGCGCCACAGTCCGGTGTCCAGGACGGTTCCGCGTCTGGCCGGGTCGGCCTTGAACTGTGCGAGCTGCCAGTCGCCGACGGTTTCGAAGATGAAGCCGACGGCCCACAGCACGGCTCCCAGCAGCGCCAGCCAGCCCAGGGGGCCGGTGCTGAACATGCCGACCTGGATGGTCAGCGAGACGAAGAACATCACGACGCCCTGCGGCAGATAAACCCGCCGCAGTGCATAGGTGTTGCGGGAGCCGGGCGCCGAGGAGAGCATGTCCACATAGCGCGGGTCTTCGTGGCCGCCGCGGGCCCGGACGCCGATGTGAAGGGCCAGGCGGATGCCCCAGACCGCCACCAGGGCCAGCAGCAGCAGGCGCCGGCCGCCGTCGCCGTACCCTGCGGACAGCAGCCAGGAGACGGCGGCCGCCACGACGAAGCCCAGGCCCCAGACCGTGTCAATGACAGAGTGCCGGCTTTGCCGGACGGCGACGACGAAGGTTCCGGCCAGCAGGACAAGGAGCCCAAGGGCAACCCAGGGCAGGCTGGCCAGGAACGCTTCCAGCGGGAAGGCCGGCATCAGAGCACCACCGGGAGGTCGGCCTCGGCCGGCAGGACCCGGCGGAGGGCGTCGGTGCCCCGGAACTGGCCGCCGGTACTGCTGGCAAAGGAATCGAGAATGAAGCCGTTGGCAAGGGAGTTCCAGAGCCGCACCCGGCGGAACATGAAGTGCCCGGAGCCCGTAAGCGAGACGTAGTCAACCGACGCCGCCACGCCCTCTGCCCGGCGCGCGTAGGCCAGCGAATTTCGTGGGCTGGTCCAGCGGTCCTCGTTGCCGTGCACAATCAGGACACGGCGGCCGGCGACGCGGTCCACCGGAGTGGACCCGGTCAGCCAGGGCGCCAGCGCGACGACGGCCTCCACTTGCGGGTCGTCCGCGACGCAGAGCGCCGTCAGGCCGCCCATGGAGTGGCCCAGCAGGTAGACGGGGACACCGGGGTGCTCGTGGCTGATCCGGGACAACGCCCAGCGGGCGTCCCGGACCGGGGACATATCAGGCCCGTTCCAGCCGCGGTACCGGTTCCGGAGGGTCCAGACGGCCAGCCCATGGGGTCCCCCCTCGGAGCGGAGCGCCTGCGCGAACGGCAGCATCCTGGCCGGACTGAGATGCCGGGCACGGACCGCCTCGAAACTGTCCGCCCGTCCGCCGTGCAACACCAGGACTACACCCCGGGTGGGACCGGTTGCATCGGCGATACTCAGCTCCGCCCGGGCTGCCGGGCCGGAACCCGCCGCGGCATGCTGCCGGTCATCAATCACGCGTCTGGCCACTGTCGCGTCCTCCAGCTCTTTGAGTCCTGCAAATACCAACAATAGGGTGCCCGCCGGTCTTCCCGGCATTGCTCTTCCGGGAGTTCCTGGATCACTCCGGGACTACGTCCCCGTCTTCATTCGGAGCACGGGCGGCAGCGGATGGGCGGGAGGCGGCGCCGCCCGGGGCGGCACGTCGCGGGCCTTCGCAGGACCGCTTACAGGGTACCTTGACGGGATTCCTGCAGAGGAGTAAGCGTTGAGCTCGTAAACCTCCGGACGCAATGCCGGCTGGGAGCACATATCACCGTCCGGTTCGGGCATCACGACGAAATCGACGGTAGAGAAAATGAATGCAACGGACTTCGGCGGCCTGCGCGAGCAGGTCCGCGGGCAAGTCACCACGCCCACCGACGCCGGCTACGACGAGGCGCGGACAGTACACAACGGCATGATCGACAAAAGGCCCGCGGCGGTGGTCCGGGTGTCCCAGGTGGCGGATGTGATCGCCAGCGTGAACTTCGCCCGGGACAACAACCTGGACGTGGCCGTCAGGGGCGGGGGCCACAGCGGGCCGGGGTTCGGCACCGCCGATGACGCACTGGTCATCGACTTCGCCGGAACCAGAGGCGTCCGGGTTGATCCGGCCCACCAGACGGCCAGGACCGAGGCCGGCGCCACGTGGGCGGACTTCAACCACGCCACGCACGCGTTCGGTCTGGCAACCACCGGCGGCATCATCGGCTCGACCGGTGTCTCGGGCCTGACCCTCGGCGGCGGCATCGGCTACCTGGACCGGAAATACGGCCTCAGTTGCGACAACCTGCTGTCCGCCGACGTCGTCACCGCGGACGGCAAATTCCTCACGGCCAGTGAGCACGAGCATGAGGACCTCTTCTGGGCGCTGCGCGGCGGCGGCGGGAACTTCGGCGTCGTGACCTCGCTGGAGTTCCAGTTGCATCCGGTGGACATGGTCCACGCCGGCATCATCATCTATCCCGTGGAACACGCCGAAACCGTTGCGAAGTTCTACCGGGAACAACTGGCGGCGGCGCCCGAGGACTTCGGCGCGTTTCTCGCGTTCCACCAAGGACCACCGGCGCCGTTCCTCCCCGAGCAGTGGCACGGCAAGCCGGTCTGCATTGTGGTGGGAATGTGGACCGGGGACCCTGCGGAAGGACCCGCACGTTGGCAGCCGTTCCTGGACGTGGCGCCGGTGGCCGGCTCCATGGTGGGCCAGATGCCGTATCCGGCGTTGAATATGGCGTTCGACGGGATGTATCCGAAGGGACTCCTGGCTTACTGGAAAGCGGCGTTCCTGTCCGAGCTCAACGACGGAGCCATCAGCACGCACCTCGAGTACGGCAGCCGCACCCCGAGCATGCAGACGGCCGTGCATATCTACCCGATCGACGGCGCTGTCCATCAGGTGGGAGTCGCGGACACCGCATTCCCGAACCGAAACGCCCGGTTCTCCCCGGTGATAGCGTGCCACTGGCAGGACCCGGCAGACACTGAAGCGAACGTGGCCTGGGTGCGTGAGTTCGCCGCAGCATTGCGGCCTTACGCCGAGACCGCCGGGTACATCAACTTCATGGACGGTGACGACCTGGCCAAGGTCCCGGACAACTATGGCCCGAACTACCAGCGGCTGCGGGAGGTCAAGGCCGCCTACGACCCGCAGAACCTCTTCCACGTGAACCAGAACATCCCGCCGGCGTAACTCCGGGAGGATTTCCTTCGACCGGCGGACCGGCCGGTTCCGCATGGCCGGGAGCGGCACGCCCACGCCGTAAAGTTTTCGGCATGAGGTTGAACTGCTGATGGGCGCCGGACATTCACACACCGCGCAGGTGCCCGCCGAACCGACGCCCCGGGCGCTCGCCGCACGCCGGAAGGCGAACTGGATCCTGGCCGCCGTCCTGGTGCCCCTGACGCTGCTGACCATCGTGGCGATGGTTCTCCTGTGGCCCTCGGGCAGTAAAGAGGGGATTAAACTCGCCAGCCCCTACGCGGCAGCGCCCGGCGTCTCCTTCGACACCGGCAAAATCCAGCGCGTCGTCGTGGCGGGCTGCATGGACGGCGCCGGGCAGCCCGCCGGGCAGCAGGAGGCCCAGCAGGGGACCGGGCAGGGGGCCGCCCCCGGCGCCGGCTCGCAGTGCACTTTCGCCTACACCGAGCCGGACAAGGGCGGAAACCCGGTGAAGGTGGTGATCAACCCCGACGTCGCCAAGTCCCACGGCGTCAAAGTCGGCGACAACATCCGCTACCTGAACCTCTCCAAGGCGCAGGGCGCCGCCGCCCAAGGCACGCCCGCCTACGTGTTCGTCGACTTCGTCCGGACCCTGCCGATCATCCTGCTCGCGGTCCTCTACGCCGTCGTCGTCATCGCGGTGGCACGCTGGCGGGGGCTGCGCGCCCTCATCGGCCTGCTTGGCGCCTACGCCGTGCTCGTCACCTTCCTGCTTCCCGGCCTGGTCGAAGGCAAACCTCCGCTGCTGCTGGCGCTGGTTGGCTCCACAGTGATCATGATCGGAGTGCTGTACTTCGCCCACGGCTTCACCGCCCGGACCTCGACGGCGCTGCTGGGCACCATGTTCGGGCTGGGCATCACCGCCGTGCTCGCGGCCTGGGCCACCGACGCGGCAAACCTGGCGGGTGTCGGCAACCACGACGCCGCCACCCTGGCGAACGTCTCGGACCATATCTCCATCTCCGGGATCATCCTGTGCGGTTTGATTATTTCCGGGCTTGGCGTGCTGAACGACGTCACGATCACCCAGTCCTCCGCCGTGTGGGAACTCTGGGAGCTCGCCCCCGGGACCTCGGCACGGAAACTGTTCGCCTCAGCCATGCGGATCGGCCGGGACCACATCGCGTCCACTGTTTACACCATCGCCTTTGCCTACGCCGGTGCGGCCCTGCCAATCCTGATCATTGTGATGCTGTACGAGCGTCCGCTGGGCGATGCCCTCACCAGCGCCGAACTCTCCGAGGAAGTGATCCGCACGCTCGTCGGCTCCATCGGCCTGGTGCTGGCGATCCCGGTCACCACGCTGATCGCTGTACTCGTGGTCAAGGCCACCGGGCTGAAAGGCGCCGCGGCTGCCGACGGTGGCGGCGGGCCCGCCGCCGTCGCGCCCGCCGCTACGCTGCACCGCCGGGAGCCCGTCGGGAATTCGTCCGACGGCGGCGCCGAGCCGCAGCCCGAGACGCGCCGAGGCCGGCGCGCCGCGTTGCCCGGCTGATCGGCATGCCGGAGCCGTCGTACGTGGCCCGGCGCGGCCCTCGGACGCGGCGCCATTGTCCACATAGCCGGCCGCGATCCCGTCGATTTGCCCGCCTTTGAGACAATGGTCGGGTGACTGTTGTAGCAACTCCTCCTGCCCCCAAGCTGGAACTCCCGCCCCTGAAGCTGGGTCCCATCACGGTCGATACCCCCGTGATCCTGGCCCCGATGGCGGGGATCACCAACTCCGCCTTCCGCAGGCTCTGCCGTGAATACGGCGGCGGACTGTATGTGGCGGAGATGGTCACCTCCCGCGCCCTGGTTGAGCGCACGCCCGAATCGCTGCGCATCATTTCGCACGACGACGACGAAAAAGTCCGGTCGGTCCAGCTCTACGGCGTGGACCCGGTGACAGTCGGCCAGGCCGTGCGGATGCTGGTCGAGGAGGACCGCGCGGATCACATTGATCTCAACTTCGGCTGCCCGGTGCCCAAGGTGACCCGGCGCGGTGGCGGCTCGGCACTGCCATGGAAAATCGACCTCTTCACCTCCATCGTCCAGACCGCGGTGAAGGAAGCGTCCAAGGGCAACGTCCCGCTGACCATCAAGATGCGCAAGGGCATCGACGAGGACCACCTGACCTACCTTGACGCCGGCCGGATCGCGCGTGACTCCGGCGTCGCCGCCGTCGCACTGCACGGCCGCACCGCCGCGCAGTTCTACTCCGGCCAGGCCGACTGGTCCGCCATCGCCCGGCTGCGTGAAGCCCTGCCGGACATCCCGGTTCTGGGCAACGGTGACATCTGGTCCGCCGAGGACGCCGTCCGGATGGTCCGCGAAACCGGTGTGGACGGCGTCGTCGTGGGCCGCGGCTGCCAGGGAAGGCCCTGGCTGTTCGGTGACCTGATGGCCGCCTTCGAGGGCAGCGAGGAACGCCACAAGCCGGCGCTGCGCCAGGTGGCCGAGAGCATCTACCGCCACGCCGAGCTGATGGTGGAGACCTTCGGGGACGAAGGCAAGGCTCTGCGCGAAATCCGCAAGCACATGGCCTGGTACCTCAAGGGCTACGTGGTGGGCAGCGAACTGCGGAACCGGCTGGCGCTCGTCACCAGCCTCGAGGTACTCCGCGGCACCCTCGATGAACTGGACCTCGACTCGCCCTACCCGGGAGCCGACGCAGAGGGACCGCGCGGCCGGGCCGGCTCGCCCAAAAAGCCGGCCCTGCCCAAGGACTGGCTGCTCAACCGCAGCCTGAACGAGGACGAGTCCCGCGACATCTCCTTCGCCGAACTGGACGTCTCCGGTGGCTGAAACAAGGACAACCGCCCCGGTGCTGGACGGCTACGTGGACCGCGACTGGGCCCGATGGGTCGAGGAACCAGCTAAAAGCACCTACCGCTCCGACTTTGAACGCGACCGCGCCCGGGTGCTGCACTCCTCGGCACTGCGCCGGCTCGGCGCCAAAACCCAGGTCGTCGCCCCGGATACGGACGACTTCGTCCGCACCCGGCTCACGCACAGCCTGGAGGTCGCGCAGGTGGGCCGCGAACTTGGCCGCGCGCTGGGCTGCGACCCCGACGTCGTGGACACCGCCTGCCTGAGCCACGACCTTGGCCACCCGCCCTTCGGCCACAACGGCGAGTCGGCCCTCAACGAGGTGGCGCACGCCATCGGCGGCTTCGAAGGCAACGCCCAGACCCTGCGTCTGCTCACCCGGCTCGAACCCAAGGTCCTCGCCCCGGATGGCCGGCCCGCCGGGCTCAACCTGACCCGTGCCAGCCTCGACGCCGCCGCGAAATACCCGTGGTCCGCGGAGAACGCGCCGGTGATCCACGGCCAGCGAACCAGCAAGTTCGGCGCGTACGAGGACGACCTGCCGATCTTCGACTGGATCCGTGAAGGAGCGCCGGAGCGCCGGTCCTGCCTCGAAGCCCAGGTCATGGACCTCGCCGACGACATCTCCTACTCGGTGCACGACGTCGAGGACGCCATCGTCGCCGGGCACTTCCAGTTGCGCTGGATGGACAACCCCGACCATCGCGCGCGGGTGGTCGGCTACGCCAAGCAGTGGTACCTGCCGCACAACGATCCGGCCGCGATCGACGCGGCCCTGGCCCGGCTGGAAGCAACCAGCGTCTGGGTCCGCGAGGCCGACGGCAGCCGCAAGTCCATGGCCGCGCTGAAGGACATGACCAGCCAGCTGATCGGCCGGTTCTGCCAAAGCGCGCTGGAGACCACCCGGACCCTGTACGGTCCGGAAAACCTCACCCGTTACAACGCCGAGCTCGTGGTCCCGGACGAGACCGTGATGGAGATCGCCGTGATGAAGGGCCTGGCCACCACATTCGTGATGACCACCGAGCACCGGCAGCCGATTTACGAACGCCAGCGCGAGGTGCTGCACGCGCTGGTGACCGCGCTCAACGCCACCGGCGACCGGCATCTGGAACCGATGTTCGCCGCCGACTGGCGTGCTGCGCCGGACGACGGTGCCCGGCTGCGCGTGGTGATCGACCAGGTGGCCTCCTTGACCGACGGCTCCGCACTGGCGATGTACGAACGGCTCGTCGGCAGCCTTCCGTCGCTGTGGTGACGGCGCTTCCGGCGCAGGCCGCCGGGTGCCGTCCGGTGTCGCACCCGGGCACTAGGATGGCACTGTGGCTGGCCTGATCAAACGTGAAGATATCGACGAGGTACGCCAGCGCACCGACATCAAGGAAGTCGTCGACGGCTACGTGACCCTCAAGGGCGCCGGACTGGGTTCCTACAAGGGACTGTGCCCCTTCCATGATGAGCGCTCACCCTCCTTCACCGTGCGCCCGCAGGTGGGCCGGTACCACTGCTTCGGCTGTGGTGAAGACGGCGACGTCATCTCCTTCGTGCAAAAGCTGGACCACACCACCTTCCACGAGGCCGTGGAAAAACTTGCGGCACGGATCGGCTACGAGCTGCGCTACGAGGACGGCGGCTCGGGGCCTAATAGGGAGGAAATCGGACGCCGCCAGCGCCTGCTCGATGCGCACAAGATCGCGGACGAGTTCTTCCGCGAGCAACTGCTGACCCCCGGCGCCACGGAGGGCCGGAACTTCCTGTTCGGCCGGGGCTTCGACCGGGCCGCCGCCGAGCAGTTCGGCGTCGGCTACGCCCCGCAGGCCTGGGACTCACTGCTCAAGCACCTCCGCGGCCGCGGCTACACCGATGCCGAGCTGAAGCTGACGGGCATGTTCTCTGCCGGGGGACCCGGAAATCAGCAGAGAATTTACGACCGGTTCCGGGGCCGGTTGATCTGGCCGATCCGCGACATCGCCGGAGACACCATCGGCTTTGGTGCGCGCAAGCTCTACGAGGACGACCAGGGCCCGAAGTACCTGAACACCCCGGAGACAGCGCTCTATAAGAAGTCGCAGGTCCTGTACGGAATCGACCT
Organism: Arthrobacter sp. B3I4; assembly: GCF_030816855.1. Classification (NCBI taxonomy): domain Bacteria; kingdom Bacillati; phylum Actinomycetota; class Actinomycetes; order Micrococcales; family Micrococcaceae; genus Arthrobacter; species Arthrobacter sp. B3I4. The sequence goes on along the minus strand of NZ_JAUSYK010000001.1, from coordinate 3,211,288 downwards.
CGCCAAGCGCAACATCGCAAAGGAACGCCAGCTGGTGGTGGTCGAGGGCTACACCGACGTCATGGCCTGCCACCTGGCCGGGGTCCCGACGGCGGTCGCGACCTGCGGCACGGCGTTCGGCACGGAGCACATCAAGATCGCCCGGCGGCTGCTGTCCGACGACGGCAGCGGGGGAGAGGTTATCTTCACCTTCGACGGCGACGCGGCGGGGCAGAAAGCGGCGCTGCGTGCCTTCGAAGAGGACCAGCGCTTCGTGGCCCAGACCTACGTCGCTGTCGAACCGGGCGGCTCCGACCCTTGCGAGTTGCGCCAGGCCAAGGGCGACTCCGCGGTTCGTGACCTGATCGGCACCCGCCGGCCGCTGTTCGAATTCGCCATCCGCGCTACCCTGCGGCGGCACAACCTCGACACCGTGGAAGGCCGGATCTCGGCGCTGCGCGAGTCGGCCCCGGTGGTGGCCCAGATCCGCGACGCCGGCATCCGTCCGGCCTATGCCCGGGAGCTTGCCGGCTGGCTGGGCATGCCGGTCGAAGACGTCAGCCGTGCCGTCGGCGCCGCCGCCAAGCGCATCGCCCAGGGGCCGTCCGAAGGGGCGGGACAGGGGAACGGCCAGGGGCAGGGCTACGGCCAGAACCACGCCCGGTCCCGCGGTCCCGGCCCGGGCCAGAGCCAGGGCCGCGGGCAGGGCCAGGGCCGCGGGCAGGGTCAGGGCGCAGGCCCGGACCGGGGCGCGAACCCCGGTCAGGGTGCCGGCCCGGGTTACGGGTCTGCCCCGGGTGTGGCACCACTGCCGCCGTCGGCCACCCTGCCGGCCTTCAACCGGCCCGATCCGCGGGATCCGGTGGCTGCAATGGAACGCCAGGCGCTGGAGGTGGTGCTTCAGGAACCGGCGATCCTGGAAGGCCCCACCTGGGAGCGCTTCTCGGAGGCGCGCTTCTCCACGCCCGCCTACCTCGCGATCCACGAAGCCATCCGGGCCACCGGGCTGGGGAACACGGGCGAGCCTTTGCGCTGGGTCGAGCAGCTGCTCCAGGAAGTTCCCGAGCCGCTCCGACCGCTGGTGTCCGAGCTTGCCGTCGTGCCGCTGCCGGCGAGCACCGCCGAAGCCGTGCAACGGTATTGCCGGGACATTCTGGCACGGCTGTTCGAGCTGCAGATCACCCGGGTGAAGGCCGAGAAGATGGGTCAGCTGCAGCGCCTGGACGCCTCGTCCAATCCCGAGGAGTTCCAGCGACTGAACCGTGAACTGATGGAACTGGAGATGCAGCGGCGTTCGCTCCGGATGGACTCCTAGGCCCGCTGCCGTCCCGCCGGGAGGGCGATTTCGTTTCCCGGCAGGGTCTTTGCTAGGCTTATATCCGCTTCATTCCTCCTTAGCTCAATTGGCAGAGCATTCGACTGTTAATCGAAGGGTTGCTGGTTCAAGTCCAGCAGGAGGAGCGCGCAGTCCCCGTTCCGGGTTCCCGGAGCGGGGACTTTTGTATACCGGCAGGGGGTATGTTTCGGGCGCCGGAGCAGCCGCGGGGGAGTGCCCCCGCCGCGGATTTCGTTACCGCTGAAACCTTTGCTAATGTCGTACCTGCTTCATTCCTCCTTAGCTCAATTGGCAGAGCATTCGACTGTTAATCGAAGGGTTGCTGGTTCAAGTCCAGCAGGAGGAGCGGACAGGTCCCGCGGCCGGTGAGTAACCGGCTGCGGGACCTTTTTTCTTGCCGCGGTTTTCCGTAAGGGTGTCGCCAGGTTGCGGGCAGCGCCGCTCCCGGCCGGCTAGACAAAGAACATCTCCACCTGCAGGAAACGTTCAGCCTCCGCTACCGCTGCCTCGAAGGCTTCCTCCTCCGTCGGGGACTGCCGGGGCTCGCGCGGATGCCACTCATGTGCCGAGGAGTGCACCCTGGTGAAGCCGCCGCGCGGGGGAGCGTAAAAGATGCCGAAGCGCTGTACCGGCCATTCCGGAGAGGTCTCCGGGGCGACGAGGAGGGCCGAATCGTAGGCGGGGTTGTACCACTGGGCGATGGGCCGGCGTCGGTCCTCGGTGAAAAGCCCGGCTGCGTAGAGTGCCGCCGACTGCGGGCTGGTCTGAGTGCACAGCCGCTCCCACCACAGGGGCAGAATGCCGTCGTCGCACCTCTGCCACGTGGCCGGGAGGGGCGGAGGATCCTGCCAGCGGGGCACACAACAACCTTATCGCCCGCCGTCAGCCCCGAACAGGGGAGCGCCTCGCCGCCTGCCCGCCGCTGGACACGTCCCCGCCGGCAGGGGGCGGGCGGGTGGTTCAGTGGATGGACGGCACCGTGCGCGGCCGGACCACGAGCCACAGGGCCGCAGCCGCCAGCAGGATGCAACCGGCCTGGACGGCGCCCATCGGCGTCGCGGACCCCAGGCCCAGCCAGCCGACCACGGGGGAGATGATGCCTGCCATCAGGAACGTCGCCGCACCAAGCAAGGAGGCCGCGGTGCCGGCCTGCGCCCCGTGGTTGGCAAGGGCCAGGACCTGGACGCAGGGGAAGGTGAAACCCGCGCCCAGAATGTAGAACCAGAGCGGCACCATGACCCCCCACAGGCCGAAGCCCATTTGGTCGAACGCCACGATCAGCAGCGCCATCAGGAACATCCAGGCCGTTGAGCACGCCAGAATCCACTGCGGCGGGACGCGCTTGATGAGCCGGGAGCTGGTCTGCACGCCGGCGACGATGCCCAGCGAGTTGACCCCGAACAACAGGCCATACTGCTGCGGCGAGAAGCCAAAGACATTCTGAAACAGGAACGGCGAGGCCGAGAGGTAGGTGAAGAGCCCGCCAAAGTTCATCCCGCCCAGCAGCAGCATGCCCACAAAGATGCGGTCGGCGAACAGGACCCGGTAGCGCTGGCGCATCGTCAAACCGGTGGTGCCGCGAAGCTCGCGCGGCAGCGTCTCCCGCACGACGAACAGGGCCGCGATAATGACACACGTGCCATAGCCGGCCAGGAAGATGAAGATGCCCGGCCACGGCATCAGCAGCAGCAGCTGGGATCCGATGACCGGCGCCAGGATGGGAGCCAATCCGTTGACCAGCGCCATCCGGGAAAACATCCGGACCATCGCGTAGCCGCTGAACAGGTCCCGCACCATGGCCATGGCGACCACGCCGCCACCGGCCGCGCCGATTCCCATCAGCACCCGGAACAGTCCCAGCATGGCGATGTCGGTGGACATGGCCGCGCCGATCGACGCTCCGATGTGCACCGCCGTCGCCAGAATCAGCGGAGTCCTCCGGCCGAACTTGTCACTCAGCGGTCCCACCACCAGCTGGCCCAGCGCGAAGCCCACTGTCGTGCCGGTCAGGGTCAGCTGGACCGCCGCCTCGGTGACGCCCAGGCTCGCCTCAAGGGCGGGAAACGCCGGGAGATAAAGATCGACAGTAAAGGGCCCCAGGGCGGTCAGGGCGCCAAGCATCAGGATGTAGAGGAGCTTGCGACGGCGGGTCAGGGAGTCCCCGGGATTGGTGGGTGTGTGCACAGAGGTCAATCCTAGGGCCGCCCCGGCCGCCCACGGACCGCCGGCGGCAACCGCCACGCGCACTCTCCGTCGGCCGCGGGCCGCCACGGGCGCCCTGAATGGTAGTTTTGACACCTGAGCGTGCATAAAGCCGCGCAGGCCCGGGAATTCCAGCAGAAGCGGAATCACAGATGGAACCAGTTAGGCGGAACCGATGAGCGGACGGCACACCGGCAGGACCAACGGACGGCTGCGCATCGCCGCGCTGCCTGCCACCCTGAAACTGATCTTCAAGCTGGCACCGCGGCAGCTCAATGACGAGATTGCCTTTGCCAAAGCTGAACTCAAGCGCAAAGGCATTCAGTTCGGAGTCGCCGCAGCTTTTCTAGCCGTCGCCCTAATTTTTGTCCTCTTCCTGGTGATCGGGCTCATCGTGGCCGCCATTATGGGGCTGGCCACGATCATGCCGGCCTGGCTCGCCGCCCTGCTGGTCTGCGCTGCCTTCCTCGTCATCGCCCTCATCGTGGGCCTGATCGGCTACAGCAGATTCAAGAAGGCCATGCCGCTGATTCCGGAAGTGACGATCCGCGGCCTCAAGTACGACCTCGGCATCGCCAAGGAGGGCTCGTCGTTTGACGCCGCCGTCCTGAACCCCGGTACGCCCGAAGCCAAGGCAGCCAAGGCCGCCAAGGAACAGGCCGCCGCCAAAGCGAAGGCTGAGAAGGAAGCCAAGAAGGCAGCCGAGCAGCCCGACCTGGGCCGCGCTCCCACCGAGGACGACCTCCTGCGCCGCCTCGACCAGCGCCGCCGGCATCTCACGGGCGTGCGCGACGATCTCGGCGCGGAACTCGATGTCAAACCGCAGGCCCAGGCGCTTTTGGCCATGGTGCAGCACCGGCTTGAGGAAGGCAAGGAGCTCGTCGACGACCGGATCGCGGCGTTCCGCGGGCCGTCCGGAAGCACTACCGGCAGCACCGGTGCAACGAGGATCACGTCGAGCGGATCCGCCGCTGCTTCCGAACTTGCCAAGCGCTGGAAGCCGCTGACTGCCCTGGCCGCCTCGGCCGCCGCCTTCGTTATCCTGCTGCGCCGGCTGCTCCAGGACTAGGCCGCGCCCTGGACTACGACACCGAATCGTCGCCGGCTGTGGAGAGGGGCATCGGATGAAGTTCATCGGCGCTGGCTCGCGGCCGGGCCAGGCTCAGATTCATTCCGACGTGGTCTTTACCCTTCCCAATCTGCTGACGGTGGTCCGGTTCCTTGGGGTCCCGCTGTTTATGTGGCTCGTGCTGGCCAAGCACGAGTATGGCCTTGCCGTACTCGTGCTGGTCGTTATGGGCAGCACGGACTGGGTCGACGGCTACATTGCCCGCCGCTTCAACCAGATGTCCAACCTGGGCCGGATCATGGATCCCATCGCGGACCGGCTGTCCCTGATCACCGTTGCCGTCACACTGGTGATCGCCGGCGTCGTCGAGTGGTGGTACCTGACCGCGCTCCTTGTGCCGGACCTCGTGCTGCTCTCCATCTCGCTGTTTTACTTCCACAGCCACCCGGACCTGCCGGTGAGCCGGATCGGCAAGATCCGCACCGCGTTGCTGCTGGTCGGCACACCGCTGCTGGTGCTCTCCAAGCTCCCCATCCCGGGAACCGGCGCGTACTTTGTGGCCGCCTGGATCTTCCTGGGCCTCGGCCTCGTCGGGCACTGGGTCGCCGCCTATAACTACTTTTGGGCCATCATCCGCAAAGGCCGTGCGCTCAAGGCCGGCACCACCGCGGTGGACAGCCGGAACCAGAACAACCTGGAGCAGAACAACCTGGAGCAGAACAACCTGGAACAGAACAACCTGGAACAGAACAACGACGACGGCGGCATCCGCTGATGGTCTGGTTCGCAGTTCTGCTGGCGGTACTTGGCGCCTTCTTCCTTGCCTTCGGCGCCCAGCGCCAGGGGAGCGCTGTCAAAGCCGACACCGGCGGACTCGCGCTCAGCACCCACGGCCTCCTGCGCCTGATTCGCAACCGGCGCTGGGTCCTCGGGCTGCTGCTGCTGTGCACCGGGACGGCGATGAACGCCGTCGCCCTGGTGTCGGCCCCGCTGACCGTGGTGCAGCCGATCGGTGCGATCGCCCTCGTCATCACCACCGTCATCAACACCAAAGACCAGGGCCTGAGCATGAACAGGGCCACTGTCGTCGCCATCAGCGCCTGCGTCACCGGATCGGCCCTGTTCGTGGTGCTCGCGGTGACCGTTACCCAGGAGAACCACCACGTCAGCGAAGCCGATGAGCTGACCATCGTGCTGTTGCTCGCCCTCGTGGTGAGTCTCTTCGGCACCCTCGCGCTGCTTTTCAAGCACCGGATGAGCGCCTTCATCTATATCCTCGGCGCCGGCATGCTGTTCGGCTTTGTGGCGGTCCTGACCCGCATCATCGGCAGGCACCTGCTCGACCCGAACGGACTGTTCCTGCTCAACGTGCAGTGGTACACGCTGCTCGCGATGCTCGCCGCCGGCGGACTGGGATCCTGGTTCGTGCAGAGCGCCTACTCCGGCGGCCCGCCCGATCTCGTGATCGCCGGGTTGACGGTCATCGACCCCATCATCGGCATCGCCATCGGCATCGTGATCCTGGGCGAGCTGCGGCCGGACGTCCACGCCGTGACAGCGATAGCCATGGGGGTGGCCGCATCCCTTGCTATCGTGGGAGTGATCGCCCTTTCCCGGCACCACCCCGAGGTCACCAAGCGCAAGAAGGACGCGCGCAAGGCCGCGGCACGGCTGTCGTAGGGCGGCGCCACAGACTTCAGGCGCAGGCCAGCCGCGCCTGAGCCGGCGGCCAGCGGGCTGGAACAGCCCGTAGGACGCACCGTGACCACCAGGAGCCCTCCCCGTGACCATGCCCCAGAACGACCAGCGCGACAAACCCCTCACCATCCTGATCGCGGCGGACACCTATCCGCCGGACGTCAACGGGGCCGCGCAGTTCGGCTACCGGCTGGCCAAGGGCATGACCGCCAGGGGCCACAACGTCCATGTCCTGGCCTGCCGGGCCAGCAAGGGCAAGAGCTTCAGCGAGTTCCGGGACGAGGCCACAGTGCACCGGCTCCGTTCCCACTCAGTGCCGACGCACGAGTATTTCCGGATCACCTTTCCCTGGGAGATCAAGAAGGAGATTGCCCTGCTGTTCGACCGCGTCCAGCCCGACGTCGTGCACATCCAAAGCCACTACATGATCGGCGAGCACGTCCTCTACGAGGCAGTGAAACGCGGCGTCCGCATCGTCGCGACCAACCACTTCATGCCGGAAAACCTGAACCCGTTCCTGCCCTTCCCGCAGTGGTTCAAGGACATCGTGGGCAAGGTGTCGTGGCGGGACATGGGCAAGGTGATGGGCCAGGCCGACGTCGTCACGACGCCGACGCCGCTCGCCGCGAAGGCCATGCACGACCACGCCTTCCTCCGTAAGGTGCTGCCCCTGTCGAACGGCATCGACGCTGCGGCGTACGAATTGAATCCCGGCGAGGAAGCGCCTGCCCACACCAGCCCCACGGTGCTGTTCGCCGGCCGCCTCGCCGAGGAAAAGCACATCGACGTGCTGATCGACGCGGTGTCCAAGACTCCGGAAGAACTGGACATCCACCTCGAAATCGTCGGTGGAGGCGAAGTGCGGCCCGCCCTCGAGACGCAGGTTGAGCGCCTTGGCCTGCCGGACCGGGTGAAGTTCCTGGGCCTGGCCAGCGACGAGGAACTGCGGCGCGCTTACCTCGGCGCCGACCTGTTCTGCATGCCCGGCACGGCCGAACTCCAGTCCCTGGTAACCCTGGAGGCCATGTCCGCCTCAACCCCGGTGGTTCTGGCGGATGCCATGGCCCTTCCGCACCTGGTGCGCGACGGCGAGAACGGCTTCCTGTTCACTCCCAATGACAGCGACGACCTCGCTGCCAAGATCGTCCGGGTGCTGTCGCTTCCGGCGGATGAGCGCGCGGCCATGGGCAAGGCGAGCCGCAGCATGGTGGAAAGCCACAGCATTGAGCGCACGCTGCAGACCTTCGAGGACATCTACCGCGGGGCCAGCTACGACGACCTGGTCGTCTAAGCCGGACCCGGCACCTTGCCCGTTGCCCGGATCCCGGGCGACTACTATTGCTAGAGTGATTTTGCCCGGAAAGGTCCGGCCCGCCCGGGCCGTTCCGGGCGCACGGGGCTATAGCTCAGCTGGTTAGAGCGCGGGACTCATAATCCTAAGGTCCTCGGTTCAAGTCCGAGTAGCCCTACCACCGTGCAGGCACTGATGCCTCACAGGCCCGGTCCTGCCAGAGCCGCAGCAGACGTTCCCCGTCCGCTGCGGCTCTTCGCGTATTAAGCCCTTGTTCCGTGTGCTCCGTCACTTGCCAGCCGGTCAGAGGCTGCGATATGTTACTCGTGAGTAACATCCCTGCGGCGCTGTAACAGCTGCGCCCTTTTGGTCGCCGCCGGCCACGAGTGAAGGAACGACATGTCCAAAGCTGCCATTGACGTCAACAACCTCCCGTACCCCGACGGGGACTTCTTCGCCTTCGAGCAGTTGCTCAGCGGCAAGGAGCGGGACCGGCTGGCGGAGGTACGCGAATTCCTCGCCCGCGAAGTCAAACCGATCGCCGTGGATTGCTGGAACCGTGCCGAGTTCCCGATGGACTTGATCCCGAAGCTGGCCGAAATCGATCTGGTCAGCCCGGTCAAACGTCAAGGCTATTCGAACCTGTTCGCCGGCATTCTGCACGCAGAGATGACCCGTGCCGACACCTCGATCGCCACCTTCCTTGGCGTCCACGACGGCCTCTTCACCGGGTCCATCGAGGCCCTGGCCTCGCAGGAGCAGCAGGAGGCGTGGCTGCCCGACATTTACGCACTGAAAAAGATCGGAGCCTTTGGCCTGACCGAGCCGCTGGGCGGCTCGGACGTCGCCGGCGGCACGCGCACCACGGCACGGCGCGAGGGTGACAGCTGGATCCTCAACGGCGCGAAGCGCTGGATCGGCAACGCCACCTTCTCCGACTGGGTAGTCATCTACGCCCGCGATCTCGCCGACAACCAGGTCAAGGGCTTCCTGGTGGACACCAAGACCGAGGGCTACAGCGCCAGCAAGATCGAAAACAAGATTTCGCTGCGTACCGTGCAGAACGCGGACATCACCCTCGAGAACGTCGTAGTGCCGGACTTCTTCAAGCTGGCCAACGCCAACAGCTTCCGGGACACCAACAAGGTCCTCAAAGTCACCCGCTTGTCCGTCGCCTGGCAGGCCGTCGGCCAGCAGCTGGCTGCTTTCGACGTCGCCCGCCGCTACGCCGTCGAGCGCAGCCAGTTCGGCCGCCCGATCGCCTCCTTCCAGTTGGTCCAGCACCAGCTCGTGCAAATGCTTGGCAACGCCGTCAGCTCGATGGGAATGATGGTCCGCCTGTCCCAGCTCGAAGACGAGGGCGTGGCCAAAGATGAGCAGTCCGCTTTGGCCAAGGCCTTCACCACCGCACGGATGCGCGAAAGCGTGGCCATCGGTCGCAGCTTGCTGGGCGGCAACGGCATCGTCACCGACTACGAGATGGCCAAGATCTTCTCCGACGCCGAAGCGATCTACTCCTACGAAGGCACCCAGGAGATCAACACCCTGGTCACGGGCCGGGCCATCACCGGGATCTCGGCCATCGTCTAGCGCCCCGGTCCGGCCCTCTGCCGGTCCGGCCCGTCGAGTGCATCCTCCCGCGGCCCATCACCCCGAGCCGCCCAGTCCCGAGCCGGGATTCACGGGCGGCAACAGGATGGAGGGCCGCAGGTCCATGATGAAGGCGAGCGGGTTGAGGTACTCCTCGCCTCGACGGACCCCCCAGTGCAGGCACGGGACTTCGCCGCAGTGGCCGGCCAGCACCCGCCCCAACACCGCGCCGCCGCTGACCGCATCCCCCGCCCTGAGGGTGCTGTCCACCGGCTCGAAGCTGCTCCGCAGACCGTTGCCGTGATCGACGGTGAGCACCGGGCGGTCCACCACGTAGCCCGCAAAGCTCACCCGGCCTGCCACCGGAGCGGTCACCGGGGCGCCGTCGTATGCGGTTCGCAGATCCACCCCGCGGTGCCCGCTCAGCCAGGGCCGCTCCGGCGGGTCGAAGCCGCGCAGGACGGCGGGCCTGGGGGAGAGCGGCCAGCTCCACGCCCCCAAGGCCGCACCCGCTGACGTTGGTCCCGCACCCGGAGGGGCACCAGCACGGGATACCGCACCCGAGCCCGCCGGCGCAGCCGACGGATTAATCAGCAACAGCAGCAGTACCGCCGGCAGGGCGAGAGTCTTCATATTGACAGCCTGCGGTCGTCCGCAGCTGCACCGAAAGGCCCGGTCGCAGCTATGTGGAAAGCCGCCGCCGGCACCCCGCGGCCGCCCGGAAACCGTCCCTCCGGGCAGGTCCGCTGTAGTACACTTGGTGGAGCAGTTTGCTGTGCCCTCATGCCCACTTCCGCTTCTTGCCCTCGGGCAGGTTTGCGGACCGGCAGCACATCTCATTCAGGAGTGCGGGAGCAGCGGCTGACTACGCGTATCCAGCCCTCCCTATCCGAAGCCCGGCTTCCGGGTGCGGAGGACTGCGCCTCTTACGGTCCGGCCCCAGGGCCCGGATGAGGGGTGCGGTGGATGCCAGGAGGAACACCCGCCTGGGTGTTGCTAATCAACCGTCAACTATTGGCAGGGTAAGAGAGCCCCAGGGCTTTCTCATGAATGACCTGCCGGAAGGAGCGTCGGCATGCCCGTCGTAACTATGCGCCAGCTGCTTGACAGCGGCGTCCACTTTGGACACCAGACCCGTCGTTGGAACCCGAAGATGAAGCGTTTCATCTTCACGGAGCGCAACGGCATCTACATCATTGACCTGCAGCAGTCGCTGTCCTACATCGACCGTGCCTACGAGTTCGTGAAGGCCACCGTTGCACACGGCGGCACCGTCCTCTTCGTCGGTACCAAGAAGCAGGCGCAGGAAGCCATCTCCGAGCAGGCCACCCGCGTCGGCCAGCCGTACGTCAACCAGCGTTGGCTCGGCGGCATGCTGACCAACTTCCAGACGGTTTCCAAGCGCATCCAGCGCATGAAGGAACTCGAAGAAATTGACTTCGACGACGTCGCGGGCTCCGCTTACACCAAGAAGGAACTGCTGCTCCTTCGCCGTGAGCTGACCAAGCTGGAGACCAACCTCGGTGGTATCCGCAACCTGACCAAGGCGCCTTCGCTCCTCTGGGTTGTCGACACCAAGAAGGAACACCTCGCCGTTGACGAGGCCAAGAAGCTGAACATCCCAGTTGTGGCCATCCTGGACACCAACTGCGATCCTGACGAAGTCGATTTCCCGATCCCGGGCAACGACGACGCCATCCGCTCCGTGAACCTGCTGACCCGCGTCGTTGCCGACGCCGTTGCTGAGGGCCTGATCGCCCGCAACCAGCGCGCCACCGGCACCACGGACGCTCCGGAAGAGCCGCTGGCCGAGTGGGAGCGCGAGCTCCTCGAAGGCAGCAAGGCCGAAGCCGCCGCCGCTCCGGCCGCCGCTGAAGCTGCTGCTCCGGAAGCTGCCGAGGCTCCCGCCGCTGAAGCTGCTCCGGCAGCCGAAGAGGCTCCCGCCGCTGAAGCTGCTCCGGCTGCCGACGAAGCCAAGTAGTCAGACACACCAAGCTGGATCTCCCTGAGCGCCGTTCGCGGCCCTTGGGGTACTGACAGGATGGCCGCTCACCTACCGTGGGCAGCCGTCCTGTCAGTTCGTACACCACATAAATTTTCTAGACAGAGGGGTTCACATGGCGAACTACACTGCCGCTGATATCAAGGCTCTGCGCGAGCGCACCGGCGCCGGCATGATGGATGTCAAGAAGGCTCTTGACGAAGCCAACGGTGACGCCGAGAAGGCCATCGAAATCATCCGCATCAAGGGCCTCAAGGGCGCTACCAAGCGCGAGGGCCGCTCCACCGCGGAAGGCCTGGTCGCTGCCAAGGTCGACGGCGGCGTCGGCGTGATGATCGAGGTCAACTGCGAGACCGACTTCGTCGCCAAGGCTGACAAGTTCATCCAGCTCGCCGACAAGGTGCTGGCTGTTGCTGTTGAGTCCGGCGCTGCCGACCTCGACGCCCTGCTGGCCACCGACGTTGACGGCAAGCCGCTCTCCGAGGTTGTCGTCGAAGAAGGCGCCATCCTGGGCGAGAAGGTCGTCGTCCGCCGCATCTCCCGGATCGAGGCCCCGACGGTCGACGCGTACCTGCACAAGACCTCCAAGGACCTCCCGGCCCAGGTCGGCGTGCTGTTCGCCGTTGACGGCGAAGGCGAAGCCGCTGCCACCGCCGCCCACGACGTCGCCGTGCACATCGCCGCGATGGCCCCGAACTACCTGACCCGCGAGGACGTCCCGTCCGACCTGGTCGAGTCCGAGCGCCGCATCGCCGAGGAAACCGCCAAGGCTGAGGGCAAGCCCGAGGCAGCGATGACCAAGATTGTGGAAGGCCGCGTTACCGGCTTCTACAAGGGCGAGGTCCTCGTTGACCAGGCATTCGCCAAGGATGCCAAGAAGTCCGTCGCGCAGGTCCTCGAAGAGGCCGGCGTCAAGGCAACCGCGTTCACGCGTTTCCGCGTCGGTTCCTAAGTAAGTTCCGCTGAGGGGTGGTCACTGCGGTGGCCACCCCTTTTGCATGCGCCCGCTTTGTGCGAGCAGCCGCGGGACACTGGCCAGGGCGCAGAATGCAGCCTTTCGTCCCCGGCACGATAACCTTTTTCAGAGCTCACCAACGGGAAGGCACCATGGATACCGTCAACAATTCAGCCCAGCCAACGAAGACTCGGCGCCGCGTACTCCTCAAGCTTTCCGGCGAGGTATTCGGCGGCGGCAAACTGGGCGTTGATCCGGACACCGTCCGCGGCGTCGCCAAGCAGATCGCGGCCGCCGTGCCCGACGTCGAGGTCGCTATCGTCGTGGGCGGCGGAAACTTCTTCCGCGGCGCGGAACTCTCGCAAAGCGGCATGGACCGCTCCCGCGCCGACTACATGGGCATGCTTGGCACCGTGATGAACTGCCTCGCCCTCCAGGACTTCCTGGAGCAGGCCGGCGTGGAAACCCGCGTCCAAAGCGCCATCACCATGGGCCAGGTGGCTGAGGCGTACATTCCCCGCCGCGCCATCCGGCACATGGAGAAGGGCCGCGTCGTCATCTTCGGCGCCGGCGCCGGGCTGCCTTACTTCTCCACCGACACGGTCGCAGCCCAGCGCGCCATGGAGGTACACGCCGACGTCGTCCTGATGGCCAAAAGCGGTGTCGACGGTGTCTACACCGCCGATCCGAAAAAAGACCCAAGCGCCGAGAAGCTGCACCGGCTCAGCTACGACGAGGCACTGCGCCGCGACATCCGGGTGATGGACCAGACCGCCATGACCATGTGCAAGGACAACAACCTGACCATGGTGGTGTTCGGCATGGAGGGCGAAGGAAACGTCACCCGGGCAATCCGCGGCGAGGAGCTCGGCACCGTAGTCACCCCTTAGCTGCGGCTAGGATGTTTTTAGGACAGTTCAGCTCCCCGGGCACTGGGGTGCGCACCAATTTCTGAGGAGAGAACGTGATCGAAGAAACCTTGCTTGAGGCCGGGGACAAGATGGACAAGGCGGTTGAAGTAGCCAAGGAAGACTTCGCCTCGATCCGCACCGGCCGGGCCACTCCCGGCCTGTACAACAAGGTCCTGGTGGACTACTACGGTTCGCCGACGCCGCTGCAGCAACTGGCCTCCTTCGCTGTCCCGGATGCCCGGACCATCCTCATCACCCCGTTCGACAAGACCGCGTTGCGGGACATTGAGCGGGCCCTCAGCGACTCCGAGGTGGGCGCCAACCCCTCCAATGACGGCAACGTCATCCGGATCACCATTCCGGAGCTGACCAAGGAACGCCGCAAGGAGTACGTCAAGATCGTCAAGTCCAAGGGCGAGGACGCCAAGGTGTCCATCCGCAACATCCGCCGCAAGGCCAAGGAAACCCTGGACAAGCTGGTCAAGGACGGCGAAGCAGGCGAAGACGAGGGCACCCGCGGCGAGAAGGAACTTGACGCGCTGACCAAGGCGCACGTCGAAGGCATCGACGAACTGCTCAAGCGCAAGGAAGCCGAGCTGCTCGAGGTCTGATGGCGGACCAACAGCAGGCACCCGGGCCGCGGGTCCGGGTGCGGGGGAAAGAGCGGAAGAACCCGACGCCGAAGGCAGGCCGGAACCTCCCCGCGGCCACGGCCGTCGGCCTCGCCATGCTCTTTGCCGTGCTGGGCGGCCTGCTGTTCATGCCCCTGGCGTTCGTGCTCATCGTCACCGTGTTCGCGATCTTCGGCGTCTGGGAGGTCTTCCGCGCGCTGGAGGCCTCCGGCACCCGGCTGCCGATCATCCCCGCGATGACCGGCACGGTGGCGATGCCGCTCGCAGCCTACTTCGGCGGCCCCGAAAGCCTCCTGTTCGCGCTGCTGCTCAGCAGCGTCGCCGTGCTCCTCTGGCGGTCCCTGGAAGGTGCCGCGGGGTCCGCGCGCAGCATTTACGCTGGTGTATTCACGCTGGCCTGGGTACCGTTCCTGATTAGCTTCGCCGTGCTTCCGCTGCACGCCTCCGGCGGGGTCACGCCGATCGGGCCCTGGCCAGGCGGCGTCGTGCCCGTCGGCGCCTGGCAGATCGGCACCCTGTTGCTGCTGGTGGTCTCCAACGACACCTTCGGCTACCTGGTGGGCGCCTCGCTGGGTAAGCACCCGATGGCGCCGAAGATCAGCCCCAAGAAATCGTGGGAGGGTTTCGGCGGATCGATTGCCGGTGCCGTGCTGGTGGGCGTCCTCGCCAGCATCTTCGTGCTGGGCCAACCCTGGTGGTTTGGTGCGGCGCTGGCCGTTGGCATGGTGGCCGCGGCCACGGCCGGCGACCTGGCCGAGTCGATGGTCAAACGCGAACTGGGTATCAAGGACATGGGCAATGGCCTCCCCGGGCACGGCGGTGTCATGGACCGCCTCGACTCCATCGTGTTCGCCTCTCCGGTGGCTTTCATGATTTTCTCTGCCGGCGCTGGCGGCTAGGCGGAGGTCGGGCGCTGCGCCCGGACCACGGTGCCTAGAATGGTGCCGAGCAAATAGCGCCTATACGTGGCGCCACGAACGCCGAACGGCATCGAAGGAAACATGGTTACATTGGACATTCATCGGCAGATCCCTGCCTCCTTTGACCGCGTGCAGCGGAACCAATACGGGTACAACGCGAAGCAGGTCGACCAGTTTCTGGAGCGGGCTAGGGTGTCATTCGAGACACCCCAGGCGTCGCCGCACGCCATCAGGAGCGCCGATGTCCGCGCTGTCTCCTTTGATCCGGTCAAGGGCGGCTACTCTGCCGCCGGGGTGGACGCAGCCTTGGACCGCCTTGAGGACGCCCTGGCGCGCCGGGAACGCGACGAACTGATCGGGGAGCGGGGCGAGGAAGCATGGCTCCGGGAAATCGGCCGGCTCGCCGGGCTGCTCCGCGGCAGGCTGCACCGCCCGGACGGCCAGCGCTTCCGCCGGCCCGCCAAAGCCAAGGTGCGCAGCTACAACACCGCCGACGTCGACGGCCTGTGCCACGAGCTCATCGGCTACCTCGATGAAGAGCAGCCGTTGAGTGTGGACAATATCCGTCGTGCCACCTTCCGCCCCGCCGTCGGCCGCGACGGTTACGAGGAAAGTCAGGTGGACGCTTTCCTGGACCGTGTCGTGGAACTCATGGCCGCCATCGACTGACACTCAGCGTTCCGTCACCAGCGGTCGTTCCGGCGTGTGCAGGCGCGTCATGAGCCGTGTGATGCTCCGGGGGACCCGGCCCTGGGTGGCGCGTGAGACCAGGACCATCACCGTAAAGGCGGCCGGCACCGTCCACGCGGCCGGCTGCGCCAGCCACGGCGGTGTCCCGGCGGAGCCGAGCACGGCACCGGCAAGCATGGCGCCGCCGCACAGCACCGCTCCGGTCAGCATCCCGGCGATCGCACCGACGTCGGTCAGCCCGCGCCACCAAATGCCCAGCAGCAGCACCGGGCAGATGGTTGAGGCGGTGAAGGCAAAGACCAGTCCCACGCTGCCGGCCAACGCCGTTGAGTCCGTCATTGTGGCAATCCCCAGCGGGACCACCGCGGAGATCAGTGCGGCGAACCGGAACCCGCGCACGCTGCCGCCCAGGACGTCCTGGCTGATGACGCCGGCCAGTGACACCACCAGCCCCGACGTGGTGGACAGGAACGCGGCGAAGGCGCCCGCCACCACCAGCGCGGACAACAGGTCCCCGGCCGCTCCGCCCACCATCCGCCCGGGCAGCAGCAGCACCAGGGCATCGGCCTGGCCGGTCCGTGCCAGGCCGGGGGCGAACATCCGCCCGATCAGGCCGTACGCGGTCGGGAACAGGTAGAACACGGACAGCAGGCCCAGCACGATCAGCGTGGTCCGGCGCGCCGACTGGCCGTCCGGATTGGTGTAAAAGCGCACCAGCACGTGCGGCAACCCCAGCGTCCCGAACAACAGCGCCACCAGCAGGGAAATGTTCTGGTATGGCCCGGCCGGTGCCAGCGCCGTCGGGTTCACGGACGCCTCTGCGGCGGCGGGGGAGCCGTTGCCGGCCACCACCAGCAGGATGAACAGCACCGGAACGGCCAGCGCCGTCAGTTTCAGCCAGTACTGGAAAGCCTGAACGAAGGTGATGGACCGCATGCCGCCCGCCACCACGGTGAAGCAGACGACGGCGACCACCGCCACCTGCCCCACCCAGGCCGGCAGCCCGGTGGTGATGCGGATAGCCAGCGCCGCGCCGTGCAGTTGCGGGACGATGTAGAGCCAGCCGACCACCACCACCACCAGGCTGGTGACCTTGCGGACCGCCCGGGAGTCCAGCCGCGCCTCGGTGAAGTCGGGAATGGTGTAGGCGCCGGAGCGCCGCAGCGGGGCGGCGACGAAAAGCAGGAGCATCAGGTATCCGGCCGTGTAGCCCACCGGGAACCACAGGGCGTCCGTGCCGGAGAGCAGGATCAGCCCGGCGACGCCGAGGAAGCTGGCCGCGGACAGGTATTCGCCGCCGATCGCCGACGCGTTCCACCACGGCCGGACCGTGCGCGAGGCGACATAAAAGTCACCCGTGGTGCGCGAGATCCGCAGGCCGTAGAAACCGATCACGGCGGTGGCCAGTGAGACGGCCGTGAACGCAGCGATGCCCACCACCGGGTTCATCAGCGCTTCACCTGTCCCCGGCCAGGTCGCGGTACCGGGACTCGTTGCGCGCCGCGGTCCGCACGTACAGCCAGGCGCTGAGGCCGATCACCGGATAAATCCCGGCGCCCAGCAGGACCCAGTCGAAGGGCAGCCCGGCAATTCTTAGCTCGGCCAGGCCCGGCACCAGCCCGAGCAGCAGCGCGAAGGCGAGCAGGATCAGCAGGAACCCGGCAGCGACCACGAGGGCAAGCCGCAGCTGGGACCGGATCAGCGAGCGGATGAACACCTGCCCGGCGTCGGATTCCTCGGCCGCCTCCCGCGTATCAGCGGACACACGCCCGGCGGCGGCGCCGCCTGCCCTGACAGTCCGCGGCGCCGTGACACGGACCCGGGTCATGCCTGCGGCCGGATCCGGGTCGTCTCGAGCTTCTCCCGCACGGAGGGCAGGTGCCGGCGGCTGATCGGCAGTTCGGCACCGGCGACGGTCACGCTGGGGCGCGCCGCGGCGAGCTTCATATGGCCGACGTGGTTCAGGGCGATCAAATAGGACCGGTGGATGCGCAGGAACCCGGCGTCGGCCCACTGCTGCTCCAGGTCCGCGAGCGGCACCCGGATCAGGTAGCTGGCGTCAGCGGTGTGCAGCCTGGCGTAGTCACCCTGCGCCTGGACGTAGGTGACGTCTTCGCGCCGGATCATCTTCGTGGTGCCGCCAAGGTCCACGGTGATCATCTCCGGCGCGGGTCCGCCGCCGTTGCGGATCAGCTCGCTGATCCGGCCGATGGACCTGGCCAGCCGCTCGGCGCGGACCGGTTTGAGCAGGTAGTCCACAGCGGCCAGCTCGAACGCTTCCAGCGCGCAGTCCTCGTCGGCGGTGACGAAGACGACGGCGGGGGGTTTGCTGCTGCGGGCAATGACCCGGGCAATGTCCAGCCCGGACAGGGCCGGCATGTGGATGTCCAGGAAGACGGCGTCGACGTCGCCGGTCTCCAGGGTGCGCAGCGCCTCGGCACCGGAGGAGGCGCGGTGGATGGTTCCAATGCGGTCGTCGCGGCCCAGCAGGAAGGCCAGTTCCTCCACTGCGGGCAGCTCGTCGTCGGCGACGAGGACGTTAATCATGGTCTTAGGGTACCGCCGCGGGGGATCGGCCGGTTCAGGGTACGTCCCTGGGCTCAGGCGTCGTGCCGGGGCTGGGACTTGGGGACCCGCATGGTGATCAGGGTGCCCTCGCCGGGGGCGGTCTCAATGACCAGGCCGTTGTCCTCGCCGTAGACCTGCCGCAGCCGGGCATCAACGTTGCGCAGTCCGACGTGGTCGCCGTCGCTGTGCCCGGCGAGCAGCCCCCGGAGATTGTCCGGATCCATGCCCACGCCGTCGTCCTCGATCGTCACCTCGGCAAACGCGCCGGAGTCGTTGGCCGTGATGGTGATGTGGCCCGGACCCTCCTTGGCCTCAAGCCCGTGCCGGACCGCGTTCTCCACCAGCGGCTGCAGGCTCAGGAACGGGATGACGGTACTGAGAACCTCGGGCGCGATCCGCAGGCTGACCTGGACCCGTTCGCCGAAGCGGGCCCGTTCCAGGAGCAGGTAGCGGTCGATGCACCGCAGCTCCTCTGCCAGCGTCGTGAAGTCCCCGTGCCGGCGGAACGAATACCGGGTGAAGTCCGCAAACTCCACCACCAGCTCCCGGGCCCGCACTGGGTCGGTGTTGATGAAGGAAGCGATGGCGTTCAACGAGTTGTAAATGAAATGCGGGCTGATCTGCGCCCGGAGCGCCCGTACTTCGGCCTCCATCAGCAGGGTCCGGGAAGCGTCCAGTTCGGCCAACTCGACCTGCGTCGCCACCCAGTCGGCCACCTCGCTGGTGGCACGGACCAGTCCGGCGCCGGCGGCGGGGGCGAAGGCTGCCACGACGCCCACCACCCGGGTGCTGGCCTTGATGGGGGCGATCACCACGGCGCGTTCCCCGCCGGGTCCCAGCGGCGCGGCGCTTTGGCTGCCGGCGAGCAGTTGCAGTTCACCGGCCGGGATCACCGCCGTGTGCCCGCCCGCCAGCACCTCCGCGGCGAGGCCCATCAGGGCCGGCTTAAGCTCCTCCGCGGCACCGTCCCACGCCAGGACGCCCGTGGTGTCGGTAATGGCCAGGGCATCACAGCCCAGCAGGCCCCGCAGCTGCCGGCTCGCCTTGGCGGCGCCGGCCGGATTCAGCCCGGTGCGCAGATACTGCCCTGCCCGGGAAGCTGCATGCAGGGTCTTATACGTCGCGCGTTCTGCATCGGTGCCCAGCTCGCGGAAAGAACGCAGGACCTTGAGCCCGACGGCCACGACGACGGCGATGGCCAGGGCGATCACGGCGATCGCGGCGGCGGTGAACAGGGGAGAGTCCGGCATGCTGCCAGCGTAACGCGCCGCCGGGATGCCGTTTGGCGCAGCATCGCAACCGTTGAGCGACGGAAACGGCGGGGGTGCTGGAATGTGGTCCGCGCCGCGATGCACAGTGATCTCAGTCACATGTTGCCGGAGGACTGTTTCCGGGAGCCCGGGTACCCGGCGGTGGCTCGCCAGTCTCAATGAGGAGGAACGATGGGTCACGACGCCCAACATACGGACGCAGCGGCGGCCGTGGACTTCAAGGAAGTCCAGTCGACGGAGCAGTTCCAGCAACTTCGCAAACGTCACCGCAGCTTTGTCTTTCCGATGGCCATCGCATTCCTGCTGTGGTACTTCGCCTATGTCCTGCTGGCCGACTATGCGGTGGGCTTCATGTCCACCAAAGTCTGGGGCAACATCAACATCGGGTTGATCCTGGGCCTGCTGCAGTTCGTCTCCACGTTCGCGATCACCAGCTGGTACGTCAGCTACTCGAACCGGAAACTGGACCCGATCGCCGCCGAGATCCGCCATGGGATCGAAGGCCACGAGTTCGACAAGCACGGCAACCAGATCACCGGGGTGGAGAAATGACGCTAATGGTTCCTGCGGTCAATGTTGCCGCCCTCAAAGACACGACACTGCTGAACATCGGGATTTTTGCCCTCTTTGTCGCGGTCACCATGGTGATCGTGTTCCGGGCAAGCCGGAACAACAAGACAGCAGCCGATTACTACGCCGCCGGCCGCTCCTTCACCGGCTCCCAGAACGGCACCGCCATCGCCGGTGACTACCTCTCGGCCGCGTCCTTCCTGGGCATCACCGGAGCCATCGCCGTCAACGGCTACGACGGCTTCATGTACTCCATCGGCTTCCTTGTCGCGTGGCTCGTCGCGCTGCTGCTGGTGGCCGAGCTGCTCCGCAACACTGGCAAGTTCACCATGGCCGACGTGCTCTCGTTCCGGCTCAAGCAGCGCCCCGTGCGCATCGCGGCAGCCATCTCCACCCTCGCGGTCTGCTTCTTCTACCTCCTCGCCCAGATGGCCGGCGCCGGTAGCCTGATCTCGCTGCTGCTGGGCATCAGTGACTGGGGCGGCCAGGCGCTGGTGATCGTCGTCGTCGGCGCCCTGATGATCATGTACGTGCTGATCGGCGGCATGAAGGGCACCACCTGGGTCCAGATCATCAAGGCCATGCTGCTCATCGCCGGCGCGGCCGTGATGACCTTCTGGGTCCTCGCGATCTACGGCTTCAACCTCTCCGACCTGCTCGGTGGCGCGGTCGAAACGGCCAAGAACCCGGCCGTCCTCAACCCCGGCCTGCAGTACGGCAAGTCGGACACCTCCAAGCTGGACTTCATGTCCCTCGGCCTGGCGCTGGTGCTTGGCACCGCCGCCCTGCCGCACGTGCTGATGCGCTTCTACACGGTGCCGACCGCCAAGGAAGCCCGCAAGTCCGTGGTGTGGGCCATCTGGCTGATCGGCCTCTTCTACCTGTTCACCCTGGTTCTGGGCTACGGTGCTGCAGCGCTCGTTGGCGCGGACACCATCAAGGGCGCCCCGGGCGGGGTCAACTCCGCGGCACCGCTGCTGGCCTTCCACCTGGGCGGTCCGCTGCTGCTCGGCTTCATCTCGGCGGTGGCCTTCGCCACCATCCTCGCCGTTGTCGCCGGCCTCACCATTACCGCGGCGGCGTCCTTTGCCCACGACATCTACGCCAACGTCATCGCCAAGGGCAAGGCAGACCCGGACACCGAGGTCCGGGTGGCCCGCAGGACCGTCGTGGTCATCGGCATCCTGGCCATCGTCGGCGGCATCTTCGCCAACGGCCAGAACATCGCCTTCCTGGTGGCCCTGGCCTTCGCTGTAGCAGCGTCGGCGAACCTCCCGACCATCATCTACTCGCTGTTCTGGCGGAAATTCACCACCCAGGGCGCCATCTGGAGCATGTACGGCGGCCTCGGGTCGGCCATCATCCTGATCGCCCTCTCACCGGTGGTTTCCGGCACCAAGACGTCGATGATCGCCGGAGCCAACTTCGCGATCTTCCCGCTGAGCAACCCCGGTATCGTCTCCATCCCGCTCGCGTTCTTCCTGGGCTGGCTGGGCACGGTGCTGGATAAGAAGCTCGAAGACACCACCAAGCAGGCCGAGATGGAGGTCCGCTCCCTGACCGGGGTGGGCGCCGAGAAGGCCACCAACCACTAGACGGAACCGCTTCCGGGCGGCCGCAGCACAGCAGAAGCCCCCGTGCAGTGCACGGGGGCTTCTGCCGTTTCCGCCGCGTACACCACTGATTCGCGGGTGATGCGCGCGGAGTTAAAGACGGGCGTCCCGGGGCCCTGGCGGCACGGGAGCGCCTTCCCCGCGGCCCCCGGCATCCGCTGTCACAGTTGGGGGCCGTGGCGCCTTCTCCTGCAGCGTGACGCCGATGCCTGCCGCAACCACCAGGGCGATGCCGATGCCGGCACTGATCCCCGGAGCTTGCGCCAGGACGGCGAAGCCGATCAGTGCCGCAACCGCAGGCTCCAGGCTCATCAGGGTGCCGAAGGTCGAGGCCTTGAGGCGGCGCAGTGCGAGCAGTTCCAGGCTGAAGGGGATCACTGGCATCAGCAGCGCCAGACCGGCGCCGGTGAGCAGAAGCGGCCAGTCGAGACGGCCGAATACCGCCGGTCCCACTACGAGGGTCGTCACGATGGCGGCAACCGGCATCGACACGGCCAACGCCTGCAGGCCGTTCACCTCGTTGCCGGCCCGCTGGGTCAGGAGGATGTAGGCCGCCCAGCACGCTCCGGCGCCCAGGGCCAGGACCAGGCCGAGTGGATCGGTGCCGCCGTGCCAGGGTTCCGTCAGAGCCGCCACGCCGCCGGCGGCGACCAGCGCCCACCACCGTCCGGCCCGCCGGCCCCGGATGACAGCCACCGACAGCGGACCCAGAAACTCGAGCGCACTCGCTGTCCCCAGGGGTATCCGGACGGCGGCGCCCATGAACAGCAGCGTCATCCCTGCGGTAACCGTGCCGAGGAGGGCACAGGTCAGCAGGGCTGAGCCGCTGACCCTGATCCGCCAGGGACGGCCGAGCACCACCAGGATCACTGCGGCCCATGCCAGCCGCAACCATGACACCCCTTCCGGGCCGAGTCGCTCAGAGAGTCCGACCGAGGCGGCAAGTCCCAGTTGCACACAACAGATGGCGGCACCGGCCATCGCCGTTCCGCTGCCGGGACCGCCGGAACGGCCTTGCGAGAAAGCTTTCATGCATCCCAGTAGACCCGACATCAACGTTCACGTCCACGCGACAATCCTTCACAAACCGTCCAGAAAGCACGGACAATGATGGAATGGAAACCCGCCGCCTTGAAGTCCTGCTCGAACTGGCCCGCCACGGCTCGATGCGCCACGTCGCCGACCTCCTCGGTACGACGACGTCCACGGTGTCGCAGCAGCTCGCAGCCCTCGCCCGGGAAACCGGTACCGTGCTGCTGGAGCCCGACGGGCGGGGAGTGCGGCTGACGCCCGCGGGCCTTCGGCTGGCAGGCCACGCTGAAGCCATCCTCGCCGCCGTAAGGGCTGCGGCCTCAGAGCTGGACGCTGATGCCGAACCAGTGGGAACCGTGCGCGTGGCCGGATTCGTCACCGCTGTGCGAACGGTCCTGATGCCGATCATGGCTGACCTTGCCCTCAGCCACCCCCGGGTCAAAGTCGAAGTGCGCGAACATGAGCCCGATGAAGCGTTCGCGCTGCTCGCCGCCGGCTCGGTCGATTTGGCCCTCACCTACGATTACAGCCTCGCCCCTGACGACCGGGGTGCCGCGTTCGACTCGGTCCGCCTGTGGAGCACCCCGTGGGGCCTCGGCGTCCCCGACCGTGGTGCGCCGGCGCCGGACCTGACCGCGCCCGAAGTCTTCGCGGCCTATCGCGAGCATGACTGGATCGGCAACTCACGAAACCGTGCCGATGAGGACGTCCTTCGGCTGATCTCGTCGATGGCGGACTTTGAACCAAGGATCAGGCACCAGGCGGACAGCCTTGAACTCGTTGAAGACCTTATTCTTGCCGGGATGGGGATCGGGCTCCTGCCGGCGGACAGCCGGCCGCGCGAAGGCGTCGTACTCATTCCCCTCACCCGGCCGGCTGTCCGGCTTCGCGCCTACGCGCGGACGCACCGCGGTAACCGCAACTGGCCACCCCTCGCGGCTGTCCTGCGGCACATAGAGCGAAGGCGCCCGGCAGCGGCGGAGGGGAAGGCCCGTACCAGCTAACCTGCGCACCCGCGCTGCACATCCACCCGGGATGCCTCAGGCCTGCGCCGGTCCCCGTTCCAGCAGCGGCTGGATCCGGAACGGAATCAGCTCGCCCATCGCCAGCGCGGTGTCGGTGCGGGTCACCCCGTCGCAGGACAGGATTTTGCCGTTGATCCGGAACAGGTCTTCGGCGTCCAGGGCGACTACACGGAGCAGCAGGTCGGCGGATCCGGTGAGGCCGTAGCCTTCCAGGATCTCCGGAACGCCGGCGAGATCCACCGCCAGCTGGCCCAGTTTCTGCTGTTGTACGTGCACGGAGATGAAGGCCATCAGGGGATAGCCGAGCGCGGCCGGGTTGATTCGTCGCTCGAAGGAGAGAAAGACGTGTTTCTTCTCCAGCTGCGCCATCCGGGCCTGGACGGTGTTCCGCGACAGTCCCAGCTTCTGTGCCAGCGCCACGACGGTGCCGCGGGGGTTCCCGTGCCATGGCCGAGAGCAGCCGGGTGTCAGTGCCATCCAAAGGTTGCATAATGCGCAAGATTAGCACGGTCAGGCGGGCGCCAGCAGGGCAAAATGCTCAAGATCGGCGAGGGTAGTTGTACCCAATAGCAGTTGTGAGTAGGGTCACAATTATCCGGGGCAACGGCGCCCGGGTGGCCACCGTGCGTAGGGATCACAAGTCCCGCGGGCAGCGGTCAGACGACGTCAGAAGGTTGCGGACAAACTGTGTTTACCGACGACGCGGGCAAGGGCGGCATGGCCGCCGGGGGCCCCGGAAACAGTGCAGAATCAAACAGGCGCTCGGGCGGCGATCTCGTCCAGCTCATCACCCCGGGGGGTGAGCGCATAAGCCATCCGGAGTTCGACCCGTGGGTCCAGGACATTAGCGACGAACAGCTCGCGTCCCTTTACGAGGACATGGTGGCGATCCGCCGGATCGACGCCGAGGCCACAGCCCTCCAGCGCCAGGGTGAACTTGCCCTCTGGCCGCCGCTGCTGGGCCAGGAAGCGTCCCAGATCGGCTCGGCCCGCGTCCTCCGGGAGGACGACTTCGTCTTCCCCAGCTACCGTGACAACGGCGTCGCCTACTGCCGGGGCGTCAAGCCGGCCGACATCGTGAAGGCCTGGCGCGGCAATGCCCTGGCCGGCTGGGACCCCTACACGGTCAACGTGGCGACGCAGCAGATCATCATCGGCGCCCAGTCGCTGCACGCCACCGGGTACGCCATGGGCATCCAGAACGACGGCGCCGACTCGGTCGCCGTGGCTTACTTCGGTGACGGCGCTACGAGCGAGGGCGACGTCAACGAAGCGATGGTCTTCGCGGCGAGCTTCCAGGCTCCGGTGGTGTTCATCTGCCAGAACAACCACTGGGCCATCTCCGAGCCGGTGATGCTGCAGTCACACATCCAGATCGCCGACCGCGCCTCAGGCTTCGGTATTCCCAGCATGCGCGTGGACGGCAACGACGTGCTGGCCGTGATGGCCGCGACCCGGATCGCCGTCGACCGGGCACGCCGCGGCGGCGGCCCGACCTTCATCGAGGCCGTCACCTACCGGATGGGACCGCACACGACGGCGGACGACCCCACCCGCTACCGGGACGCCAATGAGCTCGAGGACTGGGCCGCCAAGGACCCGATCGCCCGGCTCAAGACCCTGCTCGACCGCAAGGGGCTGCTCACCGACGAACTCGAAACCGCCGTCGCGGCGAAGGCCGACGCCGTGGCGAAAGAATTGCGCTCCGGCACCATCCACATGCCCGAGCCGCAACCGCTGGACATCTTCCAGCACGTCTACAGCACGCCCAACTCCTGGCTGGACCGCCAGCAGGACCACTACGCCCGTTACCTGGCTTCGTTCGGCGATCCCGCAGAAGCCGTATCCGAAGAAGGTGCACGCTGATGACGCAGATGACCTTTGCCCGAGCCATTAACTCGGGCCTGCGCAAGTCCCTCGAAAACGATCCCAAGGTGATCCTCATGGGTGAGGACATCGGCACCCTCGGCGGCGTCTTCCGCGTCACCGACGGCCTGCAGAAAGACTTCGGGAAACACCGTGTTGTGGACACCCCGCTGGCCGAATCCGGCATCCTGGGCACCGCCGTCGGCCTCGCCTACCGCGGCTACCGGCCGGTGGTGGAGATCCAGTTCGACGGCTTCATCTACCCGGCCTTCGACCAGATCGTCAGCCAGGTCGCCAAGATGCACTACCGCACCCAGGGCGCCGTGAAGATGCCCATCACCATCCGCGTGCCGTTCGGCGGCGGGATCGGGTCGCCGGAACACCACTCCGAGTCGCCGGAAGCGTACTTCACCCACACCTCAGGCCTGCGGGTGGTCAGCGTCTCCAATCCGCAGGACGCGCACACCATGATCCAGCAGGCCATCGCCTCGGACGACCCGGTGCTTTATTTCGAACCGAAGCGCCGCTACCACGACAAGGGTGAGGTGGACGAGTCCCTGGAGCTCACGACTGCGCTTTCCATGGAAAAGGCGCGCGTGGTCACTGATGGCACCGACGTCACGCTCGTCGCTTACGGCCCGCTCGTGAAGACCGCGCGCGACGCTGCCCTGGCGGCCGCCGATGAAGGTACCTCCGTGGAGGTGATCGACCTGCGCTCGCTGGCCCCCGTCGACTTCGCCACCCTCGAGGCCTCGGTCCGGAAGACCGGACGCCTGGTTATCACGCATGAGGCCAGCCAGTCCGGCGGCCTCGGCGCGGAAGTGGCCGCCAGCATTACCGAGCGCTGCTTCTACCACTTGGAGGCGGCGCCGGTCCGGGTGACTGGGTTCGATGTCCCGTACCCGTACTCAAAGCTAGAAATGCACCACCTGCCGGGCCTGGACAGGATCCTCGACGGCGTCGACCGGGCCCTGGGCCGTCCCAACTCCCTGAGCGGGCTGGAAGGATGACCGCCACCATGATCAAGGAATTCCGGCTTCCGGACCTCGGCGAAGGCCTGACAGAATCTGAAATCGTCGCCTGGAAGGTCGGCGTCGGAGACACGGTAACGCTTAACCAGATCATCGCCGAGGTGGAGACCGCCAAGGCCGTCGTTGAACTTCCCTCACCGTTCGCGGGCGTGGTGACGGCGCTGCACGAGCAGCCCGGCACGGTGGTGGAGGTGGGCAAGCCGATCGTTTCCTTCGAGATTGAGAGCGACGGCGGCGCCGAATCCGGTGACGGCGGCGAAGCTCCTGCCAAGCGGGAACCGAACCTCGTTGGCTACGGTGCGGTACTGGAAAGCTCCGGCCGTCCCGCCCGCCGCGCGCGCAGCTTCGCCGCACCTGCTGCGGTTCCGGCCGCCGCGACTGGGGTTCCGGTTCAGGCTCCGGCTGCCCCGGCTCCTGCAGCGCCCGCGCCCGCGGCAGCGCCAGCGCCAACTGCAGCGCCCGCCGTCGAACAGGACACCGCTGCGGCCGCCGCGCCAGCCGACGGTGGCCGCCCGGCGGAGCGTCCCCGCTCCACGCCGCCGGTGCGCAAGCTCGCCAAGGACCTCGGCGTCGACCTGTCCGCCATTCCCGGCACGGGGGAGCGGGGCCTGATCACCCGCGAGGATGTCCGCAACTTTGTCGGCGGCGGCGACCTTCCGGTTGCGTCCCGGGAACTCGCTGGCCAAACCGCCGGCCCCGCGCCCGTGCAGGGCGAACGGGAAACCCGGACTCCGATCAAGGGCGTGCGGAAGTTCACTGCCGCCGCGATGGTTTCCAGCGCCTTCACCGCGCCGCATGTCACGGAGTTCCTGACACTGGACGTCACCCCGACCATGGAGCTGCTGGGCCGGTTGAAGGCCAGCCGGGCCTTCGCCGGCTACAAGCTCACGCCGCTGACGCTAGTGTCCAAGGCGGTGCTGATCGCGCTGCGCAACCACCCGACGCTCAACGCCCGGTGGGACGAGGCAAACCAGGAGATCGTGCAGTTCAACTACGTCAACCTCGGCATCGCAGCCGCGACGCCGAGGGGACTGACCGTTCCCAATATCAAGGACGCCGACCGGATGTCCCTGCTGGAGCTGTCCACGGCCCTGACCGAACTGACCGAAACCGCCCGGGCCGGCAAGACCGCCCCGGCGGACCTCTCCGGGGGGACCATCTCGATCACGAATATCGGCGTCTTCGGCATCGATGCCGGCACCCCCATCCTGAACCCGGGGGAGGCGGCCATCCTGGCGCTTGGCGCAGTGCGAAAGATGCCGTGGGAGTACCAGGACCAAGTGGCGCTGCGGCAGGTAATGACCCTTAGCCTCTCCTTCGACCACCGGCTGGTCGACGGCGAACAGGGCTCGCGTTTCCTGCAGGACCTCGGCACCATCTTGGCCGATCCGGGCATGGCGCTGGCCATGGTCTGACCCGATCCGCTCCGGGGCCGGGCACCATCTTCGGAAGGTGCCCGGCCCTTTTGCCGTCGCCGCCGCTGCCGCCTGGCTGGTGAGCGGCCGGCCATCTGCTGCCGTCCGGGGGCACTTTGTTGGGCTTCCCGACGTCGGCGGCGCTGGTTTGCGGCGTGTCCGTGTCAAAGTTCCCCCGGACGGCCGTCACCCCCGGGGGTGAAGTCAGCCAACGGCGGCAGGCCTCAGCCGCGGAGGACAGGGGCAGCCGGTGCAGTCAGGGCGGCCAGGGCCATGCTTTCCAGCAGCGGCCGGGCACGCTTCAGGGCCATGCGGCGGCCGTGGTTGCGGACCGAGTGTGGGGTGGAGTTGATCAGGCCGAAGGTGGCGTGTGCGCGCATCCGCAGCTCGGCCGGATCGGTATCCGGATGCAGCCCCGCCAGGACCTCCACCCACAGTTCCACGTAGCGGCGTTGCAGGGTCCGGACCTCGGCTTCGTCGTCGTCCTCGAGGTTGCTGAAGTCCTGGTCCTGGACACGGATGACATCCGGATTGCTCAGGGCGAAGTCGACGTGGAATTCCACCAGGCCGGCCAGCGCCGCAGCGGCGCCGTCGCAGCTGTCCACCACGCTCCGGCCACCGTCGAGCAGGTCCTGGCTGACGCTGAGCAGCAACGCTCCGAGGACCGCCTGCTTGCCGGAGAAGTGGCGGTAGACGGCGGGCCCGCTGACTCCGGCGGCAGCTCCCAGGTCCTCCAGGGACACCCGGTTGAAGCCGTCGGCAGCGAAAAGGGCGGCGGCAGCGGTGAGCAAGGCTTTCCGCCGGTTTTCCTTGGCCTGGCTGCGCTGGGTTGTCTGGCTGGAATCGGTCACCGGCGCACCCTTCTCTAACACCGCGCTGCTGGTTTGGACTAGCGCGTGGTGGACATCACAGTTAATAGAGACTAACCTAAATCTCAGTTATGCGGTACTAACCGAAATGGCCGGATGCCGCCCTCGGGCGGGACCGGCCGCAGGGCCGAGGACGGAAGCAGTCAATGGAGACAATCGCCAGCCAGGTGGACGCCAACAGCGCCGCCTTCGCCGCGAACCGGGAGGCGCAGCTGGGGCTGGCCCGCGAATTGAAGGAACGCCTGGCCGCTGCCGCACTGGGCGGACCGGAAAAATCCCGCGAGCGGCACGTGGCCCGCGGCAAGCTGCTGCCCCGCGAGCGCATCGACAGACTGCTCGACGACGGCAGCCCTTTCCTGGAGATCGCTCCGCTGGCCGCCGAGGGAATGTACGACGGCGACTCGCCCGGCGCCGGGGTCATCGCCGGCATCGGCCTGGTCCACGGCCGGCAGGTCCTCGTCATCTCCAATGACGCCACCGTCAAGGGCGGCACCTACTACCCGATGACGGTCAAAAAACACCTGCGGGCGCAGGAGATCGCGTTGGAGAACCGGCTGCCCTGCATCTACCTGGTGGACTCCGGCGGCGCGTTCCTGCCCCGGCAGGACGAGGTCTTCCCCGACAAGGAGCACTTCGGCCGGATCTTCTTCAACCAGGCCCGGATGTCCGCGGCGAAGATCCCGCAGATCGCCTCCGTCATGGGCTCCTGCACCGCCGGCGGCGCCTACGTGCCGGCCATGAGCGACGAGACCGTGATCGTCCGCAACCAGGGAACGATCTTCCTGGGCGGTCCGCCGCTGGTGAAAGCCGCCATCGGCGAGATCGTCACTGCCGAGGAACTCGGCGGCGGGGACGTGCACTCCAAGATCTCCGGCGTTACCGACCACCTGGCCGAAAACGACGAGCACGCCCTGCAGATCGTCCGGGACATCGTCTCCACCCTGCCGAAGCCGGCAGCCCCCGTCTGGGACGTGGACACCGCCGTCGAACCGCTGGCAGACGAAAGTGAGCTGTACGGCGCGGTCCCCACCGACGTTAACGCCCAGTACGACGTCCGCGAGGTCATTGCCCGGCTGGTGGACGGCAGCCGCTTCCACGAATTCAAAAAGAACTACGGCACCACCCTGGTCACCGGCTTCGCGAAGCTGCACGGCCACCCGGTGGGGATCGTGGCCAACAACGGCGTGCTGTTCAGCGAATCGTCGCTCAAGGGCGCGCACTTCATTGAACTGTGCGACGAGCGCGGCATCCCGCTGATCTTCCTGCAGAACCTCTCCGGCTTCATGGTCGGCAAGGACTACGAGCAGGGCGGCATCGCCAAGAACGGCGCCAAGATGGTCACCGCCGTCGCCACCGCGCGCGTGCCCAAGCTGACCGTGGTGATCGGTGGGTCCTTCGGCGCCGGAAACTACTCCATGTGCGGCCGCGCCTATTCGCCGCGCTTCCTCTGGATGTGGCCCGCCAGCCGGATTTCGGTGATGGGCGGGAACCAGGCCTCCAGCGTCCTCGCCACGGTCAAACGGGACCAGTACGAGGCGCGCGGCGAGGAATGGTCGGCGGAAGACGAGGAAGCCTTCAAAGCCCCGATCAAGCAGCAGTACGAGGACCAGGGCAGCCCTTATTACTCCACCGCGCGCCTTTGGGACGACGGCATCATCGACCCCGCGGACACCCGCACCGTCCTGGGACTGGCGCTCGACGTCGTCTCCCGCACCCCCTTGCCGGAGACCTCCTTCGGCCTCTTCCGGATGTGAGCCAGCCATGACCGCTACTTCCACTCCCGCTGCCTCCACAACCGCGAAGCCGCTCTTCGGCACCGTGCTCGTTGCCAACCGCGGCGAGATCGCCTGCCGCGTGATCCGCACCCTGCGGACCCTCGGCATCCGCTCGGTGGCCGTCTACTCCGATGCCGACGCCGGGGCCCGCCACGTGCGTGAGGCGGACGTCGCCGTCCGGATCGGCCCCGCCGCGGCTACCGAGAGCTACCTCAAGATCGAAGCCATCATCCAGGCCTGCCGCGAGAACGGCGCCGAGGCGGTGCATCCGGGCTACGGCTTCCTGAGCGAGAACGCCGACTTCGCCCGCGCCCTGGAGGCCGCCGGAATCACCTTCATCGGCCCCGGCGTCGAATCCCTGAACGTCATGGGCGACAAAATCCGCTCCAAGAACCATGTCACCGGCTACGGTGTACCGGTCGTGCCGGGCATCGCCGAACCCGGCATGAGCGACGCGCAGCTGATCGACGCCGCGGCCGGCGTAGGCTTTCCGCTGCTGATCAAACCTTCGGCCGGCGGCGGCGGCAAGGGCATGCATATTGTCGAACGCGCCGAGGACCTGGCGGCCACGCTCGCCACCGCCCGCCGCGTCGCCGCGAGCGCCTTCGGTGACGACACCTTGTTCCTGGAACGCCTCGTCACCACCCCGCGGCACATCGAGGTGCAGGTGCTGGCGGACAACCACGGCAACGTCATCCACCTCGGCGAGCGGGAATGCTCGCTGCAGCGCCGGCACCAGAAAGTCATCGAGGAGGCCCCGTCCCCGCTGCTGGAATCGTTGCCCGACGGCGCCGCCATCCGAGCCCGCCTCGGCGAGGCTGCCTGCAACGCCGCGCGCAGCGTCAACTACTCCGGCGCCGGCACCGTGGAGTTCCTGGTCTCCGACAATGCCCCGGACGAGTTCTTTTTCATGGAGATGAACACCCGGCTGCAGGTCGAGCACCCGGTCACCGAGATGGTCACCGGCATCGACCTGGTCGAGTGGCAGGTCCGCATCGCCGCCGGCGAGGAACTGACACTGACCCAGGACGACGTCGTCCTCACCGGACACTCGGTGGAGGCGCGCGTCTACGCCGAGGTTCCGGAGAAGAACTTCCTGCCGTCCGGGGGAGAGGTGCTGCTGCTCGACGAACGGGGCACGATTTTCACCGCGCTGGATGACCTGGATTCCTTCCCCCCGGCAACCGCAGACCCGGACATCCGGATCGATTCCTCGTTGATGACGGGCCTGGAGATCTCCAGCGACTACGACCCGATGATCGCCAAGGTCATCGCCCGCGGCAAGGACCGCGCGGCCGCGCTGGAGAAGCTGGATCAGGCCCTGGCCCGGTACACCGTTCTGGGGGTGGACACCAACGTCGAATACCTGCGGATGCTGATCAACGACGCCGACGTCCGCGCCGGCCGGCTCGACACCGGCCTGATCGAACGCAAGATGCCGGGCTTCACCTTCCGCCGTATCGGCGACAACGAACTCATCGCCGCAGCCATGCCCTTCTGGGTGCTCGCTGAGGCCCCGGCAACGGTTGGGTCCCCGTGGGACAGCGCCCGGGGCTGGCGCCTCGGTGCCCCGGCGTCGTGGACCATGAGCTTCGGCACCCCGGGCGCCGGGCTCTCCGCCGTCGCGGTGACGTTCGTCGAGAACATCGATCTCGGCCATGCTCGGATACGGGTCGACGGCGGGGCCGAGCGCGACGTGAGGGTCATTGGGATGGCCAGCGATGAGATTTTCCTGGAGATCGACGGCGCGGAACACCGCTTCGCCCGCACGCCGTTCGGGCCGGATTATCCGCGGGAGGACCTGCCGGAGTTTGTCTACCTCGGCAACGAGGGCTGGTCCTGCCGTCTCGAGCCGCTGACCCGCGAAGCGCGCCTCGCACGGGTGCTGGCCGCCGTCGAACGCGAGGAAGGGGCGGCCGACCCGGCGGTGCGCTCGCCGATGCCCGGCACCGTGGTGTCCGTCTCGGTCAGCAACGGTGACACCGTCACCGCCGGCCAGGTCCTGCTTTCGGTGGAGGCGATGAAGATGGAGCACCAGCTGGTGGCACCGCTGGCCGGCACGGTCCACATCAGCGCCGGCACCGGAGACCTGGTCAAGGCAGACCAGGTCCTCGCCACCATCCACCCCGACTCAGCGCCGTCCGCCGACAACGCAGCAGAAGACACGATCGAAGAATCCGTGATCGCCATGGGCGCGGCGGACTAGCCAGCCGCAACCACCCGCAGTACTGAAGACCTGCCAGCCACCCCAGACACAGGAGTCATCCCATGCCAGATTTTGAACTCAGCGAGGAATACCAGGACCTCAGCGACACCGTCCGCGAATTCGCCGACCAGGTCGTAGCCCCGGTCTCGGCCAAACACGACGAGGAACACAGCTTCCCCTACGAGGTCGTCTCCCAGATGGCCGAGATGGGTCTGTTCGGCCTGCCGTTCCCGGAGGAATTCGGCGGCATGGGCGGGGACTACTTCGCGCTCGCCCTGGCCCTGGAGCAGCTGGGCCGGGTGGACCAGTCAGTCGCCATCACCCTGGAGGCCGGCGTCTCGCTCGGCGCCATGCCGATCCACCGCTTCGGCAACGACGCCCAGAAGCAGGAATGGCTGCCGCTGCTGGCTTCCGGCAAAGCGCTCGCCGGGTTCGGCCTGACCGAACCCGAAGCAGGCTCCGATGCCGGCGGGACCAAAACCACCGCGCGGCTCGAAGGCGCGGAGTGGGTGATCAACGGCAACAAGGAATTCATCACCAACTCCGGTACGGACATCACCAAGCTTGTCACCGTTACCGCCGTCACCGGCCAGCAGGAACGCCCGGACGGCAGCATCAAGAAAGAAATCTCCACCATCCTGGTGCCCACCAGCACCCCCGGCTTCACTGCTGAGAAGGCCTACAACAAGGTTGGCTGGAACGCCTCGGATACCCACCCGCTGACCTTGGACAACGTCCGCGTCCCCACGGAAAACCTGCTCGGCGTCCAGGGCCGCGGCTACGCGAACTTCCTCTCCATCCTCGACGAGGGCAGGATCGCCATCGCGGCGCTCGCCGTCGGCGCCGCCCAGGGTTGCGTGGACCAGGCCGTGAAATATGCCAAGGAGCGCAGCGCCTTCGGTCAGAACATCGGCAAGCACCAGGCCGTCGCCTTCAAGATTGCCCGGATGGAAGCACGCGCCCACACCGCCCGGCTGGCCTACTACGACGCAGCTGCGCGGATGCTCGCCGGCAAGCCGTTCAAGACCCAGGCGGCCATCGCTAAGATGGTCGCAGGCGAGGCAGCCATGGACAACGCGCGGGACGCCACCCAGGTGTTCGGCGGCTATGGCTTCATCAACGAGTTCACCGTGGCACGCCATTACCGGGACTCCAAGATCCTGGAAGTCGGCGAGGGCACCACGGAGGTCCAGCTGATGCTAATCGCCCGCGAACTGGGACTGTAGCCGGCCGGAAGGATTTCCCGATGATCAACAAAGTCGTTGCCAGCCCCGCGGAGGCCGTCGCGGACATCGCCGACGGCGCGTCCCTGGCCGTCGGGGGTTTCGGCCTTTGCGGCATCCCGGTCGCGCTGATCGACGCCCTGCACGAACGCGGCGCAACCGACCTGGAGACCGTGAGCAACAACTGCGGCGTGGATGACTGGGGACTCGGGATCCTGCTCAAAGACGGCCGGATCCGCCGCACCATCAGCTCCTACGTGGGGGAGAACAAGGAATTCGCCCGGCAGTACCTCGCCGGCGAGCTCGAAGTGATCCTCACCCCGCAGGGCACCCTGGCCGAGAAGCTACGCGCCGGCGGTGCAGGCATCCCGGCCTTCTACACGCCCGCCGGCGTCGGTACCCAGGTCTCCGACGGCGGGCTGCCGCAAAAGTACGACGCCGACGGGAACGTCGCGGTTGCCTCCGCCCCCAAGGAGGTCCGCAACTTCGCCGGGACCGACTACGTGTTGGAGGAGGCGCTGACGCCGGACTTTGGCCTGGTGCACGCCTGGAAGGGCGACCGGCACGGCAACCTGGTCTTTCACGCCACCGCAATGAACTTCAACCCGCTCTGCGCAATGGCCGGCAGGATCACCATCGCCGAGGTCGAAGAACTTGTCGAGCCGGGGGAGCTGGACCCGGAGCACATCCACGTCCCCGGGATCTTCGTCCAGCGCGTGGTCCTGGTTCCGGAG
This sequence comes from Arthrobacter sp. B3I4, assembly GCF_030816855.1. Classification (NCBI taxonomy): domain Bacteria; kingdom Bacillati; phylum Actinomycetota; class Actinomycetes; order Micrococcales; family Micrococcaceae; genus Arthrobacter; species Arthrobacter sp. B3I4. The sequence continues at coordinate 3,176,815 of NZ_JAUSYK010000001.1, read as the reverse complement.
GGGGAGAAACGCATCGAAAAACGAACGGTCGCGATGACCGCCGCCGGTAACGCCGCAAGTCCCAGTGACACCAGTCCCGGTAACACCAGTTCCGGTAACCCGAGTCCCACAAATCCGAGTCCCACAAACACTGCGCAGTCAGGAGCCTAGCCGTGGACACGAACAAGTCGCAGGGGGCGCCGGAGCGTCCGGAGGCGGTCCGCCACGAATACCGGCCCGCCGCCGTCGAGCATCCGGACGGCAGCGGGGCCAAGGGCTGGACCCGGAACGAACTGGCCGCCCGCGTGGCACGCGAACTGCACAACGGACAGTACGTCAACCTCGGCATCGGGATGCCTACCCTGATTCCCAACTACATTCCCGCCGGCGTCGAGGTGGTGCTCCACTCGGAGAACGGCATCCTGGGCGTCGGTCCCTACCCGGCCGACGACCAGGTGGACCCGGACCTGATCAACGCCGGCAAGGAAACCGTCACCGTGAACAAGGGCGCGGCGTTCTTCGACTCCGCAGCCTCCTTCGGCATGATCCGCGGCGGCCATGTGGACGTGGCGGTGCTCGGCGCAATGGAAGTGGCACAAAACGGGGACCTCGCCAACTGGATGATCCCGGGAAAGATGGTCAAAGGCATGGGCGGCGCGATGGACCTGGTTTTCGGCGCCAAGAAGGTCATTGTGATGATGGAGCACGTGGACCGCAACGGCAAACCAAAAATTGTCGAGCAGTGCACCCTGCCGCTGACCGGCAAGGGCTGCGTCGACCGGATCATCACAGACCTGGCCGTGATCGACGTCGTCACCGAGGCCGGTACCTCCCGGCTGGTGCTCCGCGAGCTGGCCCCGGGCGTCACCGCCGCGGAAGTCGCCGCGGCCACCGGCGCCGAACTTTTCGAGGAAGACCAGGAACTGACTGTATGACCACCGAGACAACGCCCGGGTCCGGAACCCGCCGGGTGATCGAGCAACGCGGCCTCTACTTCGAGGAACTCGAAGAAGGCGTCGTCTACGCGCACCGGCCCGGCCGGACCGTGACCGAGACGGACAACGTCCTGTTCACCACCATGACCATGAACACCCAGGCGCTGCACCTCGACGCCGCCTGGAGCGCCGGTCAGCCGTTCGGCCAGCGGCTGATGAACTCGATGTTCACCCTCGCCACGCTGGTGGGCCAGTCCGTCCCGCAGCTGACCCAGGGCACCATCATCGCCCAGCTGGGACTGACCGACGTGTCCTTCCCGCACCCGCTATACCACGGCGACACGCTCTACACCGAGACTGTGGTGACCGGAAAGCGGCTGTCTTCCTCCCGGCCCGGCCAAGGGATCGTGACCATGCAGCACACCGGGCGGAACCAGGACGGCGACGTCGTGGCACTCGCGACCCGCAGCTGCCTGATGTGGACCCGCGAGGCGCACACCGGCGGGCAGGGTCCGGCCGGAAAGGGGACAATCGAAGCATGAGTTTCCTGATGGGTCCTGCCCTGCTGTTCTGCCCTGCCGACCGCCCCGAGCGTTACCAGAAGGCCGCCGAGCGCGCCGACGCCGTCATCCTGGACCTGGAGGACGCCGTCGCGCCGGCCGACAAGCAGCGCGCCCGCGGTGCCATCCTTGCCCAGCTCGGTTCCGCGGGCGACGTCCCGGAGCTGGACCCGAGCCGTACCATCATCCGGGTCAACCCGGCGGGCACCGAAGAGTTCGAAAAGGACCTGCACTGCCTCAAACACACCCCGTACCGGCACGTGATGCTCGCCAAGGCCGAGAGCGCTGACCAGCTCAAGAAACTTGAGGGCTACGACGTGATCGCCTTGTGCGAGACGGCCGCCGGGATCGTGAATGCCGCCGCGATCGCCGCCGAGCCCAACGTGGTGGCGCTGATGTGGGGCGCCGAGGACCTGCTCGCCTCCCTCGGCGGCACCTCCAGCCGGAACGACGACGGCGGCTACCGTGCGGTGGCGCTGCACGCCCGCTCCACGGTCCTGCTGGCGGCCCGGGCCTGCGGCAAGGAGGCCGTCGATTCGGTCTACGTCAACATCCCGGACCTTGACGGCCTCGCCGCGGAGTCCCGGGACGCCGTCGCCTCCGGTTTCGGCTCCAAGGCCTGCATCCACCCGAACCAGGTCGCCGCGGTCCGCGAGGCCTATGCCCCATCCGAGGCGGACGTCGCTGCCGCCGTCGAATTGCTCGACGCCGCCGCTGCCGCGGGCACCGGGGTGTTCCAGTACCAGGGCAAGATGATCGACGGGCCCATCCTCAAGCACGCCGAATCCACCCTCCGCCGCGCCGGGCACTAGCCCCACCGGCGTCCGCACGGCCGGCCGCGTCCCGCCGTCTCGAACGCGACCGGGTTTGCATTTGGCGGCAGTGTTTTGCCGCTCGGATACCGGTGTCAACTGTCATTTCGCAGGAGGAGCCGGGCCCGGCGTCGTCGACTCGCCAGAAATGGCCGCTATGGGAGGTCTCATAGCGGCCATTTCAGTCGAAAGGTGTGCCGATGGGGCTCAGGGCTTCCACAAGTAGCGGTTCTCCGGGCGGCCGGCCGCGCCATAGCGCGGGGTCAGCCGTGCGAAGCCGTTGATCACCAGGTACTCAAGGTAGCGGCGGGCGCTCACCCTCGACAGGCCGAGCTGCAAGGCCATGCCCGCCGCCGAGACGTCTTCCGGGCTGGCCCGAAGGGCCTCGATCACGGCGTCCAGCGTAGGCCGGGCGAGTCCTTTCGGCAGCCGGACCTCCGGTCCACCGGGCACCCCGGCCGGGCCGCTTGCCGCCGGGCCGCCTGCTGCCGGGCCGCCTATTGCCGGGCCCCCTATTGCCGGCACGCCTGCTGCCGTGGCCCCGGGGGCGGGGTTCGCGGGAGCCGACCGCCGCGACGGCGCCACGATCCGGTCGATCCGCTCCTGGTCCAGGGGACCGGCTGCGGACCCGGCAGCCAGCTCATCGCGCAGCGCCACGTACTCATCGAGCCGCTCGTTCAGGGCCTGCGAGGTGAAAGGCTTGACCAGATAGTGCAGCACCCCGCCCGCCATCGCTGAACGCACCGTCTCCAACTCGCGTGAAGCGGTGATGACCAGGACATCGACGGGTTGCCGGGGACGGCTGCGGAGCCGCTGCAGCACGTCCAGGCCGGACATGTCCGGCAGGTGGATATCCAGCAGGACCAGCTCCGGCAGCAGCTCGGCCGCGAGATCCAGGCCCTGTTGTCCCGTGTGCGCAGTGGCTACGACGTCGAAGCCGCCACGGGCCAGCAGGAAGCCGTGATGGATCCCCGCCACCGCCACGTCATCGTCAATGATGAGGGTGCGTATACCGCTCATAGTTTTCCAGCTCCACCTTTGGTGTCGTCTCTTGTGTCCGGGATATGGCGGGGATGTCCGCTGTTTCCGCCAGCGGCGTCGTGGCAGCCGCCGGCCCGGGTGCCGCCCCGGGCACCGTCGCAAAGGTCACGGTAAAGCAGGCGCCGCCCAGCTCCGAACGGGACACGCCGGCGGTTCCGCCGCGGCGCCGGGCCACGCGCTGGACCAGCGCCAGGCCGAAGCCGCGGGTATTGATCCCGTCCGGTTCCTTGCTCGTCACGCCGGCTTCGAACACCGACACCCGGTCCGCGTCCGGGACGCCGGGGCCGTCGTCGTCCACGGTGAGGGTCCGCTGCCCGCCGGGCGTCTCGGCCAGTTCGACGGCGATGGTGCTGTCGTAGCCGGTGGCGTCCACGGCGTTGTCGATCAGGTTGCCCAGCACCGTGATCACGTCATCGGTGCCGTCAGGCGAGCACACGGAATCCGGGTCCACCACGATGTCGATGCCGCGCTCGGCGCAGACCGTGGACTTGGCGATCAACAGCGCCCGCACGCCGTCGTCGGTGATCCCCGGGGCGAGCGGCCGGTTCACGAAGGCAGCGTCGCTGTGGCTGCGGCCAAGGTACTCGACCGCCTTGGACTGCTCGCCGAGCTCCAGCAGACCGGAGATCACATGCAGCTTATTGGCGAATTCGTGCGCCTGGGCCCGCAGCGCCTCGGTGACGTCCAGGGCGCCGTCGCGGTCGCGCAGCATGGTGTGCAGCTCGGTCCGGTCCCGCAAAATCAGCACCTTGCCCACCTCACGCCCGTCGACCGTTGCGGCGTTGACCTTGCCCAACAGGATCCGCTCGCCGGAGAGCACCAGTTCCTCGGTGCTGGAACCGGCCGCGAGCAGGCGGTGGATGCCCGGTTCGAGCGACGCTGTCGCCGGTGAACCGAGGATCTCCTCGCCCACGCCGAGCAGCCGGCGGGCCTCATCGTTAACCAACGCGACCCGGCCGTCGGCGTCGACCGCCACCAGACCTTCACCCAGGCCATGGAGCATGGCGTCGCGGGTCTCCAGCAGGGCCGCGATGTCCTCCGGCTCCAGCTTGTAGATCCGGCGCCAGACCAGTTTGGAGACGTACATGGCGCCCAGGGAGCTGAGCAGCGCGGCCCCAAGGAGCCAGCCGAACAGCTGCGGAAGGTCCTCATACAGGTCCGCGGCGAGGGTGCTCTCCAGAACCCCCACCGAGGCGGAGCCGATCACCGAACCGGCTCGGTCGAAGATGGGCACCTTCACCCGCCAGGACTCGCCCAGCGTACCCGTCTGGGTTCCCACGTAAATGTCACCGGATAACGGAACGGAAGGATCGGTGGAAACGTGCTTGCCAATCTCCTCCGGGTTCGGATGCGACTGCCGCACGCCGTCGCGGTCCGTGACCACCACGTAGGTCACGGTCGACGCCTGGCGGATGACTTCGGCGATCGGCTGGATGGTCTCCGCGGGGGAGGCGGTGCCGAAGGCGTCGATCACCGAGGGCAGCCGCGCCACGCTTTCGGCGACGCCGATCAGGCGGCCCTTGTAGGCGTCCCGCAGCTGCTGTTCTTGCATCCGGATCGTCACGGCACCCACGGCGGTGAGGACGGCCAGCACGATTCCGAGCTGGAGGGCGACCAGCTGGAAGCGAAGCGGGATCCTGTGAAACATGTCACAAGTCTCCCATCCGGCGCTGCCGGAACTGGCCGGATGGCGGCCCGCCCGCCGTGACCAATATGACCACTACTACCTCTACGTCCGAATACTGTTCCGCGACCGCACCCGTCCCTAGGGTCGGGGAAGTGATTCCAATGATGTGCATCACATTCGTCCAAGGAGAAACAATGACGTCCCACCCCAACTTCACCCGCCGGGCCGCACTGACGGCCGGCGCAGCGGGCCTCATGCTCGCCCTTTCGGCCTGCGCCGGCGGCGGCACGGGTACCGGCACCGGCGCAGGCGCCGGGGCTAACGCCGGTGCCGACCCGATCAAGAAGCTCAGCATCATCGTGCCCGCTAACCCCGGCGGCGGCTGGGACCAGACCGGCCGGGCCATCCAGGCTGACCTGCAGTCCAACAAGCTTGTGTCCTCGGCGCAGGTCACCAACATCGGCGGCGGCGGCGGCACCAACGGCCTGGCCAAGCTCGCCACGGAGAAGGATGCCAACACCCTGATGGTGATGGGCTACGTAATGGTTGGCGCTGTGGAGACCAACGGGGCGAAGACCCGGCTTGAAGACACCACCCCGATCGCCCGCCTGACCGAGGAGCCGCTGGTGCTTGTGGTCCCGGCGTCGTCGAAGTACCAGTCCGTCAAGGACCTTGTGGACGACATCAAAGCCAACGGCAAGGGCGTCGCCATCACGGGCGGCTCCGCCGGCGGTGCTGACCACATTCTGGCCGGACAGATCCTCAAAACCCAGGGCATCGAACCGGACAAACTGAATTACATCGGCTACTCCGGCGGCGGGGAATCCCTCGCGGCGCTGCTGGGCAATAAGGTCCAGGCCGGCATCTCCGGCATCGGCGAGTACGCCGAGCAGGTCAAGGCCGGAAAGGTCCGGGCGCTCGCCGTCTCCGGCAAGGCCGAGGTCCCCGCACTCCCGGGCGTCAAGCCGCTCACGGACCAGGGCATCGACGTCGTACTGACCAGCTGGCGCGGCGTGGTGGCGCCGGGCTCCATCGACGATGCCCAGCGCACCAAACTGACCGAACTCGTCACCAAGCTGCATGAGTCGGAGACCTGGAAGTCCACGCTGAAGAAGAACAACTGGGACGACGCCTTCCTCGCCGGCGACGGCTTCAAGACCTTCCTCTCCGAGGACATCACCAAGGTGAAGACCACCCTGACGCAGATCGGCCTGGTCAAGTAACAATGTCTTCGCAAGTTCTCACGCCCGCCAAACGGCCAACGGGGGAGATTCTCTTTGCCCTGTTGTTCGTGAGCGTGGGCGCGGCAGGGCTCCTGACGGCGGGATCCATTCCGATCCCGCCGTCAGAGACCGGCATCGGGCCGCGGGCCTTCCCCTACATCGTCTGCAGCATGCTGGTGCTCGTGGGCGCCGGCATCGTCGTCCAGGTCCTACGGGGCAAGGTCGGCCAGGCCGAGGAAGGGGAAGACCTTGACGTCACGGCCAAGACGGACTGGATCGCTTTGGCCAAGCTCGTCGCCTTCGTGGTGCTGCACATCTTCCTGATCGAACCGGCGGGCTGGCCCGTGGCGGCGGCCGTCCTGTTCAGCGGGGCGGCCTGGACGCTGGAGGCCAAACCGCTGTGGAAGGCGGTCCTGGTCTCCGTGGTGATGGCCCTCGTGCTGCAGTACGTGTTTGGCGGCCTGCTGGGCGTCTCGCTTCCGCCGGGCCCGCTGCTTGAGGGGGTGCCGTTCTTCCATGGATAGTTTCCTGCTCCTGCTTGAAGGGTTTTCGACGGCGCTCCAGCCGATCTACCTGCTCTACGCCCTGGGCGGCGTCTTCGTCGGCACCGCCGTCGGCGTCCTGCCCGGGATCGGGCCCGCGATGACCGTGGCGCTGCTGATGCCGATCACCTACGCCCTGGATCCTGCGGCGGCGCTGATCGTCTTCGCCGGCATCTACTACGGCGGCATGTACGGCGGCTCCACCACCTCCATCCTGCTCAACACGCCAGGCGAGTCTTCCTCGATCGTCACGGCGCTGGAGGGCAACAAGATGGCCAAGGCAGGCCGGGGAGCGGCGGCGCTCGCGACGGCGGCCATCGGCTCGTTCATCGCCGGCACCATCGCCACGGTGCTGCTGTCCTTCCTCGCCCCGGTGGTTGCGGAACTCGCCGTCGGCCTTGGCCCGGTGGACTATGTGGCGCTGATGGTGGTGGCCTTCCTGACCGTGGGCGCGCTGCTGGGCGCTTCGGTGCTGCGCGGCCTGGCCTCGCTGGCGCTGGGCCTGTTCATCGGCCTGATCGGCATCGACGACAGCACGGCGCAGCAGCGCTTCACCTTCGACAACCCGAACCTGGTCGACGGCATCGACATGGTGCTGGTCGCGGTGGGGCTGTTTGCGCTCGGCGAGGCTCTGTATGTCGCGTCCAAGCTCCGGCACGGCCCGGTTGAAGTCATCCCGGTCAGCAAGGGCAAGAACGCCTGGCTGTCCAAGGAGGACTGGAAGCGGTCTTGGAAGCCCTGGCTGCGCGGCACCTTCATCGGCTTCCCGATCGGCACGGTGCCGGCCGGCGGCGCCGACGTTTCCACGTTCCTGTCCTACGCTGCCGAGCGGAAACTGGCGAAGGGCACCCACAAAGCCCAGTTCGGCAAGGGCGCTATCGAGGGTGTCGCCGGTCCGGAAGCCGCGAACAACGCCGCGGCCGCAGGCGTCCTGGTGCCGCTGCTGACCCTCGGCATCCCGACGACGGCGACGGCGGCCATGATGCTCACGGCTTTCCAGCGCTACCAGATCCAGCCCGGACCGCTTTTGTTCGAAAACCAGGGCGCCCTGGTCTGGACCCTGATCGCCTCCCTGTACGTGGGGAACCTCATGCTGCTGGTGCTCAACCTGCCGCTTGTCGGCCTCTGGGTAAAGATCCTGCAGATCCCGCGGCCCTACCTGTACGCCGGCATCCTGGTCTTCGCCGCCCTGGGCGCCTTCTCGGTTAACTTCTCGCCGAGCGACGTCGGTGTCCTGCTGGTGGTCGGCATCCTGGGCTACTTCATGCGCCGCTACGGCTACCCGGTAGCGCCGATGGTGGTCGCGATGATCCTGGGCCCGATGTTCGAAGTGCAGCTGCGGCGTTCGCTGCAGCTCTCCCAGAACGACCCGGCGGCCCTGTTCTCGACGCCGTTCGCCATCGTGGTCTACGCGACCATGGCGCTGATCTTCCTCGGGTCCTGGTGGCTGCGCCGCCGCCAGGCCGCCCTCGAAGCGGTCCCCGAGAAGGAAGAGGTGTCCGTGTAGGCCGGATGCTTCATCGAGTAGCCGCAAATGGCCGGAATGGTACCCACCATTCCGGCCATTTGCGTCCTATGGGCCCACCGCAGTCGGCGCGCTCGCCGTCGCTGCCTCGTCCCGGGCTGCATTCCCGGCTGCCCGGCCGACCTCAGGTGTCCGGCGGCAGGGACAGCGGCGGAATGGACTCGCCCAGCTGGAGCCGGATCCAGCGCTGGCCCGTCTGCCGGAACTCCGCCCGGGTGGCGAAGCGGTAAAGGTAGCTGGTGACCCGCACCCAGCGGGGACGGGCGCCGTCGAACGGGTCATGGCGCAGCAGGCGCAGGGTGGGGCGGTCCGCTTCCAGCAGTCTCTCGAGGAACGCGTAAAACCACTGCTCGTGCACGCTGCGCAGCGGCAGGAACCACATCAGCCAGTCCAGACGCAGATGGTACGGCGCCCACTGGCGCGGAACCCGGCGGACGTCCCCGGGCTTGCCCCGGAAGCCGTACTCCCGCCACTCCGCCGTGTCATCGGGTTCCGCAGCGAGGGTCCCCTCCACGATGATTTCAATCCGCTGCTTGGTGACCGAGCCGAAGGCGCCGTAGGCATTGACGAGCTGCCAGCGGTTGAAGGCGGCATTCATCAGCTGGTACTTCGACAGCAGGTTCTCGATCGGCCGGTAGCTGAGCACTAGCAACAGCACCGTGGCCAGGAAGACCACTACCAGCCACGGTACCGGCGCCTGGCTACCCTCGCCCGCGGGAGCGCCCGCGCCCCACACACCGGTGTGCCAGTCGAGCGGGATCGCCGGGACCAGGGCGTGCGCTACCGGGTCGCTGACGGCGGCGAAGGCGAGCAGGATCGCCATCCAGTTGAGCCAGGCGAAGTTTCCGCTGGCCACCAGCCAGAGCTGGGTGAGGATGATGACCCCGGCGGCCGCGCTGGCCACCGGCTGCGGCGCGAAGAGGAAGAACGGCACCACCAGCTGGGAGAAGTGGTTGCCCAGAACCTCAATCCGGTGCCACGCCTTGGGCAGCAGGTGGGCCTGCCGGCTGAGCGGCCCGGGCATCGGCTGGGTTTCGTGGTGGTAGTACAGCGCAGTGAGGTCACGCCACTCCGAACCACCGCGGATCTTGATCATGCCGGCGCCGAACTCCAGCCGGAACACCAGCCACGCCAGCAGGATCAGGATGGTCCGCGGCGGGGGAGTCTGGTCCGAGCCCAGGAACGCCACGGTGAAGCCGGCCTCCAGCAGCAGCATCTCCCAGCCAAAGCCGTAAAACGTCTGCCCCACATTAACGATGGACATGTAGAGCAGCCACAGCGTCAGAAACGCCAGCAGCGGAACCCATGGCGGTCCCTGCTGCGGCACGCCCAGGACCAGCACCGCGGAGATCAGCAGGCCGGCCCAGCAGACGGCCCGCAGCAGCCGGTCCGAGTACCGCCAGCTGAACAGGGTCGGCCGGTCCCGGCGGCGGGAACGGGCCAGGACGTCCGGCACGGGCAGGAGTCCGCGCTCGCCGAGGAGCGCCGGGAACTGGTTCAGGGAGGACAGGAAGGCCACGAAGTAGATGGCGGCGATGCCTCGCTGCAGCACCTGCCGGGCGAACTCGTACTCCGGTGCGTCAAACCAGGCCGTCCACTCCACGGTCCCCACGTTACGCCTGCGCTCTGCGGCGTCAACGGCCCTCACCGCCCGGCAGTGCCGCCGTCGGGTGCGCACCTCGCCGCCGTCGGTGCGCACCTGACCGCCGTCGAGTGCGCATTTCGCGGCAGTGTCGCGCGCAATGATTGCCGCGAAGTGCGAACTCGGTGCACGGCGAGGGTACGGAACCCGGTGCGGGATACTTAAACCATGCAGCCGCGCACCATAGTCCTTCTCGGATCCACCGGGTCCATTGGCACCCAGGCCATCGACGTGGTCGACGGCGCCCCGCACCTTTTCGAGATCGTCGCCCTCAGCGCCGGCGGCGGCAACCTCGAACTCCTCGCCCGGCAGGCCGTGCACACCCGGGCGCGGGCCATCGGCATTGCCAGCGGAGACCCGGCGTCCCTGCGGCAGTTGATCGACGACGCCGCCCGCGCAGCCGGCGTCCACGGCTACCGACCGGAGATTCTGGCCGGCCCCGATGCTTCCACCCGGATTGCGGAAATCCCGGCCGACGTCGTGCTCAACGGGATCACCGGCTCGATCGGGCTCGCCCCCACTCTCGCGGCGCTGAAGTCCGGCGCTACCCTTGCGCTGGCGAATAAGGAATCACTGATTGTCGGTGGCGCCCTGGTCAAGGCGGCCGCGCGGGAAGGTCAGATCGTCCCGGTCGACTCCGAGCACTCCGCGATCGCCCAGTGCCTGCGTTCGGGGACGGCCGCGGAGGTGGACCGGCTGGTGCTGACCGCATCCGGCGGACCGTTCCGCGGCAGGACCCGCGAGCAGCTGCAGGACGTCACACCGCAGGATGCCCTGGCCCACCCCACCTGGGACATGGGCCTGATGGTTACCACCAATTCCGCCAGCCTGGTGAACAAGGGCCTGGAAGTCATTGAAGCCCACCTGCTCTTCGACATTCCGCTGGAGAAAATCGACGTCGTGGTCCACCCGCAGTCGGTGGTGCACTCCATGGTCCAGTTCGTCGACGGTTCCACCATCGCGCAGGCGTCGCCGCCGGACATGCGGCTGCCCATAGCCCTGGGCCTGGGCTGGCCGGACCGGGTGGCCGGCGCCGCGCAACCCTGCGACTGGACGAAGGCGACGAGCTGGAGTTTTGAACCGCTGGACACCCTGGCTTTCCCCGCCGTCGGCCTGGCCAAGGAAGCGGCCCGGCGGGGGAGCACCTTCCCCGCGGTCTTCAATGCCGCCAACGAGGAAGCCGTGATGGCCTTCCACGCCGGCCAGATCCGCTTTCCCGATATTGTTGACACCATCGAAGCAGTCCTCAGCGAGCACTCGGGATCCTCCGGGTTGACACTCGACACCGTGCTGGATGCTGAACAGTGGGCACGCGCGCGGGCCCTCGAGCGTTTGGCCGTTGGAAGCGCCTGACACCTAGCCGACCAATGCCCAGGAAGTAGCAAAGCCCAGCATGAGCCCCGTTGTCCTCTTTATCTTCGGCGTCGTCTTCGTCGTAATCGGCATCGCCGTCTCCATCGCCCTGCACGAGGTGGGGCACCTGGTCCCGGCCAAGCTCTTCAAGGTGCGCGTGACGAAGTACATGATCGGCTTCGGTCCCACGCTCTGGTCCCGGCGCCGCGGCGAGACCGAATACGGACTCAAGGCCATCCCGCTCGGCGGTTTTGTCTCGATGATCGGCATGTACCCGCCGAACAAGACGGACGGCAGCGTCCGGACCTCCAGTACCGGCATGTTCCAGTCGCTGGCCTCGGACGCCCGTTCCCTGGCGCACGAGGAAATCGGCCCTGACGACGGCAACCGGGTTTTCTACCGGCTGCCGGTCTGGAAAAAAATCATCATCATGCTCGGCGGGCCGGCGATGAACCTGCTGATCGGCGTGGTGCTGACCGCCGTGCTGCTGATGGGCTTCGGCGTCGCGACCTCCACCACCACCATCGCCGACGTCTCCAAGTGCCAGGTCAAGGCCGGCGAAACCGTCGACCCCAACTCCGCCGACTGCAAGCTCACCCCAGCGGCCGCCGCCGGCCTCAAGCCCAACGACCGGATCACGTCCTTCGACGGCAAGGCTGTCACCAGCTGGGAGGAGCTCACCGGCTGGATCCGGGCCTCCGCGGACCGGCCGGTCAGGATCACGGTGGAGCGCGACGGCGCCCCGGTCACCACCACAGTCACCCCCGTCCTGTCTGCCCGCCCCGTCGTCGGCGAGGACGGCCGGCAGGCCAAGGACGCCGCCGGCAAACCCCGCTACCAGGACGTCGGCTTCCTTGGCATCGGCGCCCAGACCGCGCTCGTCCCGCAGCCGGCAACGTCCGTGCTGCCGATGGCCGGCGAGAACATCCAGCAGATCGCCGGCGTCGTGCTGAACCTGCCGGCCCGGGTGGCCGGCGTGGCGCAGGCCGCCTTCAGTGAGGAACCCCGCGACCCCAACGGCCCCATCAGCGTCGTCGGGGTGGGCCGCGTGGCCGGAGAAGTCGCCGCCATGGAGCAGATTCCGCTGCAGAGCCGGCTGGCCGCCCTGGTCGGGCTGCTTGCCGGGCTGAACTTCGCGCTGGCCGTGTTCAACCTCGTCCCGCTGCTGCCGCTCGACGGCGGCCACGTCGCCGGGGCGCTGTACGAGGGGGCCCGCCGGCGGATCGCCAAGCTCTTCGGCCGGCCCGACCCCGGTGCGTTCGATATCGCCAAGCTGCTGCCGGTGACCTACGTGGTGGCCGTGCTGCTGATGGGCATGTCCGCGCTGCTCATCTACGCGGACATCGTCAAACCGGTCAACCTGTTCGGCTGACCCGGCCCGCGCCCAAGCCCCCGGCGTGACCTCAGCACCTCCCGGGGCCAGTGCCGACGCTCCCGCCCAGTTACCTCCGCTCCCGCCCAGTTACCTCCGCGCGGACCGCGGTCTGCGCCGCAGGTCCGTGTGTTCCCGGGACTGGCAGCGGGGCAGGACCGAAGTAACTGGGCGGGAGCGTCGTAGCAGCGCGGTCCGGCTGGCCGCCGGACGCAAACCCATACCGGCTGATTCTGCATAATCAGCTATGAATGGTTGATTGTGCCGAATCAGCCGCTTATGGTTGGAGCATGTACGTCCTCACCATTGACCAACGCGGCAGCAGCACCGACGTCGACCGCGTCCCCGAGCTGCTCGCCGGACTCGGGGAGCTCTGCCCCGGCGCGGGTTTCGAACGCTCGGTCGGCGATGAAGTCCAGGGTGTCCTGGACCGCCCCGAAGAGGCCGTGGACGTCGCCCTGCACGCCCTCCGCAACGGACGGTGGTACGTGGGCATCGGCGTCGGCCCGGTCGACCTTCCGCTGCCGGCCAGTCCGAGGGAGGGATCGGGCCGGGCCTTTGTCGCCGCCCGCCATGCGGTGGAGCGGGCCAAGGCCGCTTCCTCCCATGTCCCGCTGGCCGTGGCCGCCGGGACGGTTGCGCGCGGTGCTGCCGCCGGGAAGGGGGGAACCCCCGGGGACGGGCCGCCTGGGACGCTCGAGTGCGCCAACGCGGAGGCGGTGCTGCGGCTCATCGGGCGTCTGGTCCAGGACCGGACCACCGCGCAGTGGAAGGTCGTCGACGCGGTGCGCGGCCTCCGGGACGGCCAGCCCGGCACGCACGGGATGCAGAAGGTCGCTGCCCGCCAGTTGGGAATTACGGAACAGTCGGTGAGCCGTTCGCTCCTGCGCTCCGGTTGGCAGGAAGAATGGGCGGCGAGGCCGGCGGCGGAAATGCTCCTGGCCCTGGCCCACAGCCTGACCGCCGGAACGGACAACGCCGCCCGGCAAGCCCCTAGCAAAGGAGACCGGTGAGCGCCCTCTGGATCACGCTGGCCCTGCTGGTCGCAGGCTTCGCCGGCTGGCCGGTCACCGCCCTGGTGTTCCGTCTTGCCCGGACCATCGATGACAGGTCCGACATCCGGTCGGCCGCCGGCGCCGACGTTTCGGACAGCGCCGCGGGCGCCGGCGTTCCGGACAGCGCCGTCCCCGGCGCCACTGAAGACGCTGCCTCCCAAGGCAGCGCCGCGGCAGGTAGCGCTGCCGCGCCGGAAAACGCCGCGCCGGAAAACGTTCATGGCGCCACGGTCGACGGCGAAATCACCGTGCCGTCCCCGCCGCCCACCGTGCCTACGAACGCGACCGTGCCCGCCGCAGGCGTGTCCCGCGCGGCCCCAGGCGGGGCCGCAGGCGGGGCCCCGGGCACTGCCCCGGCGGCGCCCGGAGCCGGCACCCGCATCCTGCGTGGCGGAGCGATTATCGGCGTGCTGGAACGGCTGGCGGTATGCCTGGCCATCCTGGCCGGCCAGCCGGTGGCGATTGCCTACGTGGTGGCGATCAAGGGTCTGGGCCGGTTCGCGGAGCTGAAGGAAACCCCGGTGGCCGCCGAGCGGTTCATCATCGGCACCCTCACCTCCATGCTCTGGGCGGCCGGGATCGCAGCGCTGGCCAAGGTCGTCTTCCTGGCCTGACGCCGGGAGCGGATGGGAACCGGGCAGGCGGGGGGATAGGGTAGCGGTATGACTGTTTTTGCTGTTGAGTACGTCTACGACGCCGAATCCGCCGAATCCCGAGCCGCCGCCCGGCCCGCACACCGCGAATGGACCGCCGGACTGGCCCAGGACGGCACACTCCTCGCCAGCGGCCCGTACTCCGACGGTGCAGGCGCCCTGCTCATCGTCCGCGCCGTTGACGAAGAGGCGTTGAGTGCGATCCTCAAGCAGGATCCCTTTGCTGCGGCCAGCGCAATTTCCGGCATCCGCACCACGGAGTGGGCTCCGGTCACCGGCCTGCTGGCCGAGCACTCCAGCTAGGCCGTCCCGCCGCGAGCTAGCGGTTCTTCGATCCAAGTTTCGATTTTTCAAGAGGAGTCCACGTGACCTCGGTCAGCCTGGGAATGCCGTCGGCACCACCCCCCGTACTAGCCCCGCGCCGGAAGACCCGCCAGATCAAGGTGGGATCGGTCGGCGTCGGGTCCGACTCGCCCATCAGCGTGCAGTCAATGACAACGACTCCGACCACGGACATCAACGCCACCCTGCAGCAGATCGCCGAACTCACGGCGTCCGGCTGCGACATTGTCCGCGTGGCCTGCCCGTCCGCAGATGACGCCGCCGCCCTGCCGATCATTGCCCGGAAGTCCCAGATCCCGGTGATCGCGGACATTCACTTCCAGCCGAAGTACGTCTTCGCCGCAATCGAAGCCGGCTGCGCCGCGGTCCGGGTGAACCCCGGCAACATCCGCAAGTTCGATGACCAGGTCAAGGAAATCGCCCGGGCAGCCAAGGACCACGGCACGTCCATCCGAATCGGCGTCAACGCCGGCTCGCTGGAGCCGGGCATCCTGAAGAAATATGGCAAGGCCACCCCGGAAGCCCTGGTGGAATCCGCTGTCTGGGAAGCCTCGCTGTTCGAAGAGCACGGCTTCCACGACTTCAAGATCTCGGTCAAGCACAACGACCCCGTCATCATGGTCGCCGCGTACGAGATGCTGGCCGAGAAGGGCGACTGGCCCCTGCACCTTGGCGTGACCGAGGCCGGTCCCGCGTTCCAGGGCACCATCAAGTCCGCCACTGCCTTCGGCGCGCTGCTCTCCCGCGGCATCGGTGACACCATCCGGGTTTCCCTTTCCGCCCCGCCGGTGGAAGAGATCAAGGTGGGCAACCAGATCCTGCAGTCCCTGAACCTGCGCCCGCGCAAGCTCGAGATCGTCTCCTGCCCGTCCTGCGGACGCGCCCAGGTGGACGTGTACACGCTGGCCGAGCAGGTCACGGCCGGGCTCGAGGGCATGGAGGTTCCGCTCCGTGTGGCGGTCATGGGCTGCGTCGTCAACGGCCCCGGGGAGGCCCGGGAAGCTGACCTCGGCGTCGCGTCGGGCAACGGCAAGGGCCAGATCTTCGTCAAGGGCGAAGTCATCAAGACTGTCCCCGAGGACCAGATTGTTGAGACACTGATCGAAGAGGCAATGCGTCTCGCTGAAGAGATGGGGGAGTCCGATGGCGAAGATGCTGTCCAGGGTAGCCCCGTGGTTAGCGTCTCGTAGGGACGGTGCCGCTGCCGGCGCCGCCGTCCGGGTACTGGGGGACAGCGACACCGGCGCCCTCCTGGACCTCGCCCGGCAGGACGCCGTCGCAAACGTCTTTCTCCTGTCGCACTTGGAGTCGGCAGGCACCGCTTCGCCGACCGCGGGCGGCGCCAGCATCCTGGGAGTGTTCGACGGCGGCACGCTTGTGGGAGCGTGCTGGGCCGGAGCCAACCTGGTACCGGTACAGCTGGAACCGGAACTTGCCGGGCTGGTGGCGGCCGCAGCGCACAACTCGGGCCGTCGTTATGCCTCCATCTTTGGTCCCGCAGCGACGGTTCTGGCCCTTCATGCAGCCATGGAGGAGCTAGGCCACTCGGCGCAGGAAATCCGGGCCGAGCAACCGCTTCTGGCCATCTCCGGGCCTCCCCTGATCGAGCCCGACCCGGCCCTTGGCCGGGGCCAGCTCGCGGACTTTGACCGGATCCTGCCTGCCTGCGCGGCCATGTTCGAGGAAGAAGTAGGCTATTCGCCGTATCTGGGCGGCCGTGAGTATTACAGCCGCAGGGTCAAAGGACTGATCCGGGCCGGACACTCGCTGGTGCATATCGGCGCCGACGGCGAGGTGGTGTTCAAGGCCGAGCTGGGTGCCGTGACCGCAGACGCGACGCAGGTGCAAGGCGTCTGGATGAATCCGGCTTTCCGCGGGCAGGGCCGGAGCGCCGGCTATATGGCCGCCGTCGTAGTCTTCGCCCAGACTCTCGCGCCGGTCACTAGTCTCTATGTTAACGACTTCAACTCCCGCGCGCGGGCCAGTTATGAACGGGTGGGTTTCCACCAGGTGGGCACCTTCGCGACCGTTCTTTTCTAGACAGGTTATTGACAGAGATATGTGACAAGAATGTGGTTGCAAGCTCTTGTTTTGGCGACGTAGATCACATAAATTCGTCCTAGCCGCGCCGAGCAGGTGCGAGCGGTCTCAGGGAGGAATGAACCATCGGCTGCGGGTGCCACCCGCTGGCAGGACTAGCCAGAAGTAAGCAGCCATGGACTTAGCGGCACTGGGGTCGCGGGGGCCACGCCATTGGGGGATGACCAGCCGTAAACGGCCAGGGGCTTCTTCCTTATGGCGTGGCTCTTCCCTTTCCGCACGGGAGTGCCGCCCGCGGCTAGACGGTAGATTAGTAGCTGGACATTTCGTCAGCTCCAGCAAGCCCCGCACTTCCTCAGAAACGGATACCCCTCCAGTGGTCCTTCGACTTTCCAAGCTTTTCCTGCGCACCCTGCGTGAAGACCCGGCCGACGCCGAAGTGGCCAGCCACCGGCTGCTGTTCCGTGCCGGCTACATCCGCCGTGCGGCCCCGGGCATCTACACCTGGCTGCCGCTGGGACTGAGTGTGCTGCGCCGGGTGGAGCAGATCATCCGCGAGGAAATGACGGCCATCGGCGCCCAGGAAGTCCACTTCCCGGCGCTGCTGCCCAAGGAACCCTACGAAGCCACCAACCGCTGGACCGAGTACGGCGACGGCATCTTCCGGCTCAAGGACCGCAAGGGCAACGATTACCTGCTGGCCCCCACCCACGAGGAAATGTTCACCCTCCTGGTCAAGGACCTGTACTCCTCGTACAAGGACCTGCCGCTGAGCATCTACCAGATCCAGAACAAGTACCGCGATGAGGCCCGTCCCAGGGCCGGCCTGCTGCGCGGCCGCGAGTTCATCATGAAGGACTCCTACTCCTTCGATGTCGACGACGCCGGCCTGGACGCCAGCTACGCGGCACACCGCGCCGCCTACCTGAAGATCTTCGAGCGCCTCGGCCTTGAGGTCGTCCCCGTCACCGCGACGGCCGGCGCCATGGGCGGCTCCAAGAGCGAGGAATTCCTGCACCCCACCGAGATCGGCGAAGACACCTTCGTCCGCTCCGCCGGCGGCTATGCCGCCAACGTCGAGGCGGTCACCACCGTGGTGCCCGAAGCCATCGACTATTCCAACGCCCCGGCCGCGGAGGTCCGCGACACCCCGGACACCCCGACGATTGAAACCCTGGTCGAGGCCGCCAATTCCCTGGCCCCGCGAAGCGAGGCCGACGGCGGTGCGTGGACCGCCGCGGACACGCTCAAGAACGTCGTGCTCGCCGTGACCCTGCCCACAGGTGTTCGGCAGCTTGTCGTTATCGGCGTTCCGGGCGACCGCGGCGTCGATCTCAAGCGCGTTGAGGCGAACGTCGGCTCCTTCCTGCCTATCGGCGGCGAAATCACGCTCGAAGCAGCCAACGAGGAGGACCTCAAGAAGCAGGCGCTCCTGGTCAAGGGCTACATCGGCCCCGGCCTGTCCGTGGAGGCGCCGCTGCTCGGGACCGAGGGCGCCGCCAAGCTGCTCTATCTCGTGGATCCCCGCGTGGTCAGCGGTTCCGCATGGATCACCGGCGCCAACGAAGCCGGCAAGCACGTCTTCGGCCTCGTCGCCGGCCGCGACTTTGGCTGGGACGGGCGTGATCGAAGCCACTGAGGTGCGCGCCGGCGACGAGGCTCCGGACGGCTCAGGCCCGCTGGAGACCGCCCGCGGCATCGAGATGGGCCACATCTTCCAGCTCGGCCGCAAGTATGCCGAGGCGCTGGACCTGAAGGTCCTGGACCAGAACGGCAAGCAGGTCGTCGTGACCATGGGCTCCTACGGCGTCGGGGTCACCCGCGCGGTGGCTGCCCTCGCGGAGTCGAACCACGACGAGAGGGGCCTGATCTGGCCGCGGGCCGTCGCGCCGGCGGACGTCCACGTCGTCGCTGTTGGCCGCGGCGAGGAAATCTTCGCCGCCGCGGAGAAACTGGCCCTCGAACTGGAGGCCGCCGGCCTCGAGGTCATTTATGATGACCGGCCCAAGGTCTCCCCGGGCGTGAAGTTCGGCGACGCCGAACTCGTCGGTGTCCCGACGATCCTCGCCGTCGGACGCGGGCTGGTTGACGGTGTCGTGGAGATCAAGGACCGCCGCAGCGGCAACGCCGAGAACATTGCCGTGGACAAGGCCGTTGACTTCGTCGTCAACGCCGGCAGCAACAGCTGACCCGAGTTCCAGGGGATGGTTTCCGGGCTCGAATCGATTCAGCTTGCCACGCTGATCCTCGTGGTGGTGGCCGGTTTCGCCGCCGGCTGGGTGGACGCCGTCGTCGGCGGCGGGGGACTGATCCAGCTCCCGGTCATGCTGCTGATTCCAGGCATCAGCCCGGTGCAGGCCCTGGCGACCAACAAGATGGGCTCCATCTTCGGCACCACCACGAGCGCTGTCACGTATTACCGGCGCGTCCGGCCGGACCTGCGCACGGCCATCCCGATGGCCGCAATCGCACTGGTCGGCAGCTTCGGCGGGGCGGTGCTGGCGGCGACCCTGCCGGCGAGCGTGTTCAAGCCGATCATCGTCGCGGCGCTGGTCGCCGTCGCGCTCTTCACCGCGTTCCGGCCTAACGTCGGCGAGCTGACCAAGCTCCGCCACAACGGCCACCGGCATTACGTCATCGCCTCCCTGATCGGGGCCGTCATCGGCTTCTACGACGGCATGATCGGCCCCGGCACGGGGTCGTTCCTGATCATCGCGCTGGTCTCCGCGATGGGCTACGCGTTCCTGGAGGCCAGCGCCAAGGCCAAGATCGTCAACATGGCCACCAACGCCGGCGCCCTGATGTTCTTCCTGCCGCACGGGTCACTGCTCTGGGGCCTCGGTCTGGTGCTGGGGGCTGCGAACATGGCCGGCGGCTACCTCGGCGCTCGGACTGCCGTGAGCCGCGGCAGCAAGTTCATCCGGATTGTGTTCCTCGTGGTGGTGGGGGCGCTGATCATCAAGCTCGGCTCCGACGTCTGGCAGGACGTCTTCGCGTAGCGGAAGTCGCCAAGGCACTGCCCGCACGCTGTCCGCCGGCGTAGCATGCAGCTATGTCAGCTCCGGAAGAACGCTACAGCGAAGCCCTGGCGGCCGCGTCCCGGCACGCGCACCAGTGGCTGGAGAGCCAGGCGACGCGGCGGGTGGGTCCGCGCCTGACCGCTGCCGACCTCGCCGCCGACTTCGGCGGCCCCTTGCCTGCCGAAGGGATGCCGGCCGCGGAGGTGGTCGATTACCTGGCGGCGAAGGCCGAACCCGGGTTGATGGCGATGCCGTCCGGACGGTTCTTTGGCTGGGTTATCGGCGGCACCCTGCCGGCCGCGCTGGCCGCGGACTGGCTGGTCAGCGCCTGGGACCAGAACGCCGGGCTGCGCTTCGCCACGCCGGCCACGGCAGCCATCGAGGAAGCCGCCGGCGCGTGGCTGCTCGATCTGCTGGGCCTCCCCGCCGGCTCCGACGTCGGCTTCGCCACCGGTGCCACCATGGCCAACTTCACCGGCCTGGCGGCGGCGCGGTGGCGCCTGATGGCTGACGCCGGCTGGGACCTCGACGCCGACGGCCTCGCCGGCGCACCCCGGATTCAGTGTTTCGTGGGCCAGGAACGGCACGACACGATCGACCTCGGCCTGCGGTACCTGGGACTGGGCCGGCCCACAGTGGTGCCGGCAGATGCGCAGGGCCGAATCGATCCGGCTGAACTGGACTGCGCCCTTGACCGGGCCAGTGCTGCCGGACGCACCCCGCTGCTGGTCTGCCTGCAGGCCGGGAACCTGCACTCCGGCGCCTTCGACCCGTTCAAGGAGGCCGTCGCGGTCGCCAAAGCCCATGGGGCGTGGGTGCACGTCGACGGGGCCTTCGGGCTCTGGGCGGCCGCCGTACCGGAGCTCGCCGGCCTGACCGCCGGGCTGGCCGGCGCCGACTCGTGGGGCACCGACGCGCACAAGACCCTCAACGTCCCGTACGACTGCGGCATCGCCGTGGTCCGGGACGCCCAGGCGCTGCGGTCAGCCATGGGCGTGCACACCAGCTACTTGATCCAGGACGCCGACGGCGCGGCCGATCCCTTCGAGACGGTACCCGAGCTGTCCCGCCGTGCCCGCGGCGTACCGGTCTGGGCTGCGCTGAAATCACTGGGCCGCGACGGCGTCGCCGGCCAGGTCCGAGGGCTGGTGCAGCGGGCCCGCCAGCTCGCGGAGGAACTGGCCGCGCTGGATGGCGTCGAGGTTCTCAACGACGTCGACTACACGCAGGTGTCTCTGGCCTTCGGCGACGACGCCACCACGCGGGCGGTGACCGCCCGGATCATCGCCGACGGGCGCGTCTGGATGTCCGGCTCACACTGGCGTAACCGGGACATCTTGCGGATCTCGGTCAGCAACTGGAGCACCGACGAGAACGACGTGGCCGTCGCTGTGGCTGCCGTGCGGGACGCGCTCGAAACGGTCCGGAGTTAGGTCGGGGGTTAGCCCGGGGCTCAGCCAGGCCGGTGAGCGGTTTCCGCCGGCGCCGGCAGCTCGGAGGGCTGCGGCAGCTGCGGAAGAGTGTTGCTGGCCAGGGTGCTGGCTACCCACAGCGACCGGACCAGGTCGCCGTCGCGGCCCTCGGCGGCGTACTCCAAGGCATTGTCTACCTCCCGCGCCAGCGCCCACTGCCGTGCGATCTCACCGTCAAGTCCTGCAGCCGCGCTGAAGTCCCGGCAGCGCTGCAGCAGGGCCGGGCCCGCGCCGGCGGACGGCAGTTCCGCCAGCCGGTTCCACAGCAGCGGCGCCACCGCGAACTCGGCTTCGCCGACCGCCGGTTGCGGGTCGATCGCCTTGTAGCCGCCGGGAAGGGCGGGCCCGCCGGCAAGGGCGAGGACGTTCTGGAAGTGCAGGTCGGCGTGTACCAGCACATCGGTGCCGGACCGCCGGCCGACGGCGCCCCGGGTCTGGCAGACCTCCAGGGCCGCCTCGAGCAGCCAGCGGGGGAAGGGCCGGCCCAGCCGCTCCCAGCTCTCCGGAAGTTCGTCACTCCACCGCTCGGCGCGTGCCGCCACCGAATCGAACTCACTCCACTCCGGACGGCCGTCCGGCAGCAGGCTCAGCTGGCGGACCAGGCCGCCCCAGATCTCCGCCGCGGTGTCCAGCGGCACGTCCTGCAACGAACGTCCGGCATCCAGCCGTTCCAGCAGAAGGGCACCGGCGTCCGGATCGGCGCCCAGCACCTGCACCGCGCCGATCCCGGACCACAGCAGGAGGGCCTGGCGCTCCTGGAGCGCCTCCTCATGCGGGTAAGCGATCTTCAGTGCCGCCGTCGCGGTCCCCGGTGCGTCCCGGTCGCCGTCGCACGTCTTCCTTTGGACCGGAACCACGACGGCGCCCTGGCCGCTCCACGGCTGGCTGCCCGGCGCCAGGTCGGCGACGAGCTGCCACTGCTCCAGGCAGCGTTCAATCAGCCGGGGGAGCGACGCCAGCCAGGACCGGCCCTCGGCACGCGCTGTGTAACGGCGGGTGAGCGCGGGCGGAATCGGAATGGCTGGCGGTGAAGTCATCGGTCCCAGCGTAGTAGCTGCCGCGGGTCAGGCGGTGATGCCGCTGGCGCCAAGCCAGCTGCCGATCAGGAAGGTCGCCACGAGTGCCGCGGCGCCGCCGATCACCACCCGGATGGCCGCCTTCATCTTTGAGCCGCCGCCGATCCAGGCGCCGATGGCTCCGGTTGCGGCCAGGGCCACGAGCACGGCCACGAACGTGAGCGGAACGCGGATGTTTTCCGGCGGCAGCAGGATGGCCAGCATCGGCAGGATGGCGCCGACCAGGAAGGCGATGGCCGAGGCAAAGGCCGCGTGCCAGGGGCTGACGATGTCTGTCTCATCAATGTGCAGCTCGGCCGACAGGTGCGCGCCGAGGGCATCGTGCGCGGTCAGTTCCGTGGCGACCTGCTGCGCGGTTTCCGCGCTGAGGCCCTTGCCCTGGTAGATCGCGGCCAGTTCGGCCAGTTCCTCTTCGGGCTCCTCGGCCAGTTCGCGGCGTTCCTTCTCGATCAACGCCTGCTGGCTGTCCTTCTGGCTGCTGACCGAGACATACTCACCCAGTGCCATTGAGATGGCACCGCCGACCACGCCGGCGGCGCCCGCAATAAGAATGGGTCCCGAATCCGTGGTGACGCCCGCGACACCGACCACAATGGCGGCGACCGAGACGATGCCGTCGTTGGCGCCCAGCACACCGGCGCGCAGCCAGTTCAGCCGGTGCGCAATGTCGTTGTGATGCGGCTCGTTGTCATGAAAGGCTGCTGCCCCGGCGATATCCATGGCTACAGCAAACCACCACCCCTGCCGGCTGGCCAGTATAGGAAGGCTAAGCAAGGTAAGCCGGACCTTCCCCGGCGGCGGGATCCGGACCGGAGCGGGCGCGCCCGGACCGGCGGGGTGCCGGTCCGCCCGCCGGCAGAGTGCAGGTCAGCCCGCGGGCAGGCTGGGGAACGACGCCGGATCGGCGGCCAGCCCCGGCAAGGGCCCGGGCGTTCCACCACAGAGCGCGGCCCGGCGGGCGGCCCCAACCAGCCCCGCCATGGCCCATTGCCGGACGTCGCCGTCACTGAGCGCCACCAGGTCGCCGTAGGCGTTCAGCGACGCGGTCTCAAGCGCCGCCAAGGCGGGACCGGGGGAGGCGAGGAACCCCTGCTCCAAGGCGTAACCGGCCTCCCGGGGCGGGACGCGCGCGCAGTGCGCCCTGCCCAGGGACTCCGCGGCGGCGACAAGCGCCTCGTGCCGGGCAAGTTGCTCGGCGGCGGTTTTGGCGGGGCCGCCGTCAAGGCGGGTCAACGCCACCTGATAGCCGTAGACGGTTTCCAGTTCGGTGCTGATCACTGCCGCCAGGGCGCCGGGCAGATCCGCGGTGCCTCCCGCGGAGGTCCCGGCCGCGGGGGTGCCGCCGGCAGCAGAAGCGCCCGACGGCGATGCGGGTTCCGAAGGGCAGGGCAGGGCCCCGGCCGAGGCGGCCGGAGCGGACGCGCTGGCGTCGGGGCCGGCGCCCGGCAAGCCAGTTTCCGGTATGCCAATATCCGGCAAGCCCGCGGCCGGGTCCGGGGCGCCGGCCGCCCGGGCAAGGGCAGATGATTGAAGCAGTTGGGCAGTTCCGACGGCGGCCAGCAACCTTGCCATCCCGCCGTCAGCCGAGGCTGCGTCGGCGAGTCGCTGGCGCCCACTGCCTGCAAGGTCCGCTGCCAGCACGGTGGCCGTGGCCGGGGCGGCAGGAGCCGCTGCCGCCGTCGCGCCCGATGCGCCCGTCGTGCCCGTCGTGCCCGTCGCGCCCGTTGAACCCGTCGCGCCCGATGCGCCGGGCGCGGGCGGCGACGCAGCCGGGTCAGGGCGCAGCAGCGCCCGGGCCTGGGTTGTCAGCAAAGTCACAGTTGTGGCCACTGCCGGCCGAGCGGCCTCGGTGGCCGGGGGGAGAGCCGGGGGAACAGCTGTCGCGCCAGGTGCGCCGCCCAGCTGCTCGGCGGCGGTCCGCAGCCGCAGGGCCTCAGTCAGTGCGGCGGCACGGAAGCGCTCAGACGCGGACGGTTGCTCCGGTTCCGCCGGATTCCCGGGCCGCAGCACCATGCCGAGGCTGACGATAACAAGGGCGAGGCAGACAAGGAGCGCGATTCGGGGGAGATGCCGAGGCAAGCTGGTCCGCCGTCGTTCGTCCCCGCTGTCCTCGTTCACAACAAACCATGGTGCCATGCCGGCTGCGGAACACGAGTGCACCACGGCGCCGGGAATATCGCTAGGCTAGTAGACACAACATCATCTAATGGGAGGCGGGCGGCATCATGACCAACGCAGAAGCCACGACTTCGACAGACCGGACCGGGACGGGGAAGGCTGACGCCGCCTCCGCTCACAACCTGGAGGCCGAGCGCCTGCACGCGCTCCTTGAGCCTGCAGTCCTGGCCAACCGGCTGTATCTGGAGGACGTTTCCATTCACGTCGCCGGCGCCAACCGCGTGGTCCACGTTGTCGTGGACCTCCCTCAGGAGGAAACCGGGGGCGTCAGCCTGGACGTCATCGCCGAGATCTCCAAGACCCTTTCCGACATCCTGGACGGCGATCCGAGCACCGACTCTCGCCCCTACGACCTTGAGGTGTCCTCGCCCGGCGTCGGCCGGCCGCTCACCGAGCAGCGGCACTGGCACCGCGCCCGCGGACGCCTTGTCACTGTCAAGGTCATCCAGGGTGAAAACGTCACCGGGCGGATCCAGTCCGTCGACGACGGCGGCGTAACGCTGATCCCGGAACTGGCCGTCAAAAAGGGAATGAAGCCCAAGCAGGGCGACCCCGTCAAGCTTCCTTTCGACAGGATCCGCAGCGGAAAAGTCGAAATAGAGTTCAGCCACCTCGAAGAGGCCGGTCTGGAGAACGACAATGGACCTTCCGAGGAGGCCTAATGGATATTGACATGAGCGCACTGAGACTCCTGGAGCGTGAGCGCGAAATCCCGCTGGATCTCCTGATTCCGACCATCGAGCAGGCCCTGCTGGTGGCCTACCACAAGACGCCCGGGGCGTTCGAGAAGGCCCGCGCCGAGCTGGACCGCAAGAGCGGCCACGTGACCATCTGGGCCACCGAGATCGACGACGACGGCGCGCCGATCGGCGAGTTCGAGGACACCCCGGCCGGCTTCGGCCGGATCGCGGCGAGCACCGCACGCCAGATCATTCTGCAGCGCCTGCGCGACGCGGAAGACGACAACGTGCTGGGCCAGTTCAAGGGCCGCGAGGGCGAACTGGTCGCCGGCACCATCCAGCAGGGCAACAACCCGCACATGATCCAGGTCAACCTTGGAACGGTGGAGGCGCTGCTGCCGCCGCCGGAGCAGGTTCCCGGTGAGAAGTACACCCACGGCAACCGGCTCCGCGCCTTTGTGATCGACGTACACCGCGGCACCAAGGGTCCGTCCATCACGCTGTCCCGGTCCCACCCCGGGCTGGTCCGCAAACTCTTCGAGCTGGAAGTTCCCGAGATCGCCGACCGCTCGGTCGAAATCGTGGCGCTGGCCCGCGAAGCCGGCCACCGCAGCAAGATCGCGGTCAAGCCGAACGTTCCCGGGGTGAACGCCAAGGGCGCCTGCATCGGTGAGATGGGATCCCGGGTCCGGGCTGTGATGACCGAGCTGAACGACGAAAAGATCGACATCGTCGACTACAGCGACGATCCGGCCACGTTCATCGCCAGCGCGCTCTCGCCGTCGCGCGTGAATTCGGTCACGATCACGGACGAGGCCACCCGGTCCGCCCGCGTCGTCGTGCCCGACTACCAGCTGTCGCTGGCGATCGGCAAGGAAGGCCAGAACGCCCGCCTGGCAGCCAAGCTCACCGGCTGGCGGATTGACATCGTCTCGGACGCGGCGGAGAACCGCGACAAGTAGTTACGCAGGAGCCGTTCGCCGGCACCTGCGTTGCCGGCCTCCGCCGGCTTGGCCTGCCCCTCGTTTCGGGGGTCAGGCGCCGGAGGGGCTAGAATGGACATGACCGCGCCTAACGGCCGGTATCCGCGTGCCCCATCTCGTCCGCCCCCGTGGCCCGACGCCGGCGGGCCCGCAGATGCGTACTGGCAGGAAGATACTCGTAGTGGCAGAAGTGCAACACCTCGGGAATCAGCCGGAGCGCACCTGTATTGGATGCCGGAAGAAGGGTCTGCGGTCGGAGTTACTCCGGCTCGTCGCCGATGCCAGCGGAACATCCGCTGTCGTGGTGGATGAACGACGCCGGATGGCTGGCAGGGGGGCATGGCTGCACCCCAGCGAAAAGTGCCTGGCACTGGCGGTTAAACGTCGAGCGTTCGGACGCGCCCTCAACGGCGCCTCGGGAACTGCCGACGTCGAACGCCGGATTCTGGCAGGCACACAAGCAGTGGACACTCCGGTGGCCGCAGCAACAACCGTCCAACCTGAAAGCGGGTCAGAAAACTGATGGAAACCCGATGAGTTCCCAGCGATGAGTGCGCAACGATGACAACTTTGTTGCGCTCTGCAATGGGCCTTTCAGCTGCACACGCGGCGGAGGCCCGCAGTAAGAAGTAGACGGTTCGTGCCTGGCTCGGTGCGGACCGAGACAGGAGAAATGTGGCCAAGGTCCGCGTACATGAGCTTGCTAAAGAGCTCGGTATTACTTCCAAAGATGCAGTAACCAAACTGCAGGAACTGGGCGAATTCGTTCGCTCTGCCTCTTCCACCATTGAGGCTCCGGTGGTGCGGAAACTCCGCAACGCCTTCCCCGGCGCGGCCGCTTCGAAGACCGAAGCTCCCGCGACCGCCCCCCAGGCCAGCCCGGCAGCAAACCGACCGGCGCCCGCGCCGGCACCGGCCGCGCCGAAGGCCGCCGAACCCGCAGCTGCAGCTCCGGCCGCAGCCGCCCCTACCGCACCGGCTCCGGCCCAAGCACCCGCAGCGGCGCCCGCCGCTCCGGCTGCAGAAGCTCCGGCGGCCCCCGCCGCAGCGGCTCCGGCTGGCCCGTCCACCGGTGCCAAGCCCGGCGCACGCCCGGCCCCCAAGGCTGAGACCCCGGCTGCTCCGGCACGCCAGGGCGGCTCCGCGGCGCGTCCGGGCGGTCCCCGTCCGGGCAACAACCCGTTCGCAACGTCGCAGGGCATGCCCCGCGGCCGCGGCGGCGACAACGAACGTCCTGCCCGCCCGGGCAACAACCCGTTCGCACCTTCCCAGGGCATGCCCCGTCCGGGCGGTAGCCGCACCGAGGGCGAACGCCCCGGCGGCCCCCGTCCCGCAGCCGGTGCCGGTGGTCCCCGTCCCGGTGGGCCCCGTCCCGCAGCCGGTGCCGGTGGTCCCCGTCCGGGTGCTCCGCGTCCGGCCGGTGCTCCCGGCGCCCGTCCCGGAGCCGGCGGAAACCGTCCGACTCCCGGCATGATGCCTAACCGCACCGAGCGTCCCGCACCTGCCGGTGCTGGCCGTCCCGGCGGCGGTGGCCGTGGTCCGGGCCGCCCGGGTGCTCCCGGCACCGGCGGTCCCGGTGCAGGCGGCGGCGCTCCGGCCGGCGGTGGCTTCGGCAAGGGTGGCCGCGGTCGCGGTGGCACCCAGGGTGCCTTCGGTAAGGGCGGCGCAGGCCGCGGCAAGCAGCGCAAGTCGAAGCGTGCCAAGCGCCAGGAACTTGAGCAGATGAGTGCCCCGTCGCTGGGCGGCGTGAGCGTACCCCGCGGCGACGGCAACACCGTAGTCCGGCTCCGCCGCGGCTCGTCCATCACGGACTTCGCCGACAAGATCGAGGCGAACCCGGCCGCACTGGTGACCGTGCTCTTCCACCTCGGCGAAATGGCTACTGCCACCCAGTCCTTGGATGAAGAGACCTTTGCCCTGCTGGGCGAGGAGCTGGGTTACAAGCTCCAGGTCGTGTCCCCGGAAGATGAGGAGCGCGAGCTGCTCTCCGGCTTCGACATCGACTTCGAGGCCGAGCTGGAAGCTGAAGGCGACGAGGAACTCGAGGCCCGTCCTCCGGTTGTCACCGTCATGGGCCACGTCGACCACGGTAAGACCCGCCTGCTCGACGCCATCCGCAAGTCGGACGTCATGGCCGGCGAACACGGCGGCATCACGCAGCACATCGGTGCCTACCAGGTCACGCACAACCATGAAGGCGAAGATCGCAAGATCACCTTCATCGACACCCCGGGCCACGAGGCGTTCACCGCCATGCGTGCCCGTGGTGCGAAGGTCACCGACATCGCCATCCTCGTGGTCGCAGCGGACGACGGCGTTATGCCGCAGACCGTTGAAGCCCTCAACCACGCCCAGGCCGCCAACGTGCCAATCGTCGTGGCCGTGAACAAGATCGATAAGGAAGGCGCCAACCCGGAGAAGGTCCGCGGCCAGCTGACCGAATACGGACTGGTTCCGGAAGAGTACGGTGGCGACACCATGTTCGTGGAGGTCTCTGCCCGCCAGAACCTCAACATCGACGAGCTGCTCGAGGCCGTTCTGCTCACCGCAGATGCCGCCCTGGACATGCGCGCCAACCCGAACAAGGACGCCCGCGGTATCGCGATCGAAGCCAACCTCGACAAGGGCCGCGGTGCCGTTGCTACCGTCCTGGTCCAGTCCGGTACGCTGCACGTCGGCGACACGATCGTGGCAGGCACGGCCCACGGCCGCGTCCGCGCTATGTTCGACGACGACGGCAGCGCCCTGACCGAGGCAGGCCCGTCCCGCCCCGTGCAGGTGCTGGGTCTGTCCAACGTCCCGCGCGCCGGTGACACCTTCTTCGTGACCGCTGACGAGCGTACCGCCCGCCAGATCGCCGAGAAGCGTGAAGCTGCCGACCGCAACGCCGCCCTGGCCAAGCGCCGCAAGCGCATCAGCCTGGAAGACTTCGACCAGGCCGTCGCGGACGGCAAGATCGACACCCTCAACCTCATCCTCAAGGGTGACGTGTCCGGTGCCGTGGAAGCCCTCGAAGACGCGCTGCTCAAGATCGATGTCGGCGAGGGCGTCCAGCTCCGCGTCATCCACCGCGGTGTCGGTGCGATCACCCAGAACGACGTCAACCTGGCCACTGTCGACTCCGCCGTCATCATCGGCTTCAACGTCAAGCCCGCCGAGCGCGTTGCCGAACTGGCAGACCGCGAAGGCGTGGACATGCGCTTCTACTCCGTCATCTACGCAGCAATCGATGACATCGAAGCAGCCCTCAAGGGCATGCTCAAGCCGGAGTACGAAGAGGTCCAGCTTGGCACCGCCGAGGTCCGCGAAGTGTTCCGTTCTTCCAAGTTCGGCAACATTGCAGGCTCGATCGTCCGCTCCGGTGTTATCCGGCGCAACGCGAAGGCCCGCATCAGCCGCGACGGCAAGATCATCGGTGACAACCTCGCCGTCGAGACGCTCAAGCGCTTCAAGGACGACGCCACCGAGGTCCGCACGGACTTCGAGTGTGGTATCGGTCTTGGCTCGTACAACGACATCAACGAAGGTGACATCATCGAGACCTTCGAGATGCGCGAGAAGCCGCGCGTCTAGTCGTAGCTAGCGTTACAAAGGTGCGGGGCCGTTGGATTTTTCCGGCGGCCCCGCCCCTGCGCTGGGCGGCCAACGTCTGACGACGTCGGCCGCCCAGCTCCGACAGGCCCGATGCCACTCCCAGGCCGCCGGAAAAATCCAACGGGAGACCGTCGTAGGCTTGCCTTAGGCGCGTGGCAACTAACTGAAGCGTGTACCGGTCGCCATTGCGACGTCGTACATCCAAATTTTTTTAGGAGTGGAAATGGCTGATCCCGCACGGGCTGCCAAGTTGGCGCAGCGGATTAAGGTTGTGGTCGCCGAGGCTTTGGGTCGGAGGGTGAAGGATCCCCGGCTGGAGGGCGTTACCGTGACCGATGCGCGGGTGACCAATGACCTGCAGCACGCCACGATCTACTACACCGTGTTCGGCGATGACGTCGCCCAGGCTGATGCGGCCAAGGGGCTCGAGAAGGCCAAGGGTGTGCTGCGCCAGGAGGTCGGCCGCAACATCACGGTCCGGCTGACCCCCACCCTGGAGTTCGTCGCCGACCAGATTCCGGTGGTGGCCTCGAACCTCGAAGAACTGCTCCGGGAGGCCAAGAAGCGTGACGCGGAAGTGGCCGCCCTCGCAGCCAGCGCCAAGCACGCCGGCGACGCCGATCCGTACAAGAGCGACATCCCCGAGGACGTCGAACTTGACGAAGACGACTTCGATGAAGAAGACAGCGACCTCAGCGCCGGCGACGACTTCGACGAAGACGCCAATAAGTAAATCTGCAGCACCAGCACTGGCCGGTTCCGTCTGCGGGGCCGGCCAGTTGCGTCTGGTCCGGGTGCTTGAGCGGGCCTGCCGTAGGCAGGGACCTTGGACCCTATGCCCGGTGCGGGACGGGGCGTCCCATGGAGTCATGACTGCGGGCGGACGGAACGACGGCGGGACGCCATGACCGCCGCCGTGGTCAAATGCTCCCATTGTGGCGCGATGAACCGTGTTCCTGCCGCCGCGGCCGGGCGTCCCCGCTGCGGCAAATGCCGCCGGGACCTGCCCTGGATTGCCGACGCCGGCGATGCGGACTTCGCCGCCGTAGCGGAGCAGTCCCCGGTGCCGGCCCTGGTGGACTTCTGGGCGGCGTGGTGCGGCCCCTGCCGCATGGTCAGCCCGGTACTGGAGAAACTGGCACAGGATCGTGCCGGCACGATCAAGCTCGTTAAGGTCGATGTGGACAAGTCCCCGGCGCTGTCCCGGCGCTTCGACGTCCAGGCCATTCCCACGCTGCTGGTCATCATCGACGGCAAGGTCGTGGCGCGGCAGGCAGGGGCACCGCCGGCGGCCGCCCTGCGGAGCTGGTTGGACGGCGCGCTGGCCGCCAGACCTGAAGGGAGCAGGCAATGACCGAGATCATGCGCTACGAGGTCGGCTCGGGAACGGTGCTGGTCGAGGTGGAGGAGGGCAGCTTCGGCGTGGACCGGCCCGCCCGCAATGAGCTGGGGATCCTTGACGCCGGGCGGCGGCTGGAAGACGCCTTGGCTGCCGACAGGCCCGCCGCGAAGGCCGCCGCCGACGTGATGAGGGAACTGGCTCCGGAACACCTTGAACTGCAGTTCGGGGTGAAGCTGGCGGGCGAAGCGGGGGCGATCATTGCGCGGAACTGTGCCGAGGCGCACTTTGTCGTCAAGATGTCCTTCACGGCGCCGCCGGTGCCGCTGTCCGCGCCGGAAGACGAAATCAGGCTCTGACCCGCTCCTGTCGCAGCCGCTTCCGCCGCGCCCGGCAGCCGCTCCCGACGTCGGACGTTAACGCCGCCGCTCCCGACAGCTGCTCCCGACGTCGGACGTCAGCGCCGCCGTCGGCCCAGGGTGCCGAGCAGGGGAGAACCCATTCCCAGCAGGAAACCGAAGTCATACCAGTTACCGGCACGGCCCATGTTGTAGAAGGGAAACTCTTTCCACGCGCCGAAGACGTGTGCAATGAGCACGATCCAGGCCGTGATGCCGTTCCAGATGCCCCATAACAAGTCCTGCCACCACATCAGGGTCCTCCTCGTAACGCTGTCCGGGTGCGTGAGCCGCACGGACCCGCGTGGAGACAGGCTACTGCGGGGAAAGTTCCTGCGGTAGGGACTCCGGAGCTGCGACCCGTGCGGGAAGCCTGGTGAGGCCCTCGACCAGGTCTGCCGGGCTACCGCACAAGGCAATGCGGATCCAGCCCTCGCCGATGGAGCCGAACGCGGTGCCCGGCGCGAAAGCCACACCGGCCTCCCGGAGGAACTGGCGGACCCAGGCCCGGACATCGCCTTCGCTGACATGCGAGACGTCCGCCCACAGGTAGAACGCGCCCTGCGCCGTAAGGAAAGGGATCCCTTTGGCCGCCAGTACCGCGGAGGCGGCGTCCCGGTTGGCCCGGTAGTGCGCGTGGGCCTGGCTCACGTAGTCCTGTGGACCGGTCAGGGCGGCCAGGGCCGCGTACTGCGACGGCGACGCAACGCACGAGACGATCGCCTCCATCACGTTGTTCATCTTCTGCTCGAGTCCGGGCGGGCAGATCAGGGCCCCGATCCGCAAGCCGGTCAGTCCGTAGGTCTTGGACAGGGTCAGAGAGGTGAAGACCCGGGCCTCGCCGGGAACGTCGCTGTCGAAGCGGGCCGGGCTGACATGTGGGACATCGTAGGTGAAGGCCTCATAGCATTCGTCCGAGATGATCCACAGGTCGCGTCGACGGGCCAGCTCCACCAGGCTGCGGGTCAGGTCCTCGCCAAGCACGGCCCCGAGCGGGTTCGACGGCGAGTTGAGGACCAGTACCTTGGTGCGCGGCGTGATCAGCTCTTCAATGTCCTCGATCCGCGGCTGGAAGTCGTGCTCCGGGTAGAGCGGGTACCGGACCGGAACCGCGTGCAGCAGGCTGGACGTCATCGCAAAGGTCGGGTAACCAGGGTTGGGAATCAGGATTTCGTCGCCGGGGGACAGCAGCAGACTCATGGCGAAGTGCAGCCCCTGCTGCGCGCCGTCGACGACGTACACCCGCTCCGCGCCGACCGGCGTCGCGTTGTGTTCCCGGAACCGCGCGGCGAAGGCTTCCCGCAGGGCGGGGATGCCTGCGTTGGGGGTGTAGTCCGTCTCGTCCCGGTCCAGGCAGGCCATGCCGGCATCGAGCACATGCCGGGGGAGGGCGAAGCCGGGCTCGCCAATGCTCAGCACGATGGCTCCCGGCGTGTGCCAGGCGGCTTCGGTGATTTCACGGATCTGGTTGACGGGAACTTCACTGACGTGCGGGGCAAGCTCGGGCATGTCTGCCATCCTAGCGGCAGGCTTGGACCGCGCCGGGGAGCCGCCGCAGCGCGGATATACTGGGAAGCGTGCTTTCTGGACTGGTGATAGTGGACAAGCCGCAAGGCTGGACCAGCCACGATGTGGTTGGACGGATGCGGCGGATCGCCGGTACCCGAAAGGTAGGCCACGCCGGGACCCTCGATCCCATGGCCACCGGCGTGTTGGTGCTCGGCATCAATAAAGCCACCCGACTGCTGACGTACATCGTCGGCACCTCGAAGACGTACACCGCCACCATCCGCCTTGGTGAGTCGACCATCACGGACGACGCCGAGGGGGAGATCACCCACGCGCGGAGTGCCGCCGCGGTCACGGACGACGACGTCCGGTCCGGCGTCGCGGCCCTCACCGGCGAGATCCAGCAGGTACCCAGCAGCGTCAGTGCCATCAAGGTCAACGGCGAGCGTGCCTACGCCCGCGTCCGATCCGGTGAGGACGTCAAACTCGCAGCAAGGCCGGTGACCATCCATAGGTTCGACATTCACGAGCTCCGCCGGCCGCAGGAGGGGGCACTCTTAGACGTGGACGTGACCGTGGAATGCTCCTCGGGCACGTACATCCGGGCGCTGGCCCGGGACCTCGGCGACGCACTGGGCGTGGGCGGCCACCTCACTGCACTCCGGCGGACCCAGGTGGGACCGTACAGCCTGGACCAGGCGCACACCCTTGAGGAGCTGGCTGTCGAGCTCGACCTGCTGGAGATGTCGCAGGCGGCCCGGGCGCTAATGCCCAACCGCGAACTCAGCGCCGACGAGACGGTTGAACTGTCCTTCGGCCGTCGTATTCCGGCAGGTGCCGCAGCCGGCTCGCCGGAGGCCGCCACAGCGGAAAACCCGGCGGCGGCATTCGCGCCGGATGGCTCGCTGGTGGCGCTGCTGGCCGACGCCGGCAACTACGCCAAGCCGGTACTGGTCTTCGCTCCGGACAATGAGAAGCCTGCTGCGGCGAAGCCCGCCGTCGACAAGCCGGTGGGCTAGCGGTGGACGCGTATTTCTACATCATCCTGGTGGTGGGTTTGCTCTCCACCGTGCTGTGCGTCGGCGCGGGTGTCCTGAAGAAGGCACCGAACGACGCAACCATCCTGTCAGTGGCCGCCGTCGAGCTGTCCCTGCTGGTGTACCTGGTTGGTTCGATTGTTCGGGTGGTGTCCGGCGAGCGGATCGCGGGGGAGCCCTGGGAGTTTTGGGGCTACCTGGTCACAGCGCTGATGCTGCCGGTAGGCGCGGTTTACTGGGCGATCCTGGAACGTACCCGGTGGAGCAACTTCGTGCTGGCGGCCGTGGGTGTCACCGCCTTGGTGATGGCGGCCCGGATGAACCAGATCTGGTATTGACGTGGAAGAGGCAAAGAAGAACATGAAGGC
Organism: Arthrobacter sp. B3I4; assembly: GCF_030816855.1. NCBI lineage: Bacteria > Bacillati > Actinomycetota > Actinomycetes > Micrococcales > Micrococcaceae > Arthrobacter > Arthrobacter sp. B3I4. The sequence continues at coordinate 3,142,460 of NZ_JAUSYK010000001.1, read as the reverse complement.
TTTCCAGCAGAACACCGGCGCTACCGCTTCCGGGTCTTCCCAGGCCGCTCCGGCCGGTTCCGCGGCCCCGGGCAAGGACACCCGCAACACCGGACCGGGCAGGCTGCTGATTGCTGTGTACGCGGTCTTCGCCCTCTCGGCCACGGCGCGGGCCGGCTATCAAATCCTCACCAAATTCTCCGAGGCGCCGCTGGCGTACCTGCTTTCCGCGTTCGCCGCCGTCGTCTACATCGTGGCAACGGTTTCGCTCGCGAAAGCCGGGCGCACCTGGTTCAAAGTATCGGTCGCCGCTGTACTAGTGGAACTTATCGGGGTGCTGGTAGTGGGCGCGCTCAGCCTGTTCGACGCGGTGAACTTCCCGCACGAGACGGTATGGTCGCTGTTCGGACGCGGCTACGGCTTCATCCCACTGCTGCTGCCGGTCCTTGGTCTCATCTGGCTGTACCGCCGCCGCCCCACGTTACCTTTTTCGTAGCCCGTTCCTGTTGCAGGATATGGGTGTGCTGGCCTGCCGGCCCCGGCATGATTGCCGCCCCCAGTCGTCAATGATCCGGGGGGTGTTGTCACCGGGTCCGGTAGGTGCCGGAGAGACCGCTAATAGAGGCAGGACAGGTTGGGATCGTCGTGCGTAACGTGGGTGCCGGGCTCTGACACCGCGGACAGTCCAGCACTGGGTATCAGCTGCTGCGACTGGAGGTACAGGTGATCGGAAACCACGAAAGCATTGATGTCTTCATCGGCCTGGACGTCGGCAAGGGCGAGCACCACGCCGTTGCCGTGGACCGGGCCGGTAAGAAACTCTTCGACAAGGCTTTGCCCAACGACGAGGCCCGGCTGCGCGACATCCTCGGCTCTTTGAGCAGGCACGGCAGTATCCTGCTCGTGGTTGACCAGCCGGCCACGATCGGTGCACTCCCCGTCGCGGTTGCCCGGGCCGCCGGCGTCACAGTCGGATACCTGCCCGGGCTGGCGATGCGTCGAATCGCGGACCTGCACCCCGGCGAAGCGAAAACCGACGCGCGGGACGCGTTCATCATCGCCGAAGCGGCACGGACCATGCCGCACACACTGCGCTCCATCCAGATCGCAGACGAACAGCTCGCGGAACTGACCATGCTCTGCGGCTTCGATGACGACCTGGCCAAACAGGCCACCGCAACCTCGAACCGGATCCGGGGCCTGCTGACCCAGATCCACCCCGCACTGGAGCGTGTCCTGGGCCCGCGGTTGGACCACCCGGCAGTGTTGGACCTGCTGCGGACCTGGCCGACCCCCGAAGCCCTCCGCCATGCCGGCCGGCGCAGGATCGCAAACCGGCTCACGAAGCTTGCACCCAGGATGGGCGAACGCCTCGCCGACGAGATCATCGACGCACTGGACCAACAAACGGTCACCGTCGTCGGGACAAACGCTGCCACGATCGTGCTGCCACAGTTGGCGACGATGCTCGCCGACATCCGGCAGGCCCGCGACACCGTTTTCACCCAGGTTGAAGCCCTCGTGGAGGCCCACCCTCTTCACCCGGTCCTGACGTCACTCCCGGCGGTCGGCGTCAGGACCGCAGCACGGATCCTCACAGAGATCGTCGGCAAAGACTTCGCATCTGCCGGGCACCTGGCCTCCTACGCAGGCCTCGCCCCCGTGACCTGGAGATCCGGAACATCAATCCGCGGAGACCACGCATCGCGGAAGGGAAACAAGATCCTCAAAAGAGCCCTCTTCCTCTCCGCCTTCGCCGCGCTAAAAGATCCTCCGTCGAGGGCCTACTACGACCGGAAGCGAGCCGAAGGCAAACGTCACAACCAGGCTCTCATCGCCCTGGCCCGCCGCCGCTGCGACACCCTCTACGCCATGCTCAGGGACGGCACCTTCTACGAACCACGGCTACCCTCAGCCGCTTGACGAAAACCATAGAGGCACCCCCCGGGCCTAATACACTCTGCCCCTCCCTCGCTCCGGTCCGGGGCGAGGTTGGCCGTGCCCCGCCAAAAGCGGAATAGTAAGCAAACTTGCCAAAGGCATAGTAAGCATGCTTATGGTAGTACCAGCGACGCGGACTGCGTCAGCCGGGCAGCCGCGTTTGTCCACCACAGCGAGGGAGGCATCATGGGCACATTGACCGCCGCTCCCCGAGCAACATGGGAGCCGACAGGCGCAACTGCGGGGCCGAATCCGGGCGCGGGCCGTCCGGGGGAGCGCCGTCGGCCTGGGTGCCCGAAATGAGCGCAGGCCAAGACTCGAAGAAGTGGCGGACCGACCAGTTGCTGTCCATGGCGGCCCGAGTGGTTGAGCGCCGCAAGGATAAGGCGCTGGCGGCCCTGGGCCTCACCCATGCAGGTGTCATTGCCCTTGAGGGGCTTGCCGGCGGGCCGATGAACCAGGAACAGTTGGCGCGGCGCATTGCCGTGCAAAGCCAGTCCCTCGGCAAGGTGCTGGGCCGCCTCGAAGACTCGGGTCTGGTGACCCGGACTCGTGATCAGCACGACCGGCGGCAGTTCGCGGTCGCCTTGACGCCTGCCGGGAGCGCGGCGCTGGCGACGGCGCACCAGATCGAGCGGGATGCACTTCCCGAGGATCTGGAAGGCTGGACCAATCTTCAGCACGATCTGGCCAGGATTCTGGCAGCGTTTCAAGGGCCCGGAAAATCCTGAGCAGCTGATCTCAGTCGACGTTCGTTCCTAAACGCGCCGCTTGCGATCTTCAGTTGCTGCTTTGGTGTCCGTCGTCCAACCTGCGCCGCAGGGCGGGCCAGGCTGCGGCAAAGCCGGGGTGCAGGTTCTTCTCGCCGACGCCGTCGAGGTCCACCCACTGCAGTTCCAGGCTCTCGGGGTCACTGATGACTGGTTCGAACGGCTCCACAACCTGTGCAGCAACGGTCGTATAGGACCAATACCCGACGTCGAAGACTGAGGTGAACAGTACCCGGACGGACGCTGGCGGCACCGCAGCCTCCTCTTTGGCCTCCCGGAGGGCCCCGTCGACCGCGTCCTCGCCCTGGTGCAGGGCGCCGCCGGGAAGACCCCAGGTGCCGCCCTGGTCGCTCCACGTCGCCCGGTGCTGCAGCAGGACTCCCTTAGCGGCATCGTGCACCAGCAATCCCGCCGAGCCGAACCGGCCCCAGAACCGGCCGTGCTCGCCCTCCACCCAGGCATCGCCAGGGTCGCGGGGCCCGAGCGGCCGGCGGGGTTCGAGGTAGGGGTTTTTCGCTGCTGGCGGAGACTCCGGGGAGCCTGTTCCGGCTGGACGGTCCCCGCCAGGCGCTCCGGCGCTCTGGTGGGTGTCGGGCTGCGGGGCGGCTGAGCTGTCCATTCCGTCAGTCTGTCACGACCATTCCCGCGAAGGCCTCCATCCGGCTCACTTTCCGGGTCACCCGAAGTAATCTGCCGCTATCGCTGGCGGGGGAGCGGCGGAAGTCTGGCGATTGGCGCCCGGCGGGAGAGCGTTGCACCCGGGGCGAAGGACGTGCTGCAGCAGCCGGTCCTGCCTGCCTCAAATGCCGCAGCAATTATTGTCATAGGTCTCCGGCAGGATTACGTCAAAGGGAACCAGCGCAGCGGTCACCTTTTCACCAGCCACCCGCCCGGCAAGCGATGGCCGCTGGTCGGCGTTCGTCGACGCCGAGTCCGGAGCGCCTCGTGCTGCTGCCGATACGGCTGCGGTCGATCATCCTGCAAAAACTCTTACTGTCATAGGTCTCCGCCAGGCTTAGTTCATGGGAACCAGTACAGCGGCCACCTTTTCACCGGCCATCCGGCCGGCGGATGCTGCCGCCAGCTTTCGTCCATCGACGCTGAACCCGGAGCGCCTACGTCGCGTGCTGCCGATCATCCTGCAGCAATCAATTGTCAGAGGTCCCCGGCAGGATTAGGTCATGGGAACCAGTGCAGCGGTCACCTTTTCACCGGCCACCCGGCCGGACGCTGACGGCCGCCGGTTGGCGTCCCTCGACGCCGAACCCCGAGCTGCTGAGCCGGCCGCGGCCGATCATCCTGCCGCAATTAATGTCATAGGTCTGCGGCAGGCTTAGTTCATGGGAACCAGCGCAGCGGTCACCTCTTCACCGGCCACCCGGCCGGACGCTGACGGCCGTTGCGGTGCCGGGCCGACCGCCCCGCCGCTGGAGACCGGGCCGACGACTCCATTGTTGGATGATGTGCTGGGCCAGTTGCGTGAGCTGACGGCAACCGCTGCCGAAGACACTGCTGGGCTGGGCTTCCGCGACGCGGCGGCGTACGCCGGGCAGATCGAGGAAGCCGGCCGGGCCCTGGAGTACCTGCAGGTTATGGCCGCCGGGGCGGTGGACCGGACCCGCACGTCCGCCCCGGACGCGGTCCCGGCCGGGGAAGACGGGTACCGCCGGACCGAGGACTTCTTGCGGGACCGGCTGCAGATCAGCGCCGCCGAAGCGCACCGCCGCCTGTCTCTGGCCCGCACCGTGCTGCCGCGCACCGGCATCACCGGGGGCCGGCTGCCGCCGGTGCACGAGGAACTCGCCGACGCGTTCGCTGCCGGGGACGTCCCGACCCGGTCGGCGACGATCATCAACCAGGCCCTGGAACGGGTCCGGCCCCTCTGTGACGCGGAGACCGCGGCCCGGATGGAACACTCCCTGACCCGGGCCGCGGCCGAGCATGACCCGGACTTCCTGTCCCGCCTGGCCCGGCGCTGGGTGGACGGCATCGACCAGGACGGCGGAGAACCTTCCGAAGAGCTCCTGCGCCAGCTTCAGGGCGTGTTCATTCGCCGGCCCCGCCACGGGTTGCAGCACCTGGAAATCTTCGCGACCAACGAACAGTTCGAACACCTCCTCACCGCCATGAACACCGCCACCAACCCCCGCAACCCCGGCCCTCAAGGCTCCGGCACCGGCCCTGGCACCAACGCCAACACCAAAGAAACGGCAGGAACCGGCACCCGGGACGCCCCCGCAGAAGGAACCGCCGCACAAGGAACCGCCGCAACCGGCGTTGCGGGCGCCGCGACAGGAGGAGCCGGCACTGCGGTCGCCGGTGGGGCTGGGTACGCAGGTGACCGGGCCGAGCAGGATGTGTTCGTTCCGGGACTGGACTGGCGGTCCCGGCCGCAGAAACTCCTCGACGGCCTCGTCGGCGCTTCCAAGGTAGCCCTCGCCTCCGGCGGGATGCCCGCCACCGGCGCCCTCCGGCCCCAGGTCATGGTCACCATCGACTACCGCGACCTCCTCGACCGCCTCCAACACACCACCACCAATACAGCTGCCGCCACAACAGCCACAGCCGGGACAGAAGCCTGGGGCGGCGCCGACGCCGAGACCGGCGCTAACGGATTCAGCTTCGGCAACAGCGGCACCGGCACCAACGCCGGTGACGGTAACGGATTCACCTTCGGCAACAGCGGCACCACCACCAACGCGGAGAGCGGTAACGGATCCAGCTTCGGCCAAGGCTTCGGGCGGGTCACCGTCCAAAGTGCAGAGGGAGGTAACGCATTCAGCGTCGGCCAGGGCTTCGGTACAGGCGCCGGTCAGAACACCGGCCAGGGTTCCGCTGGCCTCAGTTGCGGCGGAGCCGGGCCGCTAGGGTTCACCGGAACCGGGACCCTGGCGTTCACCGGACCTGTCACGGCCTCAACGATCCGCAAGATCGCCTGCGACGCGGACATCATCCCCGTCCTGCTCGGCTCCCAAGGCCGGGTCCTGGACATCGGCCGCACCAGCCGGGTCTTCCCGCCCCACATCCGCAAAGCCCTCACCGCCCGCGACCAGGGCTGCACCTTCCCCGGCTGCACCATCCCCGCGTCCTGGTGCGAAGCCCACCACATCACCTACTGGTCCCGCGGCGGCACCACCGGAACCGACAACGGAACCCTGCTCTGCTCCCACCACCACCATCTAATCCACAAAGAAGCCTGGACCATCCAGCTGCGAAGCGGCGTACCGTGGTTCATCCCGCCACCCCACCTCGACCCACGCCAAACACCAAGACAAAACCACTACTTCCGCTCATGACGGCAGCGCGCCGTGGGGGATTGTCTAAATAACGGTGGATGCGGGGTTGGCCTGACACGGCAGCATGCCTTGCACCGGGTCGCATGAGCCGAATGGTGTGGGGAAGTTCTTGAACGCCTGACCGGCGACTCAACTCAGTGAGCTGGCCGATGCGGACCGTCCTTCAGCCGGTGCCGAAAGGAAGTGCAGCGCCGTCGGGGAATGGCGCCGATCCTTGGCCGGGGGACATCGTGAACCACCCGTCGTTTAGCTCGGTCAGGAAGAATAGTTGCCGGTCTCCGTTGTCGAGGGGGTCACCGTCGGGGTAGGTCTCTCCGCATGTGACCGGCATGGAAGCGATTCGAGCGCTGCCCTGTCCGAGCTTGCCCTTGAGCACCTGCTGCACTTCTACGATGTGGACGTTGGCTTGATAGCCGTAGATGCGGACTTCGCCGTCGCGCTTAACCGATGTCCCGACAGCTACCGCGCCGGAGTGGTCATAGCGCTGCTGCATCGTGTCAAAGCGGACCCAGTCCGCACAGACTTCCGTGCGAGCCACCGGCACGAGCCAGCAACCGCTAAGCAGCAAAGTTGACACGCCAACCATCGAGACTGCCCCAAGCCTCCACATGCTAAGACCATAGTGGCCGCTTTTTCGGGAGTCCATGGACGGCCTTCCAGACGGGTTCGCGGAGCGCCACCCATGCAACGCCGCTGGACAAGGCCCCAGCGGCAACCGCTTCAGGGTCCCATGACCCGGGGGACTCAGACCTACCTGATCAAGACGAACGCCCGTAACGGGTCCGGGCTGAAGTCGGCACCTTCGGTAAAGCCCAAGGCCTCGTAGAACGCGCGCTGGCCGGGTTCGTTATCGGTGAGCAGCACCGTCTGCCGGACATGCCCGTAGCGGGCCTGGATTGCTTCCAAAAGTCGCCTGCCGATACCGGCTCCCTGGTAGGCAGGTTCAACCAGAATGTCCTGCAGATAGCAGATGGTCGCATCATCGGACACCGTGCGGGCGAAGCCGATCAGCCCGCCGCCGGTGTCCCTGGCAGCCACAAGAAACGAGGAGTTTCGGATGGCCCGCATAAGCAGCTGCGGGTCCCGGGTGTAAGCGGTCCACCCGACCGATGAGTACAGCGCCAGCACCTCCGCGTCGGACACGTGCGCGCCCGTGGAGATGGTGAAGTCAGGCATTGCACCAGTGTGGCATGCTGAGGTCCGTGCATCCCCGAACCCCACCTGCCGTCCCTTCGCGGGTCCTCTTCTACGGTGTCACCGGAAGCGGCAAATCGTCAGCGGCGCGCGCTTACGCGGCGCAAACCGGGCTTCCTGAATACTCCGCCGACGACGATATCGGCTGGCTTCCGGGCTGGCGGCAACCGAGTATTGAACAACAGCGGGAACTGGCGGCGCGCATCGCCGAGCAGGACAAGTGGGTTCTCGACAGCGCTTACGGCGTGTGGCGCGACCTCGTTGTCCCGCGAGCAGAGCTGATCGTGGGGCTGGACTATCCCCGGTGGCTTTCGCTGCTGAGGCTGCTCCGCCGCTCGCTGCGACGGGTCAGGACGAAGGAAAAAGTCTGCAACGGAAACCATGAGTCGTTCCGGCGCCTCTTCGCCAGGGATTCGATCATCGGCTGGCACTTCCGCTCTTTTAACCGCAAGCGCCGGGTAATGCGCGAATTGCAGCGCACCCCCGGCTCTGCGAAGGTCCTCGTCTTCGGCCATCCCCGCGAACTCGAGGCGTGGCTGGGGCAGCTCCCGACAGCAGATCCGCAGCCGGCACGCTCCTAACGCAGGGAGCACAGACCGGTCAGTTACAGAGTCAGCGGACCGGCTCGCCCTGCGCGTCGACGCGGAAGTCCGCTATCACGCGGTTAGTGGCGGTGTCGATGATCACCACAGAGTTAGCTGGCCAGGCAGGGTCGGCCGTGACGTTGTAGTTCACGTCCGTGAGCTGGGTGGGTCGGCCTGCATCGTTGATCCTGCGATTGAAGGCGTCTACCACTTCGCCGGTTTCGGTGTTGACGGCGACGGCCTCCTGAGGAAGTCCGGATGTATCTCCCGATGCCGGAGTTGCATTCCACCAGCCCTCGTAGCCGCCGACGGAGCCGTTCACCCGGGCCGCCGCAGCTCCTCCGGACTCTGGGGAAGCCGCAGCCTGCCCAGGCTGCCCGAACTGCTCATAGACAACAGGCTGGCCTGCCCAGGCAACCAGCGGTGCAGCAGCCAACAGGGTGAGGCCAACGAGGGCCACGGTTCTGTTCTTCAAGATGTCCCCCAACATTGAACGAAATTACCGCGAGCTTAACAGGCCCTGACCGCGCCGGCCCGCGGGCGTGGCTCGGAAACCAGCGGGCCGGGCGCTACTCGGACCGGGGGCCACAGTCCCTCGGACACCCGCCGGGCAGCCGCCCCGGAAACCAGCGGGCCGGCCTCACTTCTTCCCGAACAGCCCGCCCAGCAGGCCGCCGAGGCCGCCGTCGTTGTTCTGGCCGTCATTCCGGGCATCGTTCTGAGGTGTCTGCGGCGCCTCGTCCTGTTGCCCGGGGAGGTCGATGTCGATCAGCTCGCCCGGCTGCGGGGCTCCGCCGGAAGGCTGGGTCTGCGGGGCAGCCTGGGGCTGGAGCTCCGGCGAGGGCCCGGCGTCGGGCGCAGGAGCAGCAGAGCCCGGGACAGCCTCGTTGGCTCCGCGCCCACCACCCAGCACGCCGCCGAGGATGTCCCCAAGACCGCCGCCAAGACCGCCGCCGCCCGCGGCGCCGCCGAGAATCCCGCCAAGGATCCCGCCGAGGTCGATGCCCCCGGCGCCGCCCGCACCGGCACCCCCGCCGGACCGGCTCCCGCCCAGCACCTTTTTGGCAAGGTAGGACATGACAATCGGCGCCAGCAGGGGGAGAAGACGGCGGACCAGATCCCGGCTCACCCCGCCCAGCGGCGCGGTGCCCGCGAGCTGGCTGGCCACCTGATCCTGCCGGCCGCCGAAGACGTGGTCGACAATCTTCTCGCCATCGGCGGTGTCGATCTGGGCCGCGTCGACCCCGCCGTCAACCAGCCCGTTGTCGTGCTGGCCCAGCGCGGACTCCAGCGAGGCGGCGCCTTCCGGCGCCTGCGCGTTGTCGTGCAGTCCGGCGAGGAGCGTGGGTACGGCAGCCTCGACGGCGGCCTGCGCGGTCTGGCGGTCTGTGCCGAGCATGCCAGCGAGTTGGTCGACGGGGATCTGCCCAAGGATGCCCTGAAGCTCAGTCATAGCGTTTCTCCTTCAGCCGCGGGCACCCGCGGCGTTGCTGGGAGCGCCGGGCCTGTAGCCGGCGCAGAGCTGCTGCCCTTGCATCCTAGCCCGCCTCCTAGCCTGCCTCCCGGCTCGCCTCGGAGCCGCGTCCCGGCCCCGCGACCCGTGCCCTGAAGAGGGGGCCGGGCTGGCAGCCGTGCTGTCCTGCCGGCGTCCGGGAACCGGGGTGATTGCGGGTAATCTTAGAGAGTTCCGGAGCCGGCCCGACCGCTCCGGAGGAGTTTCTGGCAGGCAGCAAAAGGCGAGGTAGATGGTCCACATCTGGAACGACCCGTCCGAAGTCCCGGCGGACTTCGGTCCCTCCGTGGTCACGTTTGGCAACTTCGACGGCGTGCACCGCGGCCACCAGCAGGTCCTCTCGCAGCTCATCCGCACCGCCCGCCTGAACCACGCCCGCGCCGTCGCCATCACCTTCGACCCGCACCCCGCCCAGGTGCACCGCCCCGAATCCGCCCCCGAACTGATCATGGGGCTGGAAGACAAGCTCGTCGCCCTCGCCGAGGTGGGCCTGGACGCCGTCCTGGTGATGAAGTACTCGCTTGAACTGGCCAGTCTCACGCCGGAGGAATTCGTCTCAACCGTGCTTGTCGACGCGCTCAAGGCCAGCCACGTCGTGATCGGCCACGATGCCCGCTTCGGCCGCGGCAACTCCGGAGACCTGGACACCATGCGGGAGCTGGGGGAGAAGCTTGGCTTCGAGGTCCAGGTCATCAGCGAGTTCGGCTCCGAGGGCTACCCGGTGCACCGCAGCGACAGCAGCACTATCAGTGAGGACGACGGCGGGGCCCGCGACCGCCGCTGTTCGTCCACCTGGGTCCGCGAAGCCCTGCGCGAAGGCGACGTCGCCACGGCCGCTGCTGTCCTGGGGCGGCCGCACCGGATGCGCGGCCGCGTCGTCCACGGCGCAGCCCGAGGCCGTGACCTGGGTTTTCCCACAGCCAACCTTTCCAACGACGCCAGCGGCTACATCCCGGCGGACGGGATCTACGCCGGCTGGCTCGTCGACCAGGCCGGAACCCGTTGGCCCGCCGCCATCTCCGTCGGCTCGAACCCGACCTTTGACGGCGTCAGCCGGCAGGTCGAGGCCCACGTCATTGATCGTCCGGACGAAGCCGTTGAGGACTTCGATCTCTACGACCAGACAGTGGTTGTCGAGTTCGTGGCCCGGCTGCGCGGCATGGTCGCGTACCGTGGCCCGGAGGCACTCATTGAGCAGATGCGCCTGGACGTCCTCCAGGCACACGACCTCCTGTTCGCCGGCTAGCGGACCACGCGCAAGGAAGGCACGAGACGTGACGATTGAGAAGAACACCCGGGAGTTGGACAAGGACATCGTCCGTGACTTCAGCTCACGGATGAGCTATGCCTCGTACCTGCAGCTGCCGACCCTGCTCAGCGCCCAGCAGCCGGTCAGCGCGCCGGAACACCACGATGAAATGCTGTTCATCATCCAGCACCAGACGACCGAGCTGTGGCTCAAGCTGGTGCTGCACGAACTGCGCAGCGCGGCCGCCTGGCTGCGGGCGGACGATCTTGGTTCCGCGCTGAAGGCCATCGCGCGGGTCAAGCACATCCAGAAGACGCTCACCGAGCAATGGTCCGTGCTGGCCACCCTGACGCCCACCGAGTACTCGCAGTTCCGCGGCTTCCTGGGCAACTCCTCCGGATTCCAATCGAGCCAGTACCGGGCGGTGGAATTCCTGCTCGGCAACAAGAACCGGAAGATGCTGCCGGTGTTCGAAGCCGATCCGGAAGCCCACGCAATGCTTCTGGAACTGCTCGAAGCGCCGAGTATCTACGACGACTTTCTCGCCTACCTCAAACGCCAGGGCTTCGATGTGCCCGCCTCGGTGCTTGACCGCGATGTCAGCCAGGCCCATGAGTTCCGCCCCGAACTGGTCCCGGTGTTCAAGTACATCTACGAAAACGCGGCCGCCAACTGGGGTGCCTACGAGGCGTGCGAGGAACTCGTGGATTTGGAAGACAACTTCCAGCTGTGGCGGTTCCGCCACCTGCGCACGGTGCAGCGCACCATCGGCATGAAAACCGGGACCGGCGGATCCAGCGGAGCCGCCTTCCTGCAAAAGGCCCTTGAGCTCACCTTCTTCCCGGAGCTGTTCGCCGTCCGCACGGAGATCGGCCAGTGAGCGCCCAGCCCTCCGCGCCGGCGTCCACGGATGCCCTGTGGCAGCGGGCCGTTGGGCTCGACGCCGCGGACCCGCTTGCGTCCTACCGCGGGCACTTCATCGGAACGGACACGGACCTGTCCTACCTCGACGGCAACTCCCTGGGCCGCCCGCTGAAGCGGACCGCCACGGACATCGCAGCTTTCATCCAGGACAGCTGGGGCGGACGCCTGATTCGCGGCTGGGACGAGGAATGGCTGGAACTGCCGCAGGTCATCGGCGACCAGCTCGGCCGGGCCGTCCTCGGCGCCGCGCCCGGGCAGACCATCATCGCCGACTCCACCACCGTGGCGCTCTACAAGCTGATCCGTGCCGCGCTGGCCGCCGTCACAGACCCGGACCGCACCGAGATCGTGCTGGACACCGACAATTTTCCAACCGACCGGTACCTCGTTGAGGGCATCGCCCGCGAGGAGGGCCTGACGTTGCGCTGGATCGACGCCGACCCGGCCTCCGGCGTCACCGTCGACCAGGTGCGCGCCGCCGCCGGCCCGGCCACCGCCGTCGTGGTCCTGAGCCAGATTGCCTACCGCTCCGGCTTCCTCGCGGACCTGCCCGGCATCACCGCCGCCGTGCATGACGTCGGCGCCCTGGTGGTCTGGGACCTCTGCCACTCCGCCGGTTCCGTGGTGATTGAGCTCGACGCCGCCGGCGTCGACTTCGCCGCAGGCTGCACCTACAAGTACCTGAACGGGGGACCGGGATCGCCCGCGTTCGCCTACGTCAACGCCCGGCACCTGCCCGGACTGCAGCAGCCCATCTGGGGCTGGATGGGCCGCAAGGATGCCTTCGAAATGGGCCCCGGCTACGAACCCGCCGCGGGCATCCGCGGGTTCCTCAGCGGCACCCCAGCCGTTTTCGGCATGCTCGCCATGCGCGGCACCCTCGACCTGATCGAGGAAGTCGGTATGGCCGCCGTCCGGGAGAAGTCCGAACTCCTGACCGCGTTCGCCGTCGAGCTGTACGACGCCTGGCTGGAACCGGCCGGAGTGCGCCTCGGAACTCCGCGGGACCCCGAGCTGCGCGGCAGCCACATCACCGTCGACCACCCGGCGTTCCGGGAAATGACGGCGACGCTGTGGGAACAGGACGTGATTCCGGATTTCCGCGCCCCGCAGGGCATCCGGATCGGGCTCTCACCGCTCAGCACCTCCTTCGCGGAGCTCTACCGCGGCGTCGCGGCGATCCGGGGTTTGCTGCCGGACGCCGGCTGAGACGAACCCGGGCGGCGCCGGGCGGGCCGGGGCTGTTTAGACAACTTCGGCGGCGTGCCCGTAAACTAAACGTTGGATCCGGCTGCAGTCCGTGGTTGCTGGGTCCTGTCATGCGATAACGATCTGCCCGGCGGGCAGCGGAAATCGCACGGCATCCCCGGCAGTGAATTACTGATGCGGGCCTCACGGCACATCTCTAGGAGTAAACGTGGCACTTGAAGCCGCTGTAAAGCAGTCCATCATGAAGGACTTCGCAACGTCCGAGGGCGATACCGGTTCGCCGGAGGTCCAGGTTGCAGTCCTGACCCAGCGGATCAAGGATCTGACTGAGCACATGAAGGTGCACAAGCACGACTACCACACCCAGCGCGGTCTGCTGGCCATGGTTGGTCGCCGCAAGCGCATGCTCACCTACCTCAAGAACACTGACATCAACCGCTACCGTGCGCTCATCGAGCGCCTCGGCCTGCGCCGCTAGTCAGCTTTAGGGCGGCCCTTTCCACTGGAAAGGGCCGCCCTCTTCAGAAAACTCAACAGGAGGATCAACCGCATCACGCATTCGCGGTCCTCGGTAGTGACCTCCGGGAACGGCTTCAACGAGTGAAGCCTTGGCCCGTGGGTCTCGATCGATGACCGGGTGCAGTGCAGGCCAGTAGACAGATGCTGGGCTGGGTTGATGCGGCTGGACTCCGTGAAACAAGAAACGGAGGTGACTCTCTATGGAGGGTCCCGAAATCCAGTTCTCAGAAGCCGTCATTGATAATGGCCGCTTCGGCAAGCGGGTCATCCGCTTTGAAACCGGCCGTCTTGCCAAGCAGGCAGCCGGCGCAGCCATGGTCTACATCGACGAAGAGACCGCGCTGCTGTCCGCCACCACCGCCGGCAAGCACCCGCGTGAAGGCTTTGACTTCTTCCCGCTGACCGTGGACGTCGAAGAGCGCATGTACGCTGCCGGCCGCATTCCGGGCTCGTTCTTCCGCCGCGAAGGCCGTCCCTCGACCGAGGCCATCCTCGCCTGCCGCCTGATGGACCGCCCGCTGCGCCCCGCCTTCGTGAAGGGCCTGCGCAACGAGGTCCAGATTGTCGTCACCGTGCTGTCGATCAACCCGGACGAGCTGTACGACGTCGTCGCCATCAACGCGTCCTCGATGTCCACCCAGCTCTCCGGCCTGCCCTTCTCCGGCCCGATCGGCGGCGTCCGCGTTGCCCTCGTCGCCGACGAAAACGGCAGCCAGTGGGTTGCGTTCCCAAAGCACTCGCAGCTTGAGAACGCCGTTTTCAACATGGTCGTTGCCGGCCGAATCGCAGGCGACGACGTCGCCATCATGATGGTTGAAGCCGAAGCGACCGACAACTCCTGGAACCTCATCAAGGAACAGGGCGCCACCGCCCCAACCGAAGAGATCGTCTCCGAGGGCCTCGAAGCTGCCAAGCCGTTCATCAAGGCACTCTGCGAGGCGCAGTCCGACCTGGCAGCCCGCGCCGCCAAGCCGACCGTCGAGTTCCCGGTCTTCCTGGACTACCAGGACGATGTCTACGCCGCTGTTGAGTCCGCTGCCGCCGAGAAGCTGGCTGCGGTCTTCCAGATCGCCGACAAGCAGGAACGCGACACCGCATCCGACGCACTCAAGGACGAGGTCACCTCTTCCCTGGCCGGCCAGTTCGAGGGCCGCGAGAAGGAACTGTCCGCAGCCTTCCGCTCCGTTACCAAGCAGGTCGTGCGCCAGCGCATCCTCAAGGACCAGATCCGCATCGACGGCCGCGGCCTGACGGACATCCGCCAGCTCACCGCCGAGGTCGAGGTTCTGCCTCGCGTCCACGGTTCGGCCATCTTCGAACGCGGCGAGACCCAGATCATGGGTGTCACCACGCTGAACATGCTCAAGATGGAACAGCAGATCGACTCGCTGTCCCCGGTGACGCGCAAGCGCTACATGCACAACTACAACTTCCCGCCGTACTCCACCGGTGAGACCGGCCGCGTCGGTTCCCCGAAGCGCCGCGAAATCGGCCACGGCGCCCTGGCAGAACGCGCCATCATGCCGGTGTTGCCGACCCGGGAGGAATTCCCGTACGCCATCCGCCAGGTGTCTGAGGCTCTCAGCTCCAACGGTTCGACGTCGATGGGTTCCGTCTGCGCCTCCACGCTGTCCCTGCTGAACGCAGGCGTGCCGCTGAAGGCTGCCGTCGCCGGTATCGCCATGGGCCTGGTTTCCGACCAGGTCGACGGCCAGACCCGCTACGCCGCGCTGACCGACATCCTCGGCGCCGAAGATGCCTTCGGTGACATGGACTTCAAGGTTGCCGGTACCTCCGAGTTCGTTACGGCCATCCAGCTGGACACGAAGCTCGACGGCATCCCCGCCTCGGTCCTGGCCGCCGCCCTGAAGCAGGCCCGCGAAGCACGCCTGCACATCCTGGACGTGCTGAACTCCGCGATCGACACCCCGGACGAGCTCTCCGAGTTCGCGCCGCGCGTCATCGCGGTCAAGATCCCGGTAGACAAGATCGGCGAGGTCATCGGCCCGAAGGGCAAGATGATCAACCAGATCCAGGAAGACACCGGAGCCGACATCTCGATCGAGGACGACGGCACTGTCTACATCGGCGCCACCAACGGCCCGTCTGCCGACGCAGCACGGTCCGCGATCAACGCCATCGCCAACCCCCAGCTTCCGGAAATCGGCGAGCGCTACCTGGGTACGGTCGTCAAGACCACCACTTTCGGAGCCTTCGTTTCGCTGACCCCCGGCAAGGACGGTCTGCTGCACATCTCCGAGCTGCGCAAGATCGCCGGCGGCAAGCGGGTGGACAACGTCGAGGACGTCGTCTCCGTCGGGCAGAAGATTCAGGTGGAAATCACCAAGATCGACGACCGCGGAAAGCTCTCCCTCTCGCCCGTCGTGGCTGAGGAAGCAGCATCCGAGGACGCTGCGGGCGCTGACGTAGCCGAGGCGGCCGCAGAGTAATTCTGCCAAGCCAAACAGCGGGGCCGGTGGATTCTTCCACCGGCCCCGCTGCCGTTAAAGGCAGGTAGGATTGCAGGCAGATTTCGCCCATTTTGTGGAACGTTTTTTGAGGAAAGGCCTTAATGACTGTCGTCCCCCTGCCGCTAGAGCAGAACCAGCACTCGGACTCCCTCATCCACGGAGCCGACGGCGGCTCAGAGGTGCGGCGCTCAGTACTACCGGGCGGCGTCCGGGTCTTGACCGAAGCGATGCCGGGGCAACGCTCGGCGACGATCGGCTTCTGGGTCGGCGTCGGTTCGCGGGACGAGGCGCCGGGCCAGCACGGCTCCACCCACTTCCTTGAGCACCTGCTGTTCAAAGGCACCCGGCGGCGCACCGCGCTGGAGATCGCCTCCGCCTTTGACGAGGTGGGCGGGGAATCGAACGCGGCCACCGCGAAGGAAAGCACCTGCTACTTCGCCCGCGTCCTGGACACCGACCTGCCGATGGCGATCGACGTCATCGCAGACATGATCACCGGGGCGGTGCTGGACCCGCAGGAGATGGAGCAGGAACGCGACGTCATCCTCGAGGAAATCGCGATGGACAGCGACGACCCCACCGACGTCGCGCACGAACACTTCGTCGCTGCCGTGCTGGGCACGCACCCGCTCGGCCGCCCCATCGGCGGCACTCCGGATGCGATCCGCGCCGTCGCCCGCGACTCCGTCTGGGATCATTACCGCCGGTATTACCGTCCGGACGAGCTCGTCATCACCGCCGCCGGGGGACTGGACCATGACGTT
Source organism: Arthrobacter sp. B3I4 (assembly GCF_030816855.1). Classification (NCBI taxonomy): domain Bacteria; kingdom Bacillati; phylum Actinomycetota; class Actinomycetes; order Micrococcales; family Micrococcaceae; genus Arthrobacter; species Arthrobacter sp. B3I4. The sequence goes on along the minus strand of NZ_JAUSYK010000001.1, from coordinate 3,126,047 downwards.
GTCTGCGAGCTGGTGGTAGGTGCCCTGCATTCCGCTGGCTGGGAACTTGAGCACGACGCCGCCCCGGTGCAGCGCCGCTCCACCGAACGCGCCGCGATCACCGGCACCGCCGGGCTGCACGTGGTCAAGCGGCCCGTGGAACAGGCCAACATCATCATGGGCTGCCCCACGATCGTCGCCACCGACGACCGCCGCTACGTGATGAGCGTCCTGAACGCCGTCCTCGGCGGCGGCATGTCCTCCCGGCTGTTCCAGGAAGTCCGCGAGAAGCGCGGCCTGGTTTACTCCACCTACTCGTTCGCGTCCTCTTACGCCGACGCCGGCTACTTTGGCATGTACGCAGGCTGCACGCCGACAAAGGTCCGCCAGGTCCTGGAACTGCTGGGCGCGGAACTGGACAACCTGGCCGAGGGCGGCATCTCCGAGGAGGAACTGCGCAAGGCCGTCGGCCAGCTCAGCGGCGGGATCGTCCTGGCCCTGGAGGACACCGGCTCCCGTATGTCCCGGCTGGGCCGCGCGGAATTGGTTTCCGGCGAGTACCAAGACATCGACGAGACGCTGCGGCAGATCAAGGCCGTCACCGTGGCCGAGGTCCAGGAGCTCGCGCGCGAACTCGCGGCCGCCCCGCGGACCGTCACAGTGGTGGGCCCCTTCGAGGAAACGGAGACCTTCGGGTTCTGAACCGCCGCCTCCGCTGACCGGTACGACCGGTGCAGCCGCCGCGGCCAGGGGCCGAGGCCGTCGAGCCGGCCGCCTGTACCGTCGAGCCGGCCGCCTTTACAGCCGCACGGCCCGGCGTGATGATGGTGCCGGAGCCACTCGGGAGGACCTGACGCGGAGGAAGCATGGACGGAGAGCTGCCGGGCAGCGCACCCGAGGCCCTCGAGGCCTTTCTTGGGCAATGGAGCGGCACCACGCAGTGGGAAGCCACCGCCTGGGGGCCGGCCAGGACGGCATCAGCCGAGGTCGTTTTCGCCCGGGCGGCCGCCGGGCTGGCCGTGACCATGAGCTACCGCCACACCGACGCCGATGGCTCCCGGACCGACGGCGTCGGTGTCTTCACCGTGGACCGGAGCCGTCCCGACATCCTGTGGTACCACGTCAACAGCCTGGGACTGCCGCCTGAGCGGCCGGCCCGGGCCAGCTGGCAGGACGGCACACTGACCATTGAAAGGCGCAGCGACCGAGGCACCGCCCGCCACACCTTCACCGTGGAGGATGGCGTGCTCACCCACGCCGCCGGGCTGCGGCTGGGAAGCGCCGAGGAGTTCATCCCGTTCATGACCACTGTGTGCCGCCGTGTCCCTGAGACGGCAGCCATCCCCGCCTGACATTCCCCTCCTGATCTGGGGGAGGGTGGGCGCTTCGCCGCCTGACCTGACCGGGCCGCCGTGTTTCCGCCATGCCCCGAAACGTTGCCATTTCGTTGCAAAGCCGGGCTTGATATCCGTTGACACCGTGTGAGCCGCATCATAGATTTGCCGTAATCTGAATCACCTTTCAGGTTCGGCTCAGATCCCTTGCCCACATTCCGCGGATTTTCACCGAAAGGCATCCCGTGAAGGATACAAAGAAGTTCCTGATGGCCGCCGTCATGGCCACCGGGCTCGCGCTCAGCGCCTGCGCCCCCACCAGTGGTTCCGCCGCCCCGGCCGGGTCCGCCGGTGCCGGTAAGGCTGCCGAGCCCGTCAACGTCGGCATCATCTACTCCAAGACCGGCCCCCTCGCGGCCTATGGCGCCACCTACTACCAGGGCCTGCAGGCCGGTATCGATTACGCCACGAACGGCACTGGCGAGATTAACGGTGCCAAGATCAACCTGACCTACGCTGACGACGCCGGCGACCCGGACAAGGCCGTCACCGCGGCCAAGGACATGATCGGCAAGGGCTACAAGATCATCGGCGGCACGGCGTCCTCCGGGATCGCTGTAAAGCTCGCGGAACAGGCGCAGCAGAACAAGATCCTGTACATCTCCGGCGCCGCCGCCACCGATGCGATCCAGGGCGTCAACAAGTACACCTTCCGCTCGGGCCGCCAGAGCCTGCAGGACGTCGCCACCGCCGGCACCTTCATCGACCCCAAGGACAAGAAAGTCGTCGTGTTCGCGCAGGACAACGCCTTCGGCCAGGGCAACGTCGCTGCGGTCAAGGCAGTGCTTGGTGCCAAGGGTGCCGCGGTGAGCTCGGTGCTCGTCCCCGAAAACCAGGAACTCACCCCGTTCGCCCGCCAGCTTCTGGACGCTAAGCCGGACATGGTTTTCGTCGCCTGGGCCGGGGCAACCACCGGCACCATGTGGCAGTCGCTGAGCCAGCAGGGAGTATTTGACGCCGCGCCCGTGGTCACCGGCCTGGGCGACGCGTCCAGCTTCGGCGCCTACGGCCCGGCAAGCTCCAAAATCAGCTTCCTCAGCCACTACTTCCCGGGCGCCTCCGGCACCGAAGTGGAAAAGAAAATGATCGCTGGCGTCGAGAAGGCCGGCGGCAAGGCTGACCTCTTCACCCCGGACGGCTTCGTCCTCGGCCAGCTGATCGCCCAAGCCATCAAGGAAGGCGGCGGAACCGACCCCGACGCCATGGTCAAGTCCCTCGAAGGCTTCAGCTTCGACGGCCCCAAGGGCAAGGAAACCGTCCGCGCCTCGGACCACGCCCTGATCCAGGACATGTACCAGGCAAAGCTGGTCCAGAAGGGTGACACCTGGGCCCCCGAGCTGGTCAAGGCCGTCCCGGCCGACACCGTCGCTCCGCCGGAAAAAAAGAAGTAGCCGGCGGCGCCGCGCCTCGGCCCGCTCCGCCTCTAGCTAGCCAGAACGAAGGATCCGTATGACAACCCCAGCCCTGCCTGCCCTCGCGGTGGACGGCCTCGGTCTGCAGATCGGCGGTGCACGCATCCTGCAGGATGTGAGCTTCGCGGTCGCCGCCGGCGAAATGGTCGGCGTGATCGGGCCCAACGGGGCCGGCAAGACCACCTTGTTCAACCTGATTTCCGGCGTCGTGCGGCCCACTGCGGGCAGCATCACGCTGAACGGCAGGGAGATCACGGCCGCGCCCATCCATCGCCGGGCCAAGGCAGGGCTGGGACGGACCTTCCAGACCTCGAATCTGTTTCCCCGGCTCAGCGTGCTGGAAAACGTCCGGCTCGCTGCCCAGGCCAAACTGGGCGGCAGCTTCAGCATCCTGCGCTTTCCCTCTGCCTCGGACGAAGCCACCCGGATCGCCCGCGGCACCATCGCCGAGGTGGGTCTCACCGGCAAGCTGACGACGGCGGCGGGAGACCTCTCGCACGGCGAGAAGCGCAAGGTCGAAATCGCCGTGCTGCTGGCGACCGATCCCGCCGTCGTCCTGCTCGACGAGCCGATGGCCGGGGTGGCGTCGGGGGACGTCCCGTCCCTCACCGCGATTATCCGGGGGATGCACCGCGACCGCGGTTGCACCGTGATGATGGTCGAACATCACATGGACGTCGTACTGGGCCTGGTGGACCGGGTGGCCGTAATGCACCACGGCAGCCTGCTGGCCCTGGACAGCCCCGACGCCGTGATGGCCGACCCCACCGTGCAAAGCGCCTACCTCGGAGAACCAGTATGAGCACAGCTGACCACCACCGCGCCGCCGAGGCCGCGCCCATCCTCAGGGTCGAGGGCCTCAGCGCCCGGATCGCCGGGCAGCAGGTCGTTGAGGACGTGTCCTTCACCGTGCCGGCCACCGGCATCACCGCACTGCTGGGCCGCAACGGCGTCGGCAAAACCAGCACCATCAAGGCCATCATCGGCCTGATCGACCGCACCGGCACAGTGGAACTGGCCGGTGAACGGATCGAAAAGGAAGCCACCTTCAAGATCATCCAGCGCGGCGTCGGCTACGTCCCGGAGGACCGCGAAGTCTTTTCCGAACTGACCGTGGCGGAGAACCTCCGGCTCGCCGAACGCGACGCCAACCCGCGCAGGCAATTGGTCGAGGAGCTCTTCCCGGACCTGCTGGCCCGCGCCGGCCAGATGGCCGGAACGCTTTCCGGCGGCCAGCAGCAGATGGTTTCCCTGGCCCGGGCCCTGCTGAACACCAACAAAATCCTGCTGGTCGACGAGCCGACCAAGGGCCTTGCCCCCAAGATCGTCGGCGAGGTGGCCGAGACCCTTGCCGAAGCGGCCAAAACGGTCCCCATCCTGCTCGTTGAACAAAACCTGCACGTGGTCCGCCAGCTCGCCGAGGGAGCAGTCGTGCTCTCCGGCGGACGCGTGGTCCACACCGGCCGCGCGCTCGACTTCCTCGACGACGCAGGGCTGATCCACAGACATCTCGGTGTCTCCACCGACGCGGCGTCCCACGCGGATCCGGTCGAGAAAGGCGCTGCCCTGTGAGCACCGTCATCCTGTTGCTGTTCACCGGCCTCGGCCTCGGTGCGCTGTACTTCCTCGTGGCCGCAGGGCTGTCCCTGATCTACGGGCTGATGGGCGTGCTCAACTTCGCGCACGGGGCGTTCCTGACCCTGGGCGCATTCACGGGCTGGGAGATGGCCCGCCGCGCCGGCTCCGACAACTGGGGAATCTTTCTGCTCTCCCTCGTCGTCGGGGCCGTGGCCGGTGCCGTCTTTGCCGCCTTCACCGAGTTTGTTCTGATCCGCAGGTTGTACCAACGCCACATCGAGCAGGTGCTCGTCACGCTGGGTCTCTCGCTCGCCGCCGTCGCGCTGTTCGACGGAACGTGGGGAACCGACCCGGTCTACATCCAGGGCCCGGCATGGTTCAAGGACACCACCGACATCCTGGGCGCCCGGGTTCCGAACGACCGCTTCGTCTGCATCCTCGCCGCGGTCCTGGTGCTGCTGGCCCTGGTGTTCTTCCTCAAGAAGACCCGCTACGGCATGATCATCCGCGCCGGTGTCGAAAACCGCTCCATGGTCACCGCCCTCGGCATCGACGTCCGCAAAGCCTTCACCCTCGTCTTCACCATCGGCGGGGCGGCGGCCGGCCTCGGCGGCGTCCTCGCCTCGCACTACTTCGGCTACGTCTCCCCGATGCTCGGCGGCTCGCTGCTGATCTTCGCCTTCATCGTCACGGTGATCGGCGGGCTCGGCTCACTGACCGGCGCGGCCATCGCCGCCGTCGCCGTCGCCATCCTGCAGCAGTTCGCCAACTTCTACCTCGGCGGCACCGGCGACTTCGTCGTCGTGCTGGCCCTGGCGCTCGTGCTGCTGTTCCGCCCCACCGGCCTGCTCGGGAGAACCGCATGACCACCGACACTGACACCAACAACACCGGCCAGCCCGCAGCCGACGGAAGCGCCCGCGCGGGGGCGGGCAAAACCGGCAGACGCGGGGCCGGGGGAGCGCCGGGCGCAACAGCGGTCACCGCAGGCCGCCGCGTCACGGGCCGCCGCCTCGCGTCCTGGGCCGCAGGTCTGGCCGGGGTGCTGCTGCTGGTCCTGCTCCCGCTGCTGAACATCTCACTGCCCGGCGTGCTGCCCGGCCCCAGCTACACCCCGGGCTCACTCCAACTGCTGGCGATGTGCATGCTGATGGCGGCCGCGGCCCTGACCTACCACCTGCTCCTGGGCGTCGCCGGGCTGCTGTCCTTCGGGCACGCGCTCTACTTCGGCGCCGGTGTCTACGGGCTCGCGATCATCCTGCAGAACCTGGACATTCCGCTGCTGCCGGCCATGGGGCTCACCCTGCTGATCGTGATCGTCCTGGCCCACGTCGTCGGCAGCATCAGCCTGCGGGTCAGCGGCATCCCCTTCGCCATGGTCACCCTCGCCTTCGCCCAGGCCGGTTCCGTGATCGTGGGCCGCAATCCCGAGGGCCGGACCGGAGGCGACGAGGGCCTGACGCTGCGGACCGACAACCTGCCCGACTTCCTGGTCGGCGTCGTCAACACCCGCAACCTGTACTGGCTGGCACTGGCCGTGCTCGTCGTCGTGTTTGTCGTCGTCACCTGGGTGCAGTCGTCCCGGGCCGGCCACTCCGCGGCGGCAGTCCGCGAGAACGAACTGCGCGTCCGGGTCCTTGGCCTGCAGCCCTACCTGGTCAAGCTGCTGATTTTTGTTCTTTCCGCCCATCCTGGTCAGCGTGGTCGGCATGGTCTTCCTGCTGCTGCAAAGCGGTGCGATACCGCGGGCCATCTCCTCGGATCTGACCATCACGCTGCTGGTCATGGTGGTCCTGGGCGGCGTCGGCTCGCGCTGGGGCGCCGTCGTCGGAGGCGTGTTCTACACCATCCTCGACCAGCGGCTCACTGCCCTCGCCAACTCCGAGGCCGTCAAGTCCCTGCCGGACATCCTGCGGGTACCGTTGTCTGAACCGCTGTTCATCCTCGGCACGCTCTTCATCCTGGTAGTGCTCTTCCTGCCCGGGGGTCTGGCGGGAACCGCCGAACGGCTGGCACAACGGCGCCGCGGCGGCCGTGCCGGCAGCGGCGGTACGGAGACGCCCCAAGACATCCTGGAGGACGCTGCATGAGCGGCACAACCCGAAGCCACCTGGCCGATGGCCTGCACACCCTGGGCCGCTGGACCAGCGACCGCAGCCTCGCCACCCCGAACCGCGTCGCCATCGACGACCGCGGCTGCACCCTGCTCTACAGCGAGCTGGAGCGCCGTGCCGCCGCCCTGGCCGCCGGGTTCCAGGTGGCGGGCTATCGGATTGGCGACAGGATCGCGACCCTGACCGGGAACAGCTCGGACCATGTGGTGGCCTTCTTCGCCTGCGCCAAGGCCGGACTCGTCCTGGTCCCGCTGTCCTGGCGGCTCTCACCCAGGGAGCTGGCCGCCCAGCTGGAGCTTGCTGAGCCGCAGCTGCTGCTGGTCGAAGGCGACCTCGAGACCCTTGGAGCGGCGGCGTCCGGCCTGCTGGCGCACCGGCCAAGGACCGCCCCGCTGGGCCCGGGCGGCGTTGAAAAGTCGGTGCCGGCTCCCACCCGGGTGGCCGCCGTGCCGGCAGACGCGCCCGGAAGGGAAGTGCGCGACGACGACGCCCTGCTGATGATCTTCACCTCCGGCACCGAAGGGGCCAGCAAGGCAGCGGTGCTGACCCACGCCAACTGCTTTTGGAACAACCTCTCACTCTCCCGCACCCTGGACATGGGCAGCAACGACGTCGTCCTGGCCGTGCTGCCGCAATTCCACGTGGGCGGCTGGAACATCCAGCCGCTGCTGGCCTGGTGGGTCGGTGCCACGGTGGTGCTCGAACGTGGTTTTGACCCGGGCCGGGTCCTGCAGCTGATTCCCGAACGCGGCGTCACCATGCTGATGGGCGTCCCTACCCAGTACCTGATGCTCGCCGAACACCCGGACTTCGCCTCCGCGGAACTCGGCAGCCTGCGCCACGCCGTCGTCGGCGGAGCGCCCATGCCAGCGCCCCTGCTGCGGATCTGGCACCGCAGGGGAGTGGCGCTGAGTCAGGGGTACGGGCTCACGGAGGCCTCCCCGAACGTGCTCTGCCTGCCCAACGAGGATGCCGAGCGGATGATCGGCTACTCCGGCAAGCCGTACCCGCACGTCGTCGTCGCGGTGGCTGACCCTGCCACCGGCGAAATCCTCGACGGCGCCGCCGCCGGTGAGCTGCTGGTGGGCGGCCCGGGCGTGTTCGCCGGCTACTTCCGTGATCCGGCGGCCACCGCGGCCGTCCTCGCCGGCGGCTGGCTGCGCACCGGCGACCTCGTCGAACGCGACGCCGAGGGGTACATCAAGGTGGTGGACCGGCTCAAGGACATCTACATCTCCGGCGGTGAGAACGTAGCGCCGTCCGAGGTCGAGGCAGCCCTGCTGGCCCACCCCGCCGTGGCCCAGGCCGCCGTCGTCGGCGTGGAGGACCCGCGCTGGGGGGAAACCGGCATGGCCTTCGTGGTGGTCCGCCCCGGCATGGCCACCGACGAACAGGAGCTGCTGGAGCACTGCACCGCCCAGCTGGCCCGCTTCAAGGTGCCGGCACAAATCGAAATGGTCTCGGCGCTGCCCCGCACCGCGCTGAACAAGGTACTCCGCGCCAAATTGCGCCAGGAGCTGGCCGGCCGCCCTGCGTCAGGAAATGCTGCGTCCGGAAGCACACAGCCGCAGGGCGGCCGGCGGTGAGCGCCGCGCCGCGCACCGCCCGGGGCAACCGCACCAGGGCCAAGCTGCTCGAAGCCGCCGAATCGCTCTTCGCTTCCGTGGGCTACCACGAGGCCTCGATCGTGAAGATCACCGAGGCGGCCGGTGTCGGCCTCGGCACCTTCTATTTGTATTTCGACGGCAAGCAGGCCATCTTCGACGAAGTCGTCGAAGACCTCAACCGCCGGGTCCGGCACGCGATGACCGACGCTGCCCGGAGCGCCGGCACCCGGCTTGAGGCGGAACGGGCCGGGTTCCGGGCGTTCTTCCGCTTCACCGCGCAGCACCCCGCCCTCTACCGGATCATCCGCCAGGCCGAGTTCGTCTCACCCGGAGCGCTCCGCCTGCACTACACCCGAGTCGTCAACGGCTACATCGAAGGCTTGAAAGCCGCCCAGCTGAGCGGTGAAGTCCGGGCCATGGACCCCAACGTGGCAGCCTGGGCCCTGATGGGCATCGGCGAGCTGATCGGCATGCGGTGGGTGCTGTGGGACGAGGAAGGAACCGAACCGGCTGCCGGAGCCCGGCCCGAGGTGCCCGAAGAGGTCTTCGACGAAATGATGCAGTTCATTGAACGGGCCCTCGCGCCCGACCCTGGCTCCGGCCGGCCCACCGCCTCACCCCAAGAAACGACCGCGAACCCCACCCCGCCCCAGGAAGGGACACCGTCATGACCCAGACAACCAACCAGGAAACCTACCGGACCACCGAAGTGGCGGTACGCGGCGGGACGCTGCACACCGCCATCTGGGGTCCCGAGGATCAGGACGCCCCCACCATCCTGGCCGTCCACGGCGTCACCGCCTCGCACAAATGCTGGGCGTATCTGGCTGCGGCGCTGCCCGACGTGCGGATCATCGCGCCTGACCTGCGCGGCCGTGGCCGCAGCAACTCCTTGCCCGCGCCGTACGGCATGGCCTCGCACGCAGAGGACATGGCTGCCGTACTCACAGGGCTGGCCCCGGAGCCCCGTCGTCGTGGTGGGACATTCAATGGGCGGCTTCGTGTCGCTTGTCCTGGCAAACCAGTTCCCGGAGCGCGTCCGCTCGCTCGTGCTGGTGGACGGCGGCCTGCCGCTGCAGGTCCCGGAAGGGCTCTCGGATGACGAGATCATTACCTCCGTGCTGGGACCGGCGGCGGAGCGCCTGAACGCCACCTTCCCGAGCCGTGAGGTCTACCGGTCCTTCTGGCGGCAGCACCCGGCTTTCAGCACCGACTGGGGCCCGTTCGTGGACGCGTATGTGGATTACGATCTCACCGGCGAGGAACCGGAGTTGCGGCCCGCCACGCGGTACGAAGCGATGGCCGAGGACACCGCGGACCTGCACCGCGGCGCGTCACTGCTGAAGGCCCTGGATGAGCTCTCCGTGGACGCCGAGGTGCTCCGCGCGCCACGAGGCCTGCTCAACGAACCGGCCGGGCTCTACGCGCCCGGCTACCTGGAGTCGTGGGCAGAAAAGCTGCCAACACTGACGGTCCAGGAAGTGCCCGACGTCAACCACTACACCATCATCATGGGCGAACCCGGCGCCCGCGCAGTGGCCGAGACGGTACAGGCGGCCCTGGCCCGCGGCTGACGGTCAAAGCCGGGTCCAGCCTCGCGGCTGGCCCGGCCCTTAGCTGCGGCCGCTCGCCGGCCGGGCCGTCGTCAACTGGCCGACTCAAGGATCCTGGTCGTCGGCACCCCCTGAAGGGCAGGAGCGGCGCTGGAGGAATTCCAGACAGTTGCCCGGAGATTCGCCAGCAATGCTTCCGCCTGGTCCCGCTGCTCGAAGTCGAGCTCGACCACCACATAGTGCGGATCCTCCACCGGGCGGCTGATCCGGTGCCCGGTCACTCCAGAGGCCGCCCGGTTGACCGGGTCCCGGTCGAACGCCGTCTTCCACATCCCGAAATCCTTAATCTTGTGCTCGATCTGCAAGGTGTACATAAGAATCCTTCCTGCTGTCGCTGTCCCTGCGGACGTCTTCACGGTAAGCGCGGGCCAGGGATGCGAGGTATCCCAGAATTCTGGGTGGTACGGGCGTATTCAACGGAAGTGCCTAAACGGCATACTGGTCTCATGGCCACCAGCTGGGCCTTGAGCCGCAGTTTGGATCGCATAGCGCACCTCTGCCGGGACGCGCCTGACGACACGGAGCTGCGGAAGGAAGCGCTTGGCGAAATCGCCAAGATCGTGCCGTTCAGTGCCTATGCGTGGCCGTTGTCGGACCCGGAGTCGGCCACCGGGATCTCGCCGATTGCCGTGATTCCCTGTCCGGAGGAACTGCCGGAACTCATCCGGCTCAAGTACCTGACACCGCAGTGCCGCTGGACCGCGCTAAGCGGACAGCCCCGGCGGGCAGCCACCCTGCTGACAGTTACGCGGGGGCACCCGGAGCGGAGCCTGCTCTGGAACCGGCTGCTGGTTCGTTACGGCGTGACGGATGTGCTGTCAGCGGTTTTTGCCGACAAGCACGGGTGCTGGGGCTGGCTGGACCTCTGGCGCAGTGACGATGCGAGCAGTGACGATGCGCGCGGCGGGGGTGTTCGCAGTGGGACCGCCGGGACGTTCTCCGAGACTGAAACCGCCTACCTCGCCGCGGCAGCGCCGCTGCTGACGGCCGGGCTGCGGCGGAGCCGGGCAGCACAATGGCACCGCGACGCCGAAGGCCGCCCGGCCCAGCGGGTACCGGGCACGCCCCTTCCGCTTCAGGCCGTGCTGGTCCTGGACGAGCAGCTGAGCGTCGTGGGACAAACCGCCACCGCAGGGGAATGGCTGGGGCTGCTGCAGCGCGCGCCCCGGCCGTATCAAGGCGTTCCGGCCGAAGTTCTTAACGTCGCAGCCCAGCTCCTGGCCCGGGAAGCCGGAGTGGATGACAACCCCGCCATGAGCAGGGTCCCGGTGGGACAGGGGGCGCTGGCCTTGCTGCGTTCCACCCGGATGGATTCCAAGGCAGGGACGACGGCGCCGCTGGCGGTGACGATCCAGGATTGTCCGGCGGCGGACCGGATCGAGGTTTTCGCCCGCTGCTTTGCTTTGACGCCCCAGCAGCACCGGTTGCTGGAAATCGCTGCCGGCGGGCTCAGCACGGCGGAGTTGGCGGCTGCCCTGCACATACGCCCCTACACCGTGCAGGACCAGTTCAAGGCTGTGTTCATCGCCTGCGGTGTCCGGAGCCGGGCTGCGCTGCTGGGCCTGGCCTTGGGAGCCGCGCCCGGCTAGCTGTACTGGGCCGGGACGTTGTTGACACTAGGGGCTTGAAAACGAGGAGGACCTCCGGGCTAAGTGGAGCTGTCTAATTCACACACTTCGCGCTCGGAGGTCCTCGTGTCCCACGTTAATGCCCGACTGACAGTTCATGGAAGACGCCTCATCGTTGACCGGGTGGCCGCAGGCCGGCCGGTCGCCCATATCGCCGCGGAGCTGGGGGTGTCCCGGCAGACCGCGTACCGGTGGGTCCGACGGTTCCGGACCGAAGGAACGGCCGGACTGCGGGACCGCTCAAGCCGCCCGAAGTCATCACCGGCCCGGACAAGTCCCGAGCGTGAACAAGCCGTCCTGGACGCCCGGCGCTCTGTCCGGTTCGGGCCATTGCGGATCGCGGCGCTGACCGGCGTCCCGGCCCGGACCGTGGGCAGGATCCTGCACCGCCACGGCGTCCCGCATCTCGCGGACTGTGATCCGCTGACCGGCGCTCCGATCCGGGCTGCCAGGACCACGGCGAACCGGTACGAACGCTCACGGCCCGGGGAAATGATCCACCTGGACGTCAAGAAACTCGGCCGCATCCCGGAAGGAGGCGGCTGGCGGGCCCACGGCCGCTCGGAACAGGTCCGAGGCAATGGAATTGGTTACGACTACGTCCACGTCGCGATCGATGACCACACACGCATCGGCTACGCCGAAGTCCTCCCCGACGAGAAGGGCACCACCGCCGCCGGGTTCCTCACCCGCGCCGCAGCCTACTTCGCCGGGCACGGCATCGACCGCATCGAACGTGTCCTCACGGACAACGCCTTTGCCTACCGCAAGTCGGCTGCGTTCCGTCAGGCCGTGACCGATCTCGGGGCAGTGCAGCGATTCATTAAACCGCACTGCCCCTGGACCAACGGCAAAGCCGAACGCTTCAACCGCACCCTGCAAACCGAATGGGCCTACCGGCAGGTCTTCACCAGCAGCAACCACCGCCAAGCAGCCCTTGCGCCCTGGCTCCAGCACTACAACACTGAACGAATCCACACCGGCATCGGAACCACACCCATCAACCGAGTGTCACCAACCTAATGGCGCAGTACAGCTAGCCGCCGGCGAACGGCGGCAGCACGTCGACGACGTCGTCCGCCGCCAGGGGAGCCGACTGGTTCCGGACAGCCACCTCGTTGAGCAGGAAGCTCGACCTGGACAGGATGCGGGCCAGCGGCGGGGTGCCCGCAGGGGGCTCGCGCCGTTCGACGGCGAGGATGGCCTCCAGTAGATGGGCCACCGTGGCGCCGTCGGCGAGGTCGAATTTCTCCTCGTCGGTGCCGGCGGCTGCCCGCGCGGCAGCGAAGTAACGTACGTTCACGGGCGGGTCAGCCTCCGATGGCGCTCATGCTGCGGTCCGGCTGGACGAAGTCCGGAGCGTCCAGTCCGACGTGGTCCATGCCGTGGGCCTTGGGTTTGAGCCACATGGCATCCTGCCAGCGCTCCACGAGCTGTTCGTCGCTGGCACCGGCGCGCAGCAACCCCAGCAGGTCGACTTCCTCCCGGGAGAAGAGGCAGCTCATGATCTTGCCTTCCGCCGTGATCCGGGTCCGGCGGCAGTCCGCGCAGAAAGGTTCGGTGACCGAGGCGATGATGCCCACGGTGCCCAGCACGGGGCCGGCGGCCTCGCCGGTGCCGGGGATGCGGGCACGGACTTCGAAACGCTCGGCCGGGGCACCGTCACGTTCCCGCGGGTCGGCGCTGAGCACGTAATCCACGGAAAGCAACTCGCGGATCTCCGCCGCCGTGATCATGTTCCGGCGGGTCCAGCCGTGGTCTGCATCGAGCGGCATCTGTTCGATGAAGCGCAGCTCGTAGCCGCGGCCCAGCGCCCACGCCAGCAACGAGGGGGACTCTGCGTCGTTGATGCCGCGCATTAGCACGGCATTGAGCTTCACCGGACCCAGGCCCGCGGCCCAGGCGGCGTCCACACCGGCGAGCACCCGGTCCAGGAACGGACGCCGGGTCAGCTGGGTGAACGTTTCCTCATGCAGTGAATCCAGCGACACGTTGATCCGGGTGAGACCGGCGGCCTTCAGCCCGGCCGCCTTTTTGTCGAGTCCGACGGCGTTGGTGGTCATGGAGATCGGAAGATCGAGATGCGCGGTTCGGATTGCGGAGATGATGTCGAGCAGATCCGCCCGAACCAGCGGCTCTCCGCCGGTGAGCCGGAGCTCGCGGACACCCAGCTGTTCCACGCCGATCCGCACGATCCGCACGATTTCTTCCGCAGTCATCACCGCCTGCTTGGCCAGCCACTGCAGGCCTTCGGCCGGCATGCAGTACGTGCAGCGCAGGTTGCATTTGTCTGTCAGCGAGAGGCGCATGTCGGTGGCACGGCGGCCGTAGCGGTCCACCAGCCCGGCAGGTATCCCGGCCGGGCGTCCGGCCGGGAGCGGCGCGGGCGAACCCGCGCCGGGGCCGCCTTCCGGACGGGGCTGGGGCATGCCAAGCTGAACACTCATAACGTCAGGCTACGCCACCAACCTCGGGGCATCACCCCCTGGGGCCTGCGACTTATGCTGGAAGCGTGAACACGTTCCGGGCCGCTCCGGCAGCGGATGCCGGTGAAATGCCCCGGCCCTCCGGACGGCACGCCCTACGCTGGGCGGCCGCGGCCGGGATGGCTGCCGTCGGCGCGGGTGTCGTCCTGGGTGAACTGGCTGCCGGGCTGCTGAGCCCCTCGGTGTCGCCGGTGACGGCGGTCGGCGGCGTGGTGATCGACGCAGTGCCGCCGGGAGTTAAAGACTGGGCCATCGCAGTCTTCGGGACGGCGGACAAACTGGCCCTGCTTGGCGGCATGGCACTGGTGATCGCCACGCTGGCAGCCGTGGCCGGTATTTTGGAATGGCGGCGCCGCTTCGCCGGGCAGGCTGTCATCGTTGTTTTTGGTCTGGCGGGCCTCGGGGCCGTGCTGGGCCGGGCCGGCGCTTCCGCGACCGCTGTCGCGGCCCCGTTGCTGGCCGCCGTCCTTGGTGTGGGGCTGTTGCGCTGGCTGATCCGCCGCCTGGGGCAGTGGCAGGACGATGCGCGGGTGGGCCTGCCGCACGACGACACGTGGGCAGGCCAGCGGCCGGAGGGCGCCGGCCGCCGCCGCTTCCTGACGTCCCTGGCCGGCACCGCCCTTCTCTCGGGGGCGGGCGGACTGATTGCCTCCAGCCTGCGCGGGGCGGCTGACGCCGTCGCCGGCGTCCGCAGCAAACTCGCCCTGCCCGCCCCGGCGTCCGCGGCGCCGGAGATCCCCGCCGGGGCCGAGCTTGGCGTCGCCAACGTGGCCCCGCTGGTGACGCCGAACAAGGACTTTTACCGGATCGACACGGCCCTGCGGGTTCCGCTGGTGGATCCGGGCGGCTGGAGACTCACCGTCACCGGAATGGTGGACCACGAGGTCGAATTGGACTTTCAGGCACTGCTGGCCAAACCCCTCACCGAAAGGCACATCACCATCGCCTGCGTCTCCAACGAAGTTGGCGGTGACCTGATCGGCAACGCCCGCTGGCTCGGCTGGCCGGTCCGGGAGCTGCTGGCCCAGGCAGGTCCGCAGCTGGATGCCGACATGGTGCTTTCGCGCAGCGCCGACGGCTGGACCGCGGGAACCCCGCTGGAGGTGCTGACGGATAACCGGGACGCGCTGCTGGCCGTCGGAATGAACGGGGAACCGCTGCCGCTGGAGCACGGCTTCCCAGTCCGTCTCGTCGTCCCGGGGCTCTACGGCTACGTCTCGGCGACCAAGTGGGTGACCGAGCTGAAGGTGACGCGGTTCGCTGACGACGTCGGGTACTGGACGCCGCGTGGCTGGAGTGAGCGCGGCCCGATCAAGACGTCGTCACGGATCGATGTGCCCCGCGGCGGCCGGAGCGTCAAGGCGGGGACGGTGACCTTCGCCGGTGTCGCCTGGGCGCAGCACCGCGGCGTCGGCAAGGTGGAGCTGCGGGTCAACCGTGGCGACTGGAAACCCGCTGAACTCGCACCGGCGATCTCTGCGGACACCTGGCGACAGTGGAAGCTTGGCCTGCCGCTTGGCCCGGGCCAGTACGAGGTGCAGGTCCGCGCCACCGATCTGTCCGGCGCCCCGCAAGTGGAGGAAAGCGCGCCGGTTGCGCCCAGCGGGGCCACCGGCTACCACACGGTTACAGTGGACGTGAAGTCCTAGCCCGCCGAGCCGAAGGTCAAGCCCATGCACCGCACCGCGAAAAGGCCAGCCAGCGTGGAAGCGCACCGGGACAAGGTCCGTGTGCTGCTTGCACCCCTGGCCGCCCGCGTCGACACGGTACCGCTGCGCGCAGCCCTGGGCCGCGGACTCGCCGCGGACCTGGTCGCGCCGATGGACCTTCCGCCTTTCGCGAACTCGCAGATGGACGGTTTCGCCGTCCGCAGCGCGGATGTGCCCGACGGCGGCGCAGAGTTGCGCGTCGCCGCTGCTGTCCCGGCCGGTGCCGAGCCCGCCCGGCTGGCACCGGGCACCGCCGCGCCCATCATGACCGGCGCGATGATCCCGGCCGGTGCGGACGCCGTCGTACCCATCGAACAGGCCGTCCCCGATTCTTTCCCCGAGCCCGGGGCGACCGCCACGGTCCGCCTGCCCGCCGCCCCGGCCGGCGCCTTCGTCCGTTCCGTAGGCAGCGACATCTCCGCCGGCGCGACGGCCCTGGCCGCCGGGACTTTCCTGGGTCCGGGACAGCTGGGTCTGCTGGCCGCGCTGGGCCTTACCGAGGTGCCGGTGCACGCCGTCCCGCGCGTCCTGCTGGTGACCACCGGCGACGAGGTGGTGGAGCCCGGAATCCCGCTGGCGCCCGGAAAAATCTATGATGCCAACGGCACCCTGCTGGACTCTGCGCTGCGCCAGGCCGGCCTGGCCGTCACCCGGACCGGCATCTCCGCGGACGACCCTGGCGACCTGGCGCGGCTGCTGCGCCGGCACGCGCCCGAGGTGGACCTGATCGTCACCACCGGCGGCGTCAGCAAAGGCGCGTACGAGGTGGTCCGGCAGGCGCTGGCAGGACACGACGTCGACTTCGGTGCGGTGGCGATGCAGCCCGGCGGGCCGCAGGGTATCGGAACGTTCGACGGTGTGCCCGTCCTCGGGTTCCCGGGGAATCCGGTCAGCTGCCTGGTCTCCTTCGAGATGTTCCTCCGGCCGGTGCTTGCTGAACTGTTCGGCTCACCGTCGCCGCGCCCGGCGGTGCGGGCCCGGCTGGCCGAAGCCCTGTCCTCGCCAGAGGCCAAGCACCAGGTCCGGCGCGGCACCCTCGGCACTGACGGTACGGTCCGGCTGGAAGGCGGTCCAGGATCGCATCTGGTGCACGCCCTGGCGCAGTCCAACGTCCTCGTTCAGGTCCCGGTGGGAACTGCGGAGCTCGCATCAGGCGACGAGGTGGAAGTATGGATGCTGTGAACGACGCCGAGAGCCCCCACACAGAGAACCCCGACGCGGAGAACCCCGACGCGGAGAACCCCGACGCGGAGAACCCGGGCGCGCCCGCGCTGACCCATCTCCGGCAGGACGGCACCGCCCAGATGGTCGACGTCTCCAACAAGGCCGAGACCACCCGGGAAGCCACCGCCACGGCCACAGTCAACAGCACCGCCGAGGTTCTGGCCCTGCTCGGCGCCGGTGAACTGCCCAAAGGCGACGCGCTCGCCGTCGCTCGGGTCGCCGGCATCCTGGCGGCCAAGAAAACGCCGGACTTGATCCCGCTGTGCCACCCGCTGCCACTGACCAAGGTCACCGTCGACTTCGAACTCGGCGCCGACACCGTCACTGTCTTCGCCACGGTCAAGACCCGGGGCGTGACCGGGGTAGAGATGGAAGCGCTCACCGCGGTGTCCGTCGCGGCGCTGAGCGTCTACGACATGATCAAGGCCGTGGACAAGCACGCGGTCCTGACGGATATCAAAGTGCTCGCCAAAAGCGGCGGCAAGAGCGGGGACTGGACACTGTGACCCAGCACAATGGAAACCTGCCTGAACCACACCGCCACGGCGAGGCCACCGGCCGTAAGGCCGGTATCGTGATCGCCTCCACCCGTGCCGCCGCCGGAGTCTACGAGGACCTTACCGGCCCCGTCATCGCCGATTGGCTGACCGAGCACGGTTTCGAGCCGTATCCGGCCATGGTGGTGCCCGACGGCGAGCCGGTCGGCGCGGCCCTGCGGGCCCTGCTGAGCCAGGGACCGGCGGTGATCATCACCAGCGGCGGCACCGGGCTGAGCCCCACCGATGCGACCCCGGAACAGACGCTGCCGCTGCTGGACCGGGAGATACCCGGCATCATGGAGGCCCTGCGGAGGGCGGGCGCGGCGAAGACCCCGACGGCCATGCTGAGCCGCGGCCACGCCGGCGCCGCCGGGCAGACCTTCATCCTCAACCTCCCGGGATCCCCGAAGGGCGTCATGGACGGCCTGGGCGTGCTGGACCCGGTGATCGGACACCTTTGCGACCAGCTGGAGGGCAGCCATGGGCACTGAATCCACCTTTGAAGTTGTCCACGCCGTCCTCAGCGCCGAGCCCATCTCGGTGGACCAGGCGATCGCCGCCGTCGAGTCGGACACCGCGGGAGCCGTGGTGAGCTTCAGCGGCGTCGTCCGGAACCACGACGGCGGCAAGCCGGTGCAGCGCCTCAGCTACAGCGCCCACCCCACGGCGCACCAGGTGATGGCCGACGTCGTTGCCCAGCTCGTAGCCGAGTACACCCCCGGCGGGGCAGACGGGTCCCAGGGGGATCAGCCTGCCCGACCGGTGCGGATCTGGGCGGCGCACCGCACCGGCATGCTGGAGATCGGCGATCCGGCCCTGGTCTGCGCCGTTTCCGCCGCGCACCGCGGGCAGGCGTTCGCGGTGTGCTCGGAGCTGGTGGACCGGATCAAGGAGCAAGTCCCGATCTGGAAGGAACAGTTCTTCACCGACGGCACCGTTGAGTGGGTCGGTGCGGGCGGGTAAGTTCGGAGCGGACGGGTAGTAACCCAGCTCCCCGGTTCCGGCCCGGAGGCCTACCGGCGGTAGGGTTGATGGCATGACCGAACAACTCGCCGTCGCCGTTCTGGGCGCCCACGGACGCATGGGGGCCGAAGCCGTCAAGGCCGTCGAAGCCGCCCAGGATCTGAAGCTCGTGGCCGCCCTGGGCCGGAACGATTCCCTCGATGAACTGGTGGAGTCGGGAGCGCAGGTCGTGGTGGACCTGACCGTTCCCGGGAGCACCGAAGCGAACGTGACCTTCGCCGTTGAGCACGGCCTGAACGCCGTCGTCGGCACCACCGGCTGGAGCCCGGACCGGCTGGAGCGGCTGGAAGCTCTTCTCGCGGCCCGGCCCGGCACCGGTGTCCTGATCGCCCCGAATTTCGCCCTCGGCTCGGTCCTTGCTTCCGCTTTTGCCGCGAAGGCGTCCCGCTACTTTGAGTCGGTGGAAATCATCGAGCTGCACCACCCGGAGAAAGTCGACGCCCCCTCCGGTACCGCCGTGCGCACAGCCCAGCTAATCGCAGCGGAACGGGCCGACGCCGGTGTCGCGGTCAGCCCCGACGCCACCATGTCGGAGCGCGCCGGGGCACGCGGCTGCGAGGTCGACGGCGTTCGCGTCCACAGCGTCCGGCTCCGCGGCCTCGTGGCACACCAGGAAGTCCTGCTGGGCGGCCCCGGCGAGCAGCTGACCTTCCGCCACGACTCCTTCGACAGGGCGTCCTTCATGCCCGGCGTCCTGCTTGGCGTGCGCAACGTCGCCGCGCACCCGGGACTCACCGTGGGCCTCGACGGCTACCTGGACCTGGGCCTCTGATGGCCAACGTCCTGGACGCGCTGAAGACCAACCGCACCAAGCTTTGGGTGGGCGCAGTGACGCTCCTGCTGGTGTTCTACCTGGTGGTCTCCCTGCAGCGCTCCGTGCTGCTGCTGTCGGATCCCAACCTGGTCGCCAAGGGTTTGGGCCTGGCGTACCTGCTGCTGCCGGTGGTCGGGGCCTGGGCCCTGGTGCGGGAACTGCTCTTCGGGGCCCGGACCGAGCGGCTGGCGAAAATCCTGGAGGCTGAAGGCGGCCTGCCCGAAGACACGCTCCCGCGGACCCCCGCCGGCCGGATTGTTCGCGAAGCCGCGGATCTGGAGTTCGAAAAGTACCGGGCAGAAGCCGAAGCGGCGCCGGGGGACTGGCGCTCATGGTTCCGGCTCAGCTGCGCCTACGACGCCGCCGGCGACCGCAAGCGGGCCCGCGCGTCCATGCGCGACGCCGTCCGGCTCTTCCGCGACGGTTCGCCGGAGGGCGGCGCCTAGGTCCCGGCGTTCCCGCCGCCACGACCCAGCTGGCCGCGCGCCAGCTGGCCCCGGCCCAGTTGACTGGCGCCGTGGCCGGCCCACTCCAGCGGTCCGCGCCAGGACAGCGCGGCGAACGCCCCGCCCAGGACCAGCACCGCGAGGGCCTGCGCCCAGTAGACGCCTTCAACCGTCCAGCCGACGGGCAACGGCCGGCCGTACAGGGATGCCATCACCGCGATGTGCGCCGCGTACAGGCTCAGCGTCATCGCGCCGGCGCCGCGGAAGGGCAGCAGCAGGTCAAGCTCCACCCACTCCGCGAGCCGGCCCAGCAACAAGCACAGGCCCAGCACGGCGGCGGCGACGCCCGAGGTGTGCAGCAGATCCAGGGTGGTGCCCGAATGCGGGGCGCTGGAAGCCAGCCACCACCCCGACCCGGACTGGTCGATCCCGGCAAGAGTGACCTGCAACAGGCTCCTCAGCGGGTATGACGGGTCGCCGAGCGCCTCCTGCAGCGCCGCCCGGCCGCCCCAGTCTTCCAGAAACACCCCGCTCAGCCACTTGGCGAGGACCGCCGCCGCGGCCCCGGCGGCGACCAGGAGCGCCGGTACTGCCGTCCTCGACAATGCCATCCGCCCGATCGCCAGTCCGATGATCAGGTAGGTGAGCCATTGCAGCACGGGGTAGTAGCCGGTCAGGAACAAGTCACCGAACAACCGGCCCGGCGTCGATAAGTCCTCCCACCCCGGGTTATGGTCGAGCCGCAGCGGCGGGTCAGCCGCCAGCAGCCACGGCCGCAGTAGGTACGCCAGGACCGGGCTGGCCAGCAGCCAGGCCGCTGCGAACCCCCAGAGCTGCCCCGGACGAAGTCCGATGAACGGCAGCACACAGAGAAACAGCACGGCGTAATGCAACAGGATCACCGCGATGTTCACTTCGAGACCGCCGAGCGCGAGCCCCACGGCGCCCACCACCAGTGCCCGGAGCGCGATGCCGCGGCGGGCAGCCCACAGCGGGCGCCCCTGGAGCGGCTGCTCCTTGCCGGTCGAGAGCGCCAGGCCGACGCCGGCAAGGACAGCAAAGAGCGCCGCGGCCCGCCCGGAAAAGGCCAGGCCGACCCAGGTCGGCGTCAGCTGCGGGCCGGACTCGAAGGTGGGCAGAATATGCGTCGCCATCATGCCCAGCAGCGCCAGCCCCCTGGCTGCGTCGACGCCCGTAAGGCGGACCGCTGCCGCCCCGCCTCCGGCCAGCCGGGAAGCTGATGCAATGCCGCGCGAGGTCATCGTCTGATCGTCTCATGTCCACGGTTGTCCGACGGCGCCCCCTGCCGCGCCGGCGCCCCCGGTTCATAGCCGCCACGCAGCCTTGTATTCGAATATACGTTCGAATACGATGGGCGGCATGACGCATGCACCAGAACCTGCAGGGAACGACTTCTCAAGCGCCTCCGGAGTGCTCAGGGCGATGAGCCCGGGCGTCGTCGATTTCCTCTTCCGGCGGCTGGTCGCGGGGGAGTCGGCAGAAGACATCCAGTGGCACCGTGAGGGCACCCTTCTGTCGGCCCAGCCGCCCGGGGCGGAGCTGGCCCGCCGGCTCGCTGAAACCGACCTTGAGGCGCTCACCCCGACTGAGTTGTTCCACTATGTCCGCGCAGCCCAGCGTCTGGCGGCCTGGGCGGAGGCCCTGCGCGAGGACGCCGTCAGCCGCTACTGCGCTTCCCCGGCTACGCGCCGAGGCGTCCACGGGGACGCTCATCCGGCGCCGACGGGGCCGACGGCGCCGACGGGGCCGACCGCGCAGCCACGGCCGACGGCGGGGGAGGGCCGCGTTTGACGCGCGTCACGCCGCCGCCATTGTCCTAAGAAGCCAGGGACAAGGTAACGTTTTTCCTATGGCTGACTCTGACATTCGTTCTTACACGTTCGGAACCCTTGTGACCGCCATGGTCACTCCGTTCACAAACGACGGTGAGGTCGATTATCAGGGGTCCGCGGAGCTGGCGAGCAAGCTGGTCGACGACGGCAACGACGCTCTCGTCATCTCCGGTACCACGGGGGAAAGCTCCACGCTGGAGGACGATGAGAAGGAAAAACTGTTCCGGGTCATTGTCGAGGCGGTGGGGGACCGGGCCAAGGTGATTGCCGGGACCGGCACCAACCACACCTCGCACTCGATCGAGATGGCCAAGCGGGCCGTCAAAGCCGGCGCCCACGGCCAGCTGATCGTCACCCCGTACTACAACAAGCCGAGCCAGGCCGGCATCCAGGCGCACATCGAGGCCGTCGCCGCCGCCGCGGACCTGCCCGTCATGGTCTACGACATCCCCGGCCGCGCCGGTGTGCCGATCCTGCCGGAGACGATGATCCGGCTGGCCGACAACCCCAGGATCGTCGCCCTCAAGGACGCCAAGGCAGACTTCGCCGCCGTGACCCGCGTGCTGGCCAACACCGACCTTGACGTCTACTCCGGCGACGACGGGCTGACCCTGCCCTGGATGGCCGCGGGCGCCGTCGGGCTGGTCAGTGTCTCGGCGCACGTGGCGACCAAGCAGTACCGCGCGATGATTGACGCCGCGCTTGCAGGCGATTTTGCCACCGCCCGCACCATACATTTCGAACTGGACCCTGTGGTCCGTGCAGTGATGACCCATATCCAGGGTGCTGTTGCTGCAAAGCAAGTTCTTAAGTGGCAGGGAGTCCTGTCCAACTCGGTTGTCCGTTTGCCCCTCGTGGAGCCGGGCGATGCCGAGATCGAAATCATCCGCGAGGATTTGGCGGAAGCAGGGCTCGTCTTCTCCTGATCCGGCTCCTTTGCCACATCGCAAGAAGACCCTCCTGCTCTGCCTGGAAAGTAGTGCATTATGACCCAAACCGCCCTTCCCGGCCTCACCACGCCGCCCCGCCTGCCGCAGAACACCCTGCGGATCGTTCCGCTTGGCGGTCTCGGCGAGATCGGCCGCAACATGACCGTCTTCGAAATCGGTGGAAAGCTGCTCATCGTCGACTGCGGCGTGCTCTTTCCCGAGGAGACCCAGCCCGGCGTGGACCTGATCCTGCCCGATTTCTCCTACATCGAGCACCGGATGAACGACATTGTCGCCGTCATCCTGACCCACGGCCACGAGGACCACATCGGCGCCGTTCCCTACCTGCTGCGCCTGCGCAACGACATCCCCATCGTCGGCTCCCAGCTCACCCTCGCCCTGATCGAAGCGAAGCTGCAGGAACACCGGATCCGGCCGAACACCCACGTCGTCACCGAGGGTGAAGTCCAAAAGCTCGGCCCGTTCGAATGCGAATTCGTGGCTGTCAACCACTCGATCCCGGATGCCCTCGCCGTGTTCCTGCGCACCGCCGGCGGCACCGTGCTGCACACCGGCGACTTCAAGATGGACCAGCTTCCGCTGGACGGCCGGATCACCGACCTGCGCCACTTCGCGAAGCTTGGCGAGGAGGGCGTTGACCTCTTCATGTCCGACTCCACCAACGCGGACGTTCCCGGCTTCACCACGGCCGAGAAGGAAATCGGCCCCACCCTGGACCGGCTCTTCGGCCAGGCGTCGAAGCGCATCATTGTGGCCTCCTTCTCCTCGCACGTGCACCGCGTCCAGCAGGTCCTTGACGCCGCCGCGAACCATAACCGCAAGGTGGCCTTCGTGGGCCGCTCCATGGTCCGCAACATGGCCATCGCCGAGAAACTGGGATACCTCGAGGTTCCGGCCGGCATCCTGGTCGACATCAAGAACATCGACAACCTGCCGGACAACCGCGTGGTCCTGATGTCCACCGGCTCGCAGGGCGAACCGATGGCCGCGCTGTCCCGCATGGCCAACGGCGACCACCGCGTCGTCGTCGGCCAGGGCGACACCGTCATCCTCGCCTCCAGCCTCATCCCGGGCAACGAGAACGCCGTCTACCGCATCATCAACGGGCTGCTGAAGCTCGGCGCGGACGTCATCCACAAGGGCAACGCCAAGGTCCACGTCTCCGGCCACGCCGCCGCGGGCGAGCTGCTCTACTGCTACAACATCCTGGAGCCGCTCAACGCGATGCCGGTACACGGCGAAACCCGCCACCTCATCGCCAACGGCAAGATCGCCCTCGACTCCGGTGTTCCGGAAGAGAGCATCCTGCTCGCTGACAACGGCACCGTCGTGGACCTCCGGGACCACCAGGCGGACATTGTCGGCCAGGTCGAGGTCGGCTTCGTGTACGTGGACGGCTCCAGCGTCGGTGAAGTCACCGAAGCCGACCTCAAGGACCGCCAGACCCTTGGGGACGAGGGCTTCATCTCGATCATCACGGTCATCCACCGCGCGACCGGCAAGGTGGTCTCCGGGCCGGAAATCCACGCCCGCGGTGTCGCCGAGGACGATTCGGTCTTCGACGAAATCATCCCCAAGATCAACGCCGCACTCGAGGAAGCTGTCCAGAACGGGACGGAGCACACCTCGCAGCAGCTGCAGCAGGTCGTCCGCCGCGTTGTCGGCACCTGGGTGAACCGCAAGCTGCGCCGCAAGCCGATGATCATCCCGGTGGTCCTGGAGGCCTAAACGCCGTCCCGGATGCTGTCCGGAAAATAACCCAGCAACGGCCTTTCCCGCCGGCCGCCCTCCGGCGGCAGGCGGGAAAGGCCGTTTTGCCTTGTCCGACGGCGGCCCCTGGCGGACGGGCGGGCCGTTCCCACACCGTCCAACATGATCCCTCCGGCCCGGAAATCCGCGGTTTCACGCTCCGCCTCCGGTAGCGTGGCAGTATGGCGACACGTACTACCTCCGCGCCTAGAGGCAACTCAAGCGGCAGCTCACGGGGCAAATCCGGCAGTTCATCCGTCCGGGGCTCCGGCACCGCCGCGCCCAAGAGCAGCCGGGGGCAGGGTCCAGCGCGGACCCGGCAACTGCCCGCCGTCGAACCGCGGCAGCCGTGGCTCGTCCGCGTGGTGGCCGGCGCCTGGCTGGGGGTTGGCCACGTGGTCGGCGCCGGCGTCCGCCGGGTCGGTTCGGACGTCAGCGACCTCGCACCGGAGGAACGCCGCGACGGCGCAGCCCTGTTCAACCTCGTGCTTGGCGTCTTCATTGCCACCTTCGCCTGGTGGGGCTTCCAGGGCTGGTTCCCGGACCTGGTGTTCGCCGTCGTCAACGGCACCTTCGGCTGGATGTCGCTGCTGCTGCCGCTGATGCTGTTCGTCTGCGCGTTCCGCCTGTTCCGCCAGCCGGTGGACGGCCGCGGGAACAACCGGATCGGCATCGGTTTCCTGATCATGACGTTTGCCGGCTGCGGCCTGGCGCACATCATCGGCGGCGAGCCGACCGTGGCCGACGGCTTTGACGGCCTGCGCCATGCCGGCGGCATGCTCGGCTATCTCGCGGCCGCGCCGCTGGCAACCATCCACGCTGCTGTCCCGGTGGCGCTGTACAGCCTGCTGGCCTTCACCTCGCTGTTGATCGTCACCGCCACGCCTTTCGGCGCCATTCCGTCCCGGCTCCGCAGCGGCTACGAGCACCTGATGGGCGTCGACCTGCAGGGCCACGACGACGACGCCCAGGACAGCCACGACCGCAGCTACCTGTACGAAAATGACGCCCCCGCCCCGAAGAAGAAGCGCAAGCGGCTCTTCGGCAAGGACGACGACAACGACCCCCGCCTCGAAGGCTATGTCGGGGACGAGGCGTTCGAACACGCTGTCGTCGACGACGACGAGTCGGCGGAAACTCACGGCAAGGGGGCCGGCAAGACCGGCAAAGGGGCCAGCGCCGTGGCACCCGGCGTGCGGCGGCCCACCCAGGCAGAGATCGCGGTGGAGAAAATCAAGGCAGCCCAGGGCCTGGGCAGCACGGCGGTCGACGCGGCAGCGGAGAACGCCACCGAGGCCATCCCGATGGTCACCCCCGGCATGGTCGCGGCCGGGTCCCTGAACCCGTCCTCCGGGTCGGCTCCCAAGGTCCCGTCCAACCCGGTCGCCCCGGCGCCACTGCCCACCCCGATCCCGCAGCGCACCGAGCAGCTCTCGCTCGCCGGCGACGTCACCTACACCCTGCCGGCGTCGGACATGCTCACCCCCGGCTCCATCCCCAAGGAACGCACCGAGGCCAACGACGCGATCGTGGCGTCCCTGACCGAGACGCTGACCCAGTTCAACGTCGACGCCCAGGTCACCGGCTTCAGCCGCGGACCCACCGTCACCCGCTACGAGATCGAACTGAACCCGGGCACCAAGGTCGAACGCGTCACCGCCCTGTCCAAGAACATCTCCTACGCCGTCGCCAGCTCCGATGTCCGGATCCTGAGCCCCATCCCGGGCAAGTCCGCGATCGGCATCGAAATCCCCAACACGGACCGCGAAACGGTGTCCCTCGGCGATGTGCTGCGCAGCCAGAACGCCCGCCGCACCGACCACCCGATGGTCATGGGCGTGGGCAAAGACGTCGAGGGCGGCTACGTCGTCGCCAACCTCGCGAAGATGCCCCACCTGCTCGTCGCAGGCGCCACCGGTGCCGGCAAGTCCTCGTTCGTGAACTCGATGATCACCTCGATCCTGATGCGCGCCACCCCGGATGAGGTCCGCATGGTCATGGTCGACCCCAAACGCGTGGAGCTGACCGCCTACGAGGGCGTTCCGCACCTGATCACCCCGATCATCACCAACCCCAAAAAGGCCGCCGAGGCGCTGCAATGGGTGGTGCGGGAAATGGATGCCCGCTACGACGACCTCGCCAACTACGGGTTCAAGCACATCGACGACTTCAACAAGGCTGTCCGCGCCGGGAAGGTCCAGCCGCCGGTGGATTCCAAGCGCGTCATCCGGCCGTACCCGTATCTGCTGGTAATCGTGGACGAACTCGCCGACCTCATGATGGTCGCCCCGCGCGACGTCGAGGACTCCATTGTCCGCATCACCCAGCTTGCCCGCGCCGCCGGCATCCACCTGGTGCTCGCCACGCAGCGGCCCTCTGTGGACGTCGTCACGGGCCTGATCAAGGCCAACGTTCCGTCCCGCATGGCCTTCGCGACGTCCTCCGTCACGGACTCCCGCGTGGTCCTCGACCAGCCCGGCGCGGAGAAACTGATCGGCCAGGGCGACGCGCTCTTCCTGCCGATGGGCGCCTCCAAGGCCATGCGCGTGCAGGGCGCCTGGGTGACCGAGTCCGAAATCCACAAGGTGGTTGAGCACGTCAAGGGCCAGCTCAAGGCCGTATACCGGGACGACGTCGCGCCTGAGACGCAGAAGAAGCAGATCGACGACGACATCGGGGATGACCTTGAGGTCCTGCTGCAGGCGACCGAGCTGGTCGTCACCACGCAGTTCGGCTCGACCTCGATGCTGCAGCGCAAGCTGCGGGTCGGCTTCGCCAAGGCCGGCCGCCTGATGGACCTGCTGGAGTCCAGGGGAGTGGTGGGCCCGTCGGAGGGGTCCAAGGCCCGCGACGTCCTGGTCAAACCGGACGACCTCGCCGCGGTCCTTGCAGCGATGAAGGGCCAGGAAGGCCCCGCCGCCGCCGACTCGCAGACGGCGGCGCTCAGCGACAACGCGAACGCGAACATCGCCCAGGGCGGCTATGCCGAGGATCTGGTCGCTGCGGACCTGGACAACCGCACCCAAAGTGTCGAGTATTACGACGGCGCGGACGGCCCAGGTGACGATGACGAAGGATCCGAGGACGCCTGGTCGCTCACCGGACGGTAGCCTAGGAAGGTGACTAGCGCCGAAACCAGCCCCGGATCCGCCGCGCGGATCTGGAACCTGCCCAACATCCTGACGATGCTGCGGATCGCGCTGGTGCCCTTCTTCGTCTGGTGCCTCGTCGCCGACGCTCCGGGCCTGCACGCGCAGCATGGACTCTGGCGCTGGGCCGCCGTCGTCGTGTTCGCCGTGGCGATCTACACAGACAAACTCGACGGCGACATCGCCCGCAGCCGTGGCCTGGTCACCGACTTCGGCAAAATCGCGGACCCGATCGCTGACAAGCTGCTGATCGGCTCGGCCCTGGTGATGCTCTCGCTGCTGGCCGAGCTGCCGTGGTGGGTGACCGTGCTGATCCTGGTCCGGGAGTGGGGGATCACGGCGCTGCGTTTTGTCGTCATCCGCTACGGCGTCATGCCGGCCTCGCGCGGCGGCAAGCTCAAGACAGTGGTCCAGACCGCGGCCATTTTCCTGTACGTGATGCCGCTGGCTTCGATCGCCCCGTGGCTTGGTGTGGTGTCCTTCGCGGTCATGCTGGCCGCCCTCGCAATCACGCTCTGGACCGGGGGCGAATACGTCGTCGAGGCCCTGAAGCTGCGTGCCCGGGGTATTCAGGCCCGCAAGCAGCGCGTGGGAAAGGGGACGCCGTGAGCCTTCCGCAGCACGATCAGCACCCCGGGCACCACCCGAACCTGCACCGCCTTTCCGGCGAAGCTGTGAGCCGCGCCGCCGAGCATGGACTGACGGTCGCCACGGCGGAATCCCTCACTGCTGGCATGGTCGCCGCCGTGCTCGCGGACACGCCGGGCGCCTCAGCCATGTTGCAGGGCGGCGTGATCGCGTACGCGAACTCCGTCAAAGCCGACGTGCTCGGCGTCTCCCGCGACCTGCTCGACGCCGTCGGCTCCGTGGACGGCCAGGTCGCCGCCGCGATGGCGGCCGGCGCGCGGACCGCGTGCGGGGCCGACGTCGGAGTGGCCACCACCGGCGTGGCCGGACCTGAACCGCACGACGGCAAGCCCGTCGGGACCGTTTACATCGGCCTCGCCACGGGCGCGGGCGCGACGTCCTTCGCGTACCGCTTCGAGGGGGCCCGCCAGGAAATCCGCGGGCTGGCGTGCGGCGCCGCGCTGGAACGCCTGCTCGAGGTCCTGGGCCATGCTACCGCCGGGAAAGTTGCCGGGAACAAAAGTTGATTGTGAATAGTTGTTAGATTGTGTCGCCCCGAAAGAGAGGCGGCGCCTAGGATGAAACCAATACAACGTCCGCCGTTCGCGGCGAATCAGACATACGAGGGAGCAAGGCGATACAGATGGTAAAGCAGCCCGTATCCGTAAACGGCGTTGTCCGCTGGAAGGATGTGGGCCTCGCCGATCAGGCAAAGAGCGAACAAAAGGAGCGCAAGATGGTTGTACTTCGTCACGAAATCGGTGATGTCCTGCGCGATGTCCGCCAGCGCCAAGGCCGTACCCTCCGCGAAGTCTCGCACAGTGCCCGTGTATCCCTGGGCTACCTGAGTGAAGTGGAACGCGGCCAGAAGGAAGCCTCCTCGGAGTTGCTGTCCTCGATCTGCTCGGCCCTCGACGTTCCGTTGTCCAGCATGCTCCGCGAAGTCAGCGACCGTGTGGCCGTGGCCGAGGGCGTCGCTGTACCGGACACCGTCCCCCAGGAGTTTGCCCAGCGCTACGGGCGTGACCTTGACCGTGAGCTGAACGACGAGCTGGGCACCGGCCTGCTCTCCGGGGCGCGCTAGCCCTACCCGATAACTGCAGGAAAGGTCCCCGGCGGTGTGCCGGGGACCTTTTGCATGCTCTACGAAGTCCGGGCGCCGCAGTCCCGACCGCCGCAGTCCCGGACCGCCCGCAGACCCGCGGGCCGCCCGAGGAGACCCGCGGCCGCCGTGTCCCGGGACCGGCCTAAAGCACCTCGTCCCGCGGAAAGCCGTCGCGTTCGTAGCTGGAGTTCAGTTTCGCCATGTACCCGGCGAAAGCCTCAAGCTCCCCGGCCGGCCACTCCGCCAGCCGCTCCCGAAACACCTCGCGCCGGGCATCCTGGACCAAGTGCATCTTCTCCTCGCCTTTGGCCGTCAGGCTGATGGCCTGGGCGCGCCCGTCGAGCGGATCGGCAGCCTTGGAAACCAGACCCAGGCCCTCCAGGAACGCGACCTGACGGCTCACCGAGGGTTTGCCGACGCCGATGCGCGACGCCAACTCGGTCAGCCGGATGGGGCCCTCGCTCCGGAGTACCGACAACAGACCGTAGGCGGCCGGTTCCATCTCTGGGTGGACCTGGCGGGAGAGCCGCTGCGACATCGAACGGGCACGCCGCCAGAGCAGGCTCAATTGGTGTTCAACGGCGGCCAGGGCATCTTCGGTGGAGGCTTCGCCGACCCCGGAAATTCGCGCCGGTTCCGGGCTGGCATCGGGTGGGGTGCTCATAGCAACCATTCTAGGGTCCGGGCCCGTGAGAGACTTTACCGGTGAGAATCAGCGACTTCTGGCGGCTTATGGATGACGAGTTCGGGGCAGGCTATTCCCGTGTCCTCAGCAGCTCCCTCGTGCTGGCCGGCGTCGGCGGCCGCACCGCCGACCAGGCTCTCAGCGCCGGGGTGCCGCCCAAACAGGTGTGGCTGGCCATGTGCGATGTCCAGGACGTCCCCGTCGAGCGGCGTCTCGGCCGCGACGTCAAGCCGCACTGAGCCATCCTCCCGGGGGGACCGGCGGTGTCCGAGTCCTCGGACACGCCGCCCAATTGTTCGAATATCTGTTCGGGTATGGCTATGCTTTTTCCAGAGCGTTTTCCACATACGCGACGACGGCGGCAATATTGTCAGAGGCTGCCACTAGCGTCGGTGATGACATAACAACGGCCACGATGGCCACTCTCCAGCGAGAAAGTATCAGAGGTGTGAACCATGGCCGCAGCCCCGGATCGCCAGAAGGCGCTCGACGCAGCGCTTGCCCAGATTGACAAGCAGTTCGGCAAAGGTTCCGTCATGCGCCTGGGCGATGAAGTCCGTGCGCCCATCGAGGTCATTCCGACCGGCTCCATTGCCCTGGACGTGGCCCTCGGAATCGGCGGCCTGCCCCGCGGCCGCGTGGTCGAGATCTACGGCCCCGAGTCCTCCGGTAAGACCACCGTCGCGCTGCATGCCGTAGCCAACGCCCAGCGCCAGGGCGGCATCGCCGCGTTCATCGACGCCGAGCACGCGCTCGACCCGGAATACGCCGCCAAGCTCGGTGTCGACACCGACGCGCTCCTGGTTTCCCAGCCGGACACCGGTGAGCAGGCGCTTGAAATCATGGACATGCTGATTGGTTCCGGCTCGCTGGACGTCATCGTGATCGACTCCGTCGCCGCGCTGGTGCCCCGCGCCGAAATCGAGGGCGACATGGGCGACAGCCACGTCGGCCTGCAGGCCCGCCTGATGAGCCAGGCGCTGCGTAAGATCACCGGCCGGTTGAGCCAGACCAAGACCACCGCAATCTTCATCAACCAGTTGCGCGAGAAGATCGGCGTGTTCTTCGGTTCCCCCGAAACGACCACCGGTGGCAAGGCGCTGAAGTTCTACGCCTCCATCCGCATCGACGTCCGCCGGATCCAGACGCTCAAGGAGGGTGCAGACTCGGTCGGCAACCGGACCAAGGCGAAGATCGTCAAGAACAAGATGGCGCCGCCCTTCAAAATCGCCGAATTCGACATCATCTACGGTCAGGGCATCTCCCGCGAGGGCGGCATCATTGACATGGGTGTCGAGCACGGCCTGATCAAGAAGTCCGGTTCCTGGTTCACCTATGACGGTGACCAGCTGGGCCAGGGTATGGAGAACTCCCGCCGCTTCTTGCGGGACAACCCCGAGCTGGCCGCCGAGCTCGAGCGCCTGATCAAGGAAAAGCTGGGCGTCGGCGTCAAGGCCGCCGACCCGGAAGAGTCACCAAAGCTGAAGGCCGTTGACGGCTTCTAAGCCACCGGGGCCGGAGCTGGACGCCGACGCGGATCCCGCGTCGGCGGCCCGCGCCATCGTCCTGCGGCAGCTGAGCAACTCGCCCAAAAGCCGGCTGCAGCTCTCCCGCAAGCTGGCCGAGCGCAACATTCCGGAAGACGTCGCCGAGGCGGTCCTGGACCGCTTCGAAGAGGTCCGGCTCGTTGACGACACCGAGTTCGCGGAGCTGTGGGTGCGGAGCCGTGCGCAGAACCGGAAGCTCGCCCGGGGCGCCCTGCGCCGGGAGCTGGCCGAAAAGGGCATCGACGACGACACCGCCGCCTGCGCGTTGGCGCAGGTCAGCGATGAGCAGGAGGAAACCGCCGCCCGGGAACTCGTGGAGCGCAAGCTCAGGTCCTTGCGTGGCCTCGGGGATGCGTCCGAGCGGGACAAGGCCGTGCGGCGACTGGCGTCCATGCTGGCCCGGAAGGGGTACCAGCCGGGTCAGGCCTTCCGCATCGTTAACGAGGTCATCGACGCCGCGCTGCAGGACGACGGGCAGGCGGGTCTCTAGGACGCCAGCCCGACGGTGCCGTCACGCCGTTTCAGCTCGTTCCAGACCTCGTCCAGGGAAAGCCCGAGAACGTCGGCCAGCGCCGCTATGGTCGGGAAGGCCGGGGTGGCCACCCGGCCGGTCTCAATCTTCCGCAGTGTCTCCGGGGAGACTCCCGCGGCCAGGGCCACGTCCAGCATTGATCGTTCGCCCCTTGCCGCCCGGAGCAGGGCACCCAGGCGCTGTCCTCGCTGGACCTCGGCGGGGGAGAGCGGCAGTCTAACCATCACGCCAGCATACCGGGATAATTTGACCGGTATAGTTATTGGATGATCGAAATCCTGAACTCCGCCGAACTGGACCGTGCGCGGGAGACCGGCGCCCTCGTTGGCCGCATCCTGCAGACCGTGAAAAGCCGAACGGCGGCGGGCACGAACCTCCTGGAGATCGACCGTTGGACCCGGGACCTGATCGCCGTGGCGGGCGCGGAGTCCTGCTACGTGGACTACGCGCCGCCGTTTGGACGCGGACCGTTCGGCCACTACATCTGCACCGCCGTCAACGACGCTGTCCTGCACGGCCTGCCGTATGACTACGCAGTGGCCGACGGTGACCTGCTGACCCTCGACCTCGCGGTCTGCAAGGCCGGCATCGCCGCAGATGCTGCCATCAGTTTCGTCGTCGGCGGTTCCGGTCCCGCGGAGAGCGTCGCCATGATCGAGGCCACCGAGCGGGCGTTGTCGGCTGGTATCGCCGCCGCAAGGCCGGGCGCCCGAATCGGCGACATTTCCGCCGCCATCGGCTCGGTCCTCAGCGCTGCCGGCTACCCGATCAACACCGAGTTTGGTGGCCACGGCATCGGCTCGACCATGCACCAGGACCCCCACGTGCCCAACACCGGCCGGGCCGGCCGGGGCTTTACCCTCCGTCCCGGGCTGATGCTGGCGCTGGAGCCGTGGGTGATGGCGGACACCGCCACACTCATCACCGATGCCGACGGCTGGACGCTCCGCAGCGCTACCGGGTGCCGGACGGCCCACAGCGAACACACGATCGCCATCACCGAGGACGGGTCGGAAATCCTGACGCTGGCCCCGCCCGCGTAGCGCCGCACCGCGGCTGCCCGCGCCACCCATGGGTACCGGCGGGCGGAGCCGTTACCCTTAACAGGTGAGTTTGACCATTTCCTCCCCAGCCGACGGCCCTTCGACCAGTCTGGCGCCCGCGACGGCCGTCGTCCCCGAGACGGCCCCGGCCCGCACCTATCAGGTTCGCACCTTTGGCTGCCAGATGAACGTCCACGATTCCGAGCGGATGTCCGGCATGCTGGAAGCCGCCGGTTACGTCCGCTCCGAAGGCGAGTTGGCCGACGTCGTGGTGTTCAACACCTGCGCCGTGCGGGAAAACGCCGACAACAAGCTGTACGGCAACCTCGGCATGCTGCGCCCGGTGAAGGACGCCAACCCGGGGATGCAGATAGCCGTTGGCGGCTGCCTCGCGCAGAAGGACCGGGAAACTATCCTCGCGAAGGCGCCCTGGGTCGACGCGGTCTTCGGCACGCACAACGTCGGGGCCCTGCCGGCCCTGCTGGACCGGGCGCGGCACAACAACGAGGCACAGCTCGAAATCCTGGAATCCCTTGACGTGTTCCCCTCGACGCTGCCCACCAAGCGTGACTCCGTCTACTCGGGCTGGGTCTCCATCTCGGTCGGCTGCAACAACACCTGCACGTTCTGCATCGTCCCCGCCCTGCGCGGCAAGGAAAAGGACCGCCGTCCGGGCGATATCCTCGCCGAAATCCAGGCCCTCGTCGACGACGGCGCCATCGAGGTCACCCTGCTGGGCCAGAACGTGAACTCCTACGGCGTGGAGTTCGGCGACCGTCAGGCCTTCTCGAAGCTGCTCCGTGCCTGCGGCGAGATCCCCGGCCTGGAGCGCGTCCGGTTCACCAGCCCGCACCCGGCAGCGTTCACCGACGACGTCATCGACGCCATGGCCGAGACCCCCAACGTCATGCCGCAGCTGCACATGCCGCTGCAGTCCGGCTCGGACAAGGTGCTCCGCGACATGAGGCGGTCCTACCGTTCCACCAAGTTCCTTGGCATCCTGGACAAGGTCCGCGAAAAGATCCCGCACGCCGCCATCTCCACCGACATCATCGTCGGATTCCCGGGCGAAACCGAAGAGGACTTCCAGGCCACCCTCGACGTTGTGGAGCAGTCCCGCTTCGCCACCGCGTTCACCTTCCAGTACTCCAAGCGGCCGGGTACCCCGGCTGCCGACCTCCCGGACCAGCTCCCCAAGGCTGTGGTGCAGGAACGCTTTGAACGGCTCACCGCACTGCAGGACCGCATCGCCGCCGAGGAGAACGCCCGCCAGCTGGGCCGCCGCGTCGAGGTGATGGTCACCGCACAGTCCGGCCGCAAGGCAGGGGAAACGCATCGCCTCTCCGGCCGCGCCCGGGACCAGCGGCTCGTGCACTTCTCGGTGCCGGCCGGCGCGGAAACACCCCGTCCGGGAGACCTCGTCACCGTCACCATCACCGAAGCGGCCGCCTTCCACCTCGTCGCGGACCCCTCATCAGTCGACGAGTACCAGTTGCGCCGCTCACGGGCCGGCGACGCCTGGGACCGGTCCCAGGCCGATTCGTGCGGCGCTCCGGCACCGGCCGGAAAAGCCGGCGCCACCGGGGTCTCCCTGGGCATGCCCAGCCTGCCCATCCGCGCGCGCTAGCCTGTGGTCGCCGCCACCCCGCCGGTCATCGCGGTCGTTGGACCGACCGGATCCGGAAAGTCGGAGCTCGCCGTCTCGCTTGCGCTGGCCCTCGACGGGGAAGTCGTCAACGCCGACGCCATGCAGTTCTACCGCGGGATGGACATCGGCACGGCCAAAATCACCGAGGCCGAGCGCCGGGGAGTGCCGCACCACCTGCTGGATATCCTGGACGTCACCGAGGAGGCCAGCGTCTCGGACTTCCAGCAGCGCGCCCGGGCCGTCATCGCGGACATCCATGCCCGCGGTAAGCGCGCCATCCTCGCCGGCGGTTCCGGGCTCTACGTCCGCGCAGCCCTCGACCTGCTGGACTTTCCGGGTACCGACCCTGCAATCCGCCGCCGGCTTGAGGCGGAAGAGCAGGCCGCAGGCCTGACGCCGCTGCGGGCCCGGCTGGAACGTGTGGACCCCGTCTCTGCCGGCCGGCTCGGCGACGCCCGCCGGGTCATCCGGGCCCTCGAGGTTTTCGAACTGACCGGCCGGCCCTTCAGCTCGTTCATGCCGGAGCGGAAGTACTTCCAGCCGGCCGTGCAGCTCGGCCTGCAGGTGGACCGTGAACAGCTCCGCGAACGCCTCGCGGCGCGGGTGCATTCTATGGTGCAGCAGGGGCTTCTGGCCGAAGTGCAGCGCCTGGACGCAGCGGGCCTGAGGCACGGCAAGACAGCCTCCCGGGCCCTCGGCTACACCCAGTTCCTCAGCGTCCTGGACGGCCAGGCAGACGAGGCGCAGGCCGTCGAAGAGACCATTGCCGCGACCCGGAAATTCGCCCGCCGCCAGCTCACCTGGTTCCGAGCCGACCCCCGGATCAGCTGGCTGGACTGGCAGGACCCGCTCCTGTCGCCGAAAGCGGCGGCGCTCTGCGGTTAGGCCCCGGTGCTCTCGCCGCTAACGCGCCCGGTGCCCGCCCCCACCGGCGCACGCGTTCCGCACCGCCGCGGCCGGAACGGTAGCCTTGAGCCATGGACGAAACCCTAGCTACGGCCGCTGAGCACGCCGCCGTCGACACCGCCGGCCTCAGCGGCCTGAAGTTCTCCAAAGGCCACGGAACCGGCAACGACTTTGTCCTGATCGCCGACCCCAACGGCGCCCTCTCCGTGACCCCGGAGCAGGCAGCGGCCCTCTGCGACCGGCACCGCGGCATCGGCGGCGACGGGCTCATCCGCGCAGTCCCCTCGCGGCTGCTGCCCGAAGGCGCAGCGCTGCTCGCCGCGCACCCGGAAGCCGAGTGGTTCATGGACTACCGGAACGGCGACGGCTCGCTCTCGGAAATGTGCGGCAACGGGGTCCGCGTTTTCGTCCACTTCCTGATTGCCGAAGGCCTCGCCGACCTGCCCGCCGGCGAATCGCTGACCATCGGAACCAGGGCCGGCGTCAAGACGGTCGTCCGCACCGCGGCCGGCTACGCCGTCGACATGGGCCCATGGGAGTTCATCTTCCCGGGGGAGGCCACCGCGCGGGCTATGGACTCCCTGGTCAGCGCCGACGGACTTGAGGTAGCCCGGCCGGCATTGTCGGTCAGCATGGGCAACCCGCACACCGTCGTCGCGCTGGCCGAAATCGCGGAGCTGGACGCCACCGACCTGTTCCGGGCGCCGCACGTTGACCCGCTGCCGCCGCACGGGACCAACGTCGAATTTGTCGTTCCTTCCGAGCCGCTGGTGCACGACGGCGTCGGGACGGTCACGATGCGGGTGCACGAGAGGGGAGTGGGGGAGACCTTGTCCTGCGGGACCGGTGCCTGCGCCGCAGCTGTCGCCATCCGGCACTGGGCCGGCCAGGGCGCCCCCGACGTTTGGAAGGTCGCGGTCCCCGGCGGCGTCGTCGGCGTGAAATTCTTTGTGGCCGCAGACGGCCATGAGCACGTGGAACTCAGCGGACCCGCCGTAATTGTTGCTAGCGGGACGCTTTCCTGACGCGCAGAATCCGGAACGACTTCGACGTGCTCTCGCGGGTCACGGTGAAGCTGCTGTCCAGCTCGGCTGCCAGCCAGCGCTGGAGTGAATCCGAACCCAGGTTCTTCTGCACCACCAGCCAGGCCGAGCCACCGGGAGCGAGCCGTGGCAGCCAGTGCAGCAGCAGGGCGTGGAGCTCGTCCTTGCCGATCCGGATGGGCGGGTTGGACCAGATGGTGTCGAAGCGCAGGTCCGGGTCCACGTCCCCGGGCAAGCTGGCCGTGACGTTGCCCAGCCCCAGCAGGGCGGCATTCTCATTCGTCAGGGTCACGCAACGCTCATTGACGTCCACGGCGACCACCCGCGCATGCGGCGCCTTCAGTGCCATGGTCAGCGCAATGGGGCCCCAGCCGCAGCCGATGTCCAGCAGGTTCCCCAGCGGGGCCGGGGAAGGCACATCCGCGAGCAGCACAGCGGTTCCCTTGTCGATTCCGTCCGGACTGAAAATACCAGAGGACGTCTGCAGCTTTCGCGGTTCGCCGGCAAGCTCCACGGCCAGGGGCTTGCGGGGAAACGGCCCGGCGGGCTGGGCGCTGAAATAGTGTGCAGACTCCATAACTGGCCAGATTAGTTTGAGCTTCGGTGCTATGGGAAACCGGCCGGAAAACCCCCGGGGCCGGACCTGTGGCGCCAAGGTAACAGGAGAAAATCTGCTATTATTGATGACATGATCTTGAACTTCAAGTAGCCGGCGCGGGCCTTCGTTTCCCAGTTTCGTCTCCAACGTCACTGGGGAGCAGCGCCCGTCCCCGCAGCGACGCAGGTATTCACCTTCCGCTCCGCGCACCCCTCGTTCCGGCTTTCCCGCCGCTACCGGCGCGCGCTGTACTTTGAGTTCCATCGGCTGGCATCTTCAGGGCCGGCCGCGGATTTCTCTCCATACCGGGGCGGACCGTATCCACACCGTGCGGCGTTCAACAGCCGCACTTCCCACACAGCTCCGCACCGTCCGCCGACGCCATTTTTTAGCGTGAAGGTGGCAGTGCACCGACCAGCCGGGCGCGCCCCCACCGCCCCGCTATCCAGGAGGCCCGGTTGACCGACAGTCGTCAGCCCAGCGCGAATACCGCGCCAAGAAGCACCGAACAGCACTATTCTGAGATTGCACACTCTTCAAAGGAGACCATGACCAGTCAGCCCAACACCGGATCCGATTCAGCCGCCCAGGACATGAGTCCTGCGGAAATCCAGGCTGTCATTGACCGGATTCTCTCCAAAGACGCTCCCGCCCCGAAGGTAGGACGCAGCGCCCGCGCGGGGGAGCCCGGCGAATCCAAAGCTGTTCTCGGTAAGGCCCAAGCGATTTCCGGGCTGGACGAGGAACACGGCGGCTACGACGGCGATCAGCAGGACCTCGAGGAACGCCGCGCCCTGCGCCGCACCGCCGGCCTCTCGACCGAGCTCGAAGATGTCACCGAAGTCGAATACCGGCAGTTGCGCCTTGAGCGGGTCGTGCTCGCGGGGCTGTGGACGGAAGGCACCCTCGCCGACGCCGAGAATTCCCTGCGCGAGCTCGCCGCCCTCGCCGAGACGGCCGGCTCCGAGGTTCTAGACGGCCTCGTCCAGCGCCGCGCGAAGCCCGACCCGGGCACCTTCCTGGGCTCGGGCAAGGCCCAGGAGCTCAAGGACATCGTGATGTCCACCGGTGCGGACACCGTGGTGGTCGACGCCGAACTGGCCCCCTCCCAGCGCCGCAGCCTTGAGGACATCGTCAAGGTCAAGGTCATTGACCGCACCGCCTTGATCCTGGACATCTTCGCCCAGCACGCCAAGAGCCGCGAAGGCAAGGCGCAGGTGGAACTGGCCCAGCTGGAGTACCTGCTGCCGCGACTGCGCGGCTGGGGCGAATCAATGTCCCGCCAGGCCGGCGGCCAGGTCGGCGGCGCCGGCGCGGGCATGGGTTCTCGCGGCCCCGGTGAGACCAAGATCGAGCTGGACCGCCGCCGGATCCGCACCCGGATGGCCAAGCTGCGGCGCGAAATCGCCGCTATGAAGCCGGCCCGGGAAACCAAGCGGTCCAACCGGCGCCGTAATGCGGTTCCCTCCGTGGCAATCGCGGGCTACACCAACGCGGGCAAGTCCTCGCTGCTGAACCGGCTGACCGACGCCGGCGTCCTGGTGGAGAACGCCCTGTTCGCCACGCTGGATCCCACCGTCCGGAAAGCCGAAACCCCGGACGGCCTGGGCTACACCCTCGCCGACACCGTGGGCTTTGTCCGCTCGCTGCCTACCCAGCTCGTGGAAGCTTTCCGCTCCACTCTGGAGGAAGTCGCGGACGCGGACCTGATCCTGCACGTGGTGGACGTCTCGCATCCTGACCCGGAAGGGCAGATAGCGGCAGTCCGTGCGGTCTTCAGCGAGGTCGACGCCCGCAAGGTCCCGGAAATCATCGTCCTGAACAAAGCCGACGCCGCAGACCCGTTCGTGATCGAACGGCTCAAGCAGCGCGAACCGCGCCACGTCGTCGTCTCGGCCCGCACCGGCGAAGGCATCCCGGAACTGCTCAAAGCCATCAGCGAGGGCATCCCGCGGCCCAGCGTCAAGCTGGAACTGATGATCCCGTACGACCGCGGTGATCTGCTGAGCAAGCTGCACGAGACGGACGCCGAGATCATCAGCCTCGACCATGAGGAGACCGGCACCCGTGCCGTCGTGATGGTACGCGAAGGACTCGCCGCAGAGCTGGACTCGTTCATCAGCAATGACTGAACCAGCGGCGGCGGAAGCAGAACCGGATTCGGCCGGAGACCCGGAAGCGTCCGGCGCGTCCGGCGAGGAGTTTGTGGTTGAACTCCTCGACCGGGCGGTCGCCGGCATGG
Source organism: Arthrobacter sp. B3I4 (assembly GCF_030816855.1). Taxonomy (NCBI): domain Bacteria; kingdom Bacillati; phylum Actinomycetota; class Actinomycetes; order Micrococcales; family Micrococcaceae; genus Arthrobacter; species Arthrobacter sp. B3I4. The sequence continues at coordinate 3,086,804 of NZ_JAUSYK010000001.1, read as the reverse complement.
GCGGCCAGAGCCGCGACGGCCAGCATGAGATGGCCCGGCAGGTGGCCCGCGCCATCGAGACCGGCGACCACCTGCTGGTCCAGGCCGGAACCGGAACGGGCAAGTCCCTGGCCTACCTGATCCCACTGATCGCCCATTCGCTGGTCAGCGACAAACCGACCCTGGTTTCCACCGCTACCCTTGCACTGCAGACCCAGATCGTCGGCCGCGACCTGCCCCGGCTGCTCAAGACCATCACCCCGGCGCTGGAACGGCCGGTGAAGATCGCCCTGGTCAAGGGCCGCTCCAATTACGTCTGCCGGCACAAGCTCGAAGGCGGGTTCCCCTCGGAGGAACCGTCCGAAGGTCAGCTGTTCTCCCTCGGCGAGGACACCTCGGTGCCGCACTTCGCTGCCGCCATGGGCGGGCCGTCCTCGCAGCTCGGCAAAGAGGTGGTCCGGCTCCGCGAGTGGGCCGAGGACACCCAGACCGGGGACCGCGACGAGCTCCTGCCCGGCGTGACCGACCGCGCCTGGCGGCAGGTCTCCGTCACCTCCATGGAGTGCCTCGGCGCGCAGAAATGCCCGCTGGCCGCCGAGTGCTTCAGTGAACTCGCGCGGCAGAACGCTGCCGACGCCGACGTCGTGGTCACCAACCACGCCATGCTGGCCGTCAGCGCGTTCGAAGGCCTGGCGGTGCTGCCCGAGTATGACGTCGTCGTGGTGGACGAAGCGCACGAACTGCAGGACCGGGTCACCGGCGCCGTGTCCGGCCAACTGTCCGTGGCCATGGTGCACGCAGCCGCCTCCGGTGCCCGCAAGCACACCGGCATCACGGTGGACGCGCTCAACAACGCCGCTGCCAACCTTGAACTCGCGATCGAAGGCGTTCCCAGCGGCCTGATGCCCAACGGGCTCAACAACGAGCAGCTCGACTGCGTCGACCAGCTGCGTGACGCCTGCCGCGCTGCGCTCTCGGACTCCAAGGGCGACAGCAGCGCCACGGCCGACGGCGGCCGGCAGCTCGCGCGCTCCCGCCTGATGGTGATCCTCGAACTGTGCGAACGGCTGCTGGCAGCGAAGGAGAACCGCGAAGTGGTGTGGTTCTCGCGGAACAGCAGCTTTGATCCCCAGCAGGGGTACTCGCAGCCGGATGACTCCGCGCCCGCCCTGATCAACATTGCCCCGCTGAGCGTCGCCGGACGGCTGCGCGAGGGGCTTTTTGCCGACCACACCGTGGTACTCACCTCGGCGACCCTGGCCATCGGTTCCGCTTTTGAGCCGGCCGCCGGCGGCCTGGGACTGGTCGGCCCCGGCGCGCCCAGCTGGACCGGCGTCGACGTCGGCTCACCCTTTGAGTATCCGAAGCAAGGCATCCTATACGTCGCCCGGCACCTGCCCAAGCCGGGCCGGGGCACGTCCCCCGAGGCCCTGGATGAACTCGAAAAGCTGATCCGGGCCTCCGGCGGGGGCGCCCTGTGCCTCTTCTCCTCGCGGCGTGCCGCCGAAGAAGCCGCCGATGCCATGCGGCCCCGGCTGGGGCTCAACATCCTGTGCCAGGGCGAGTCCACCATGACGGCGCTCGTGAAGCAGTTCGCCGATGAACCGGATACCTGCCTGTTCGGCACCATGTCGCTCTGGCAGGGTGTCGATGTGCCCGGGAACTCCTGTCGGCTGGTGGTGATCGACCGGATTCCGTTCCCGCGGCCCGATGACCCGCTGATGACCGCACGGTCCCGCGCCGTGGCGCAGTCGGGCGGGAACGGCTTTATGAGTGTTTCGGCCACGCACGCCGCCATCCGCCTGGCCCAGGGCGCCGGCCGGCTGATCCGCTCGACCTCGGACAAGGGCGTCGTAGCGGTGCTTGACTCCCGGTTGTCGACTGAACGGTACGGTGCTTTCCTGCGGGCCGCGCTCCCGCCGTTCTGGCCGACCACGGATCCCGCGGTGGCCTTCGCCGCGCTCGAACGCCTCGCCAAGGAAGCGCCCGCCCGGCAGCCAGCCAGATAGGCGCCGCCGCGGGCTCGCCAAGGAGGCGCCTGCCGGGCAGCCAGCCAAATAGCCGCGGCCGCCGCAGCCGAAACGCGGAAGGCCGCCGTCCGGGCGGACGGCGGCCTTCCGGCTAGCGGGACACCCGACAGGGCTAGAGCGAACGCAGCACCGAGACGACCTTGCCCATGATGACTGCATGGTCGCCGAGTATGGGCTCGTACTGGGTGTTTTGCGGCAGCAGCCAGGTGTGGCCGTCGCGCTGGCGGAAAGTCTTGACCGTGGCCTCATCATCGAGCAGCGCGGCAACGATGTCGCCGTTGACGGCGTCGTTCTGGCGCCGTACGACCACCCAGTCGCCGTCGCAGATGGCGGCGTCGATCATGGAGTCACCGGCCACCTTGAGCATGAACAATTCGCCGTGGCCCACCAGTGAGCGCGGCAGGGGCATCACGTCCTCCACCACCTGGTCCGCCAGGATCGGTCCACCCGCTGCGATTCGGCCGACGAACGGCACCATCGCGGTGTCGGTGGCGCTGGCCAGCTCGGAGACGGCGCGGCCACCCACCGCGCGAAGGCCGCTCGACTTCTCCGCCCCGGAAATCTTGGTAGCTCCCTCGTCGAGGGTCAGTGGCATGAGTACTTCCATGGCCCGCGGACGCTTGGGGTCCCGCCGCAGGTAGCCCAGCTTCTCCAGCTGCGAGAGCTGGTGGGTGACGCTGGAGAGGCTGGCGAGTCCGACGATGTCGCCGATTTCACGCATGGAGGGCGGGTAGCCGTTGTCCGTCACGGAGCGCTGGATGGTTTCCAGGATCTTCTTCTGCCGGACGGTAAGGCCCTTAGGCGCCCGGCTGGTCTGAGGGCTGCGCTGGGGAGCCCTCCCGCCGGCGGCTTGTGCTGCCATGTTCGCCACGCCTCTCCATTTCCCCGGCCGCCGTGCGTGCCGGGACCAGTCAGTCCTAAAAATGTCAGACCCCGCTGGTCAACTGCTATTGATCGTTCCAGGCGGTTGTCCTGTGCTTCAAAAATAGGCCAGCCGTTCGGGTTTTTCAAACATTTGTTCTAGTGAGTCTCGACAATGTTCGTTCATAGGTGCTAAAAATAGAACAGCAGGGTTCGAATATGTGTTCGAAGAATCGGTTCGGAGCTCGGGTAACCGTTCGGTTGTGCATTCGAAGCGTGCGAACGATCAGCTTTTCAAGTTTTGCGTTAGATGGTTCGGCCGGTTGGCGGCAGGTACGAGGAGTACGCCGGGCGGCACAGATCAGTCCAGGAGGGCTCAGTTCATGTCAGCAGTAAGCGCTAATTCCGATTCCATGGTTTCAAGTTCCCGCCGGCCCGCCGCACCCGCGGCTGCAATGAAACAGGCGCCGTTGCGCTTGACCCGCCGGGGAAGGTTCGTCTTCTTTGGCGTGCCGCTGATCCTGCTCGCGGCCCTCATCCTCTCGCTTGCCGGTTTCCTCAACGCGCCGGCCAAGGCCGCTGATTCGTCCGGGGGCTTGACCCTCACGCCGACGGTCACAGTGACGGTCCAGCCCGGCGAATCGCTGTGGACCATCGCCGGCACCGTCGCCCCGGACCGCGATCCGCGGGACGTGGTCGCCGATATCGTGCAGTTGAACAACCTCGGGGCTGCCCGTGTGCTCCCCGGCCAGCAGCTCTACATTCCCGCCAAGTAAGCGGAAGCGGAGCGCCCGGTTTCAGGCCAGGGCCCGGTCTCACTTAAACTAGACGGGTGACCGACCAGCTAGAGCGACTCAACCGACTGCCCCTCCGGACGAATTTGCGGGGGCTGCGCCCCTATGGCGCACCCCAGTTGGACGTCCCCATTCTGCTCAACGTCAACGAGAACACCCACGGCGTCCCGGCCGACGTCCGGGCTGCCATTGCCGAAGCCGTCACCGAGGCGGCCGCCGGGCTGAACCGGTACCCGGACCGCGAGTTCACCGAACTGCGCGAAGCGCTGGCTGAATACCTTGGCCACGGTCTGACGGCCGGCAACATCTGGGCAGCCAACGGCTCCAACGAAGTCCTTCAGCAGATCCTTCAGGCCTTCGGCGGCCCGGGACGCACCGCCCTCGGGTTCCCTCCCACGTATTCGATGTACCCCCTGCTGGCTGCCGGCACGGACACCGAGTACATCGTTGGAGCGCGCGTTGAGGACTACGGCCTCAGTGCCGAATCCGCCGCCCGCCAGGTCCGCGAGCTGCAGCCCAACGTCGTCTTCCTCTGCTCCCCGAACAACCCCACCGGCACGGGCCTGGGACTGGACGTCGTCGAGGCCGTGTACGAGGCAGGGGAGGCAAGTCAGACCGTCGTGATCGTCGACGAGGCCTACCATGAGTTCGCCCACGAGGGCACGCCCAGCGCCCTGACGCTGCTGCCCGGCCGGGAGCGGCTGATCGTCTCGCGGACCATGAGCAAAGCCTTCGCCCTGGCCGGTGCGCGGATTGGTTACATGGCAGCTGCACCCGAGGTCACGGACGCCCTCCGGCTGGTCAGGCTGCCGTACCACCTCTCCGCCATCACCCAGGCCACCGCCCTGGCCGCACTGCGCCACCGGACGGCCCTGATGGCCGATGTCGAGGACATCAAGCGCCAACGGGACCGGATCGTCTCCGAGCTGACCCGCATGGGACTGCAGCCCGCCGCCTCCGATTCCAACTACGTCTTTTTCGGCGGCCTGGAGAACCAGCACGACGTCTGGCAGGGGCTGCTGGACGCCGGCGTGCTCATCCGGGATGTCGGTATTGCCGGTCACCTGCGCGTCACTGCCGGCACTGAGACCGAAACCACACGGTTTCTGGAGGCCCTCGAACGGATCCTGGCCGGCCGGGAAGTTCAGCCCGCCTAGACTTAACCCAGGACACGCACACCGCCGGCGTTCGCGGGCGCCCGCCTTCTCCCAAAGGACATCCCACATGAGCAACACCGGAACAGCCGGCGCCCGGACCGCCCGCCTCGAACGGACCACCAGCGAGTCCTCGGTGCTCGTCGAAATCGACCTCGACGGCACCGGCGTCTCCGACATCAGCACCTCCGTGCCGTTCTATGACCACATGTTGACCGCACTGAGCAAGCACTCCCTGATCGACATGACGGTCAAGGCCACCGGCGACACGCACATCGACGTCCACCACACGGTGGAGGATGTCGCGATCACCTTCGGCGAGGTTCTCCGCACTGCCCTGGGCAGCAAGGCCGGTATCCGCCGCTTCGGCGAGGCCACCGTCCCGCTCGACGAGGCCCTGGCGCAGGCCGTCGTCGACGTTTCGGGCCGGCCGTACCTGGTGCACGCCGGCGAACCAGCGGGCCAGGAATACCACCTCATCGGCGGCCACTTCACCGGTTCCCTGACTCGGCACGTCTTCGAGGCCATCACTTTGCACGCCGGTATCTGCCTGCACATGAACGTCACTGCCGGCCGGGACCCGCACCACATCGTCGAGGCCCAGTTCAAGGCCTTCGCCCGGGCCCTCCGGGCCGCAGTAGAGCCCGATCCCCGGGTTGAAGGCATTCCCTCCACCAAGGGTGCGTTGTGACCGGCCCGGAACTCCGCGACGGGGCCATCATCGACCCGGACGCGGCCCGGAAGCCGCCCTCCCCGGAAGGAAAGCCCACCGTCACCGTGCTCGACTACGGTTCGGGGAACATCCGCTCGGCCGTGCGCGCCCTCGAGCGGGCCGGCGCGGAGGTCATCCTGAGCTCCAAACCCGAGGACGTGCTGAACGCCGATGGCCTGGTCGTTCCCGGGGTCGGGGCCTTTGAGACCGTGATGAAGGAACTCAAGGCCGTTGACGCCATCCGCATGATCGGCCGCCGTGTCGCCGGCGGACGGCCGGTGCTGGGGATCTGCGTCGGACTTCAGGTCCTGTTCGAAGCAGGTGTCGAACACGGTACCGTCGCGGAGGGCATGGGGGAGTGGCCCGGCAAGGTGGAACTCCTGCCGGCAGAGGTTGTGCCGCACATGGGCTGGAACACGGTCACCGCGCCGGAGGGTTCCACGCTCTTCGCCGGGGTTGAAAATGAGCGCTTCTATTTTGTGCACTCCTACGGCGTGCAGCGCTGGGACTTCGACGTGGTCCAGCCGCGAATGGCGGCCCCGCTTGTCACCTGGTCCGAACACGGCGCCCCGTTCATCGCCGCGGTGGAGAACGGCCCGCTCTGCGCAACCCAGTTCCACCCGGAGAAATCCGGCGACGCCGGTGCGCGCCTGCTGAAGAACTGGGTCGACAGCCTGCGCGGCCGCACCCAGGCCGCCGCACCAGCCGGCGCTCCGGAAAAGACCGCCTGAATGTGGTCACTAGTCCTGATGGGCCTCGCCGGCCTGCTGGTCGGCGGCGGCGTCTCCTTCCGGCAGCAGAAGAGCCCGTTGTGGGTCCAGATCGTGTTCTACTTCCTGGCCGGCATGTCGCTGCTGGCCGCGTACCTGCTGACGCTGCCCGGCAACTGAGTCCCGCAGCCCTACCCGCTCCCGCCGCTCCAACCATGAGGACCTAACGATGATCACCGAAACCCCGCTTCCGGTACTTGAGCTGCTGCCCGCCGTCGACGTCGTCAACGGCCAGGCCGTCCGCCTGGTCCAGGGCGAAGCCGGCAGTGAGACCAGCTACGGGACGCCCCTGGAAGCCGCGCTCAACTGGCAGGAGCAGGGCGCAGAATGGGTCCATCTCGTCGACCTCGACGCCGCCTTCGGCCGCGGGTCCAACGCCGGGCTGCTCCGTGAGGTTGTCGGCCAGCTGGACATCAAAGTCGAGCTCTCCGGCGGTCTGCGCGATGACGAGTCGCTGGAAAAGGCGCTGGAGCTTGGCGTCGCCCGCGTGAACCTGGGCACCGCGGCCCTGGAGAACCCGGAGTGGACGCACCGTGTGATCGAACGTTTCGGCGACAAGATCGCCGTGGGCCTCGACGTCCGCGGCACCACCCTTGCCGGCCGCGGCTGGACCAAGGAAGGCGGCGACCTCTGGGAGGTCCTGGACCGCCTCGAAGCGTCCGGCTGCGCCCGCTACGTGGTTACCGACGTCACCAAGGACGGCACCCTGCAGGGCCCCAACGTGGAACTGCTGCGCCAGATGGTGGAGAAGACCGGGAAACCCGTCGTGGCCTCCGGCGGCATCTCCAGCCTCGAGGACCTCAAGGTCCTCCGCTCCCTGGTTCCGCTCGGCGTCGAGGGTGCCATTGTCGGCAAGGCGCTCTACAACGGCAACTTCACCCTGCCCGAAGCCCTCGACGTAGCCGGCCGCCGTTAGGCCCGGCCGCCCCGTGGAACACAGCACCCCTACCGGCAACGGGCCCTCCGGCGGCCGTGAACTGCCGGGCCACATCGCCGCCGCCCTCGCTGGCGCCGGCGGAGCGGCTGACTCCGCCGGGCAGCCGTGGGCCGGGCGCAGCCTCAGCGGCGATGACGCCACAATCCACAACTTCGAGGACGACGACGGCGCTGCCGACGCCGGCTACCTCGCCGCGCTGGCCGCCTTGGCCGCCGGCGAGGGCGACGAAGCGGCAGTGGTGGCGTCGCTGGCCACCGCCCGCGTCTTCGTTCCGATCGTTGCCCGGCTGGCTGAAGAAGGCGACGCCGTCGCCGGTGCCCACGGTGAATTGCATGGCGACAAGCAGGCAGACATGGCTCTGGTGACCCTCCAGGCCCCCGACGGCCGGACCGCGCTGCCGGTCTTCACCTCTGCCCGGTCCCTGGCGGCCTGGCATCCCGAGGCGCGGCCTGTTGCGGTCTACGCCGCCCGTGCCGCGCTGTCCGCCGTCGCGGAGAACGCCGAACTGCTCGTGCTGGATCCCGGCTCGGAGGCTACCTTCGTGGTGCGCCGGCCCGCTGTCTGGGCGCTGGCCCGGCAGCACGGCTGGACACCGAGCTACCGTGACGCGGCGGTCGCGGACGCCGTCGCGGCCGCTGCCGCCGGCTTTCCCGCCCTCCGGCGCGTGGAGATCTGTCCGGGCGGGGGAGTGGCTTCGGCGCAGGCCGGCGGCGGACAGCTTCCCGGCGGCGGTGCGGGCCCGGAGCTGCGGGTGGTGCTGTACCTTGAAGACGGACTCGACGCCGCCGCGGTGCAGTCCCTCGTGGCCGGGCTCAACGACGCCTGGGCCCGGAATGAAATATTCGCTGACCGGGTTGACTCGATCGAAATCAAGTTGCAGCGCGCAGCACCATAGCCGACGGCCGGAACGGAAACCTTCCGGTGCTGCCGACGGCAGTACACAAAGGAACGCAGTTTCGTGAATTTCGCGCTTTACCGGGATCTGCTGGCCGTGCGGCCGATCCGGAACCTTTTGCTGGTCGGCATGATCGCCCGTATCCCGCACTCTGCCGCCGGGGTGCTGCTGACCCTGCACATCGTTCTCACCCTGGGGCAGGGCTACGCCGCCGCGGGCGCTGCTGCCGCCGTCATGACCATCGGCATTGCCGTGGGCGCCCCCTGGCGCGGCCGCCGCGTGGATACGGTGGGCTTGCGCCGGGCACTCATTCCTTCCGTTGTGTCCGAGACCGTTATCTGGTCCATCGTCCCGCACGTCAGCTACGAAGCGCTGCTGCCTTTGGTGTTCATCGGAGGTCTGCTCACGTTGCCGATCTTCAGCGTGGTGCGCCAGTCACTGGGAATCCTTGCCTCCGGCGAGCAGCGCCGGACGGCCTTTGCGCTGGACGCGATCAGCACGGAGCTGGTCTTCATGGTCGGCCCGGCCGTCGGCGCCGTCGTCGCGACGGCGGGATTTTCGGTTGTAGGGCTGACCGTAGTGGGCATCGCCACCTCGGTATCCGGGCTGTTCCTGATGTGGTTCAACCCGCCGACCCGCAGTATCGAAGCGGATGACGAGTCCGAAGCCGTATTTGAGTCCAGCCAGCAGGAAGCCGCCGAGGCCGCCGTCGTCGCTGCCGCACCGGCCCATCTCCAGGAAGCCGCCGCCGAGTTCGCCCCGCTGGCCGCGGCTGAACAGCGGCGGAAAGGCCGGCTTGGCCTGCGCCACAAGGTCGTCCACAACTTCGCCTGGTTCACCGCCGCCGTCGCCGCAGTCTTCGCTGTCGCCGCCGGAGCGGGCATGGTGCTCAGCGGCACCGATGTGGGGATCGTCGCGGCCCTTGAAACCGGGGGGCATCAGGCAGAAATCGGCATTGTGTTCCTGTTCTGGTGCGCGGCGTCGGTGCTGGGGGGCCTGGTTTACGGGGCGATGCACCGGCCGGTTTCACCGGTTCTGCTGCTGCTGGGCATGTCGGCGCTGAGCCTGCCGATGTCCTTCGCGCAGGACACCTGGACGCTGGCGCTGCTTTCGCTGCTGCCGGGCCTGCTCTGCGCGCCGGTGCTCTCGGCCGCGTCGGAGAAGGTCGCGGAACTGGTCGAGGAGGGCAGGCGCGGCGAAGCCATGGGCTGGTACGGCTCTGCCCTCACCGGCGGCGTGGCGCTCGGCGCGCCGCTGGCCGGGCTCTTTATCGACGGCGTGGGTCCTGGTGCCGGCTTCGTCTCCGTCGGCGTGGCCGGCGTCGTACTCTGCGTGGTGGGCCTGGTGCTACAGCGCCGGCGCCGCCGTCGGCTCGCCGCGGCCTAGGCCTTGCCGGTTCCTGACCGCCCCGGCTGCCAACGTCTGGCTTAACGACGACGGCGGGCGGACCGCTTTGGTCCGCCCGCCGTCGCCGCAGGGAATGGCTCACCGGCGTTGGTTTACCGGTACCAGTTCTCGGGTATCAGTTCACCGGGCCCGTGTACTTCTCGCCCGGGCCCTTGCCCGGTGCGTCCGGAATGGCGGATTCTTCGCGGAAGGCCAGCTGCAGGGACCGCAGGCCGTCGCGCAACGGGCCGGCGTGCTGGGATCCGATTTCGGGGGCCGCGGCCGTTACCAGCCCGGCCAGGGCCGTGATCAGTTTGCGCGCTTCGTCCAGGTCCTTGAGCTCTTCGGCATTGTCTTCGGCGGCCAGGCCGAGCTTCACCGCAGCAGCGCTCATGAGATGGACCGCGGCGGTGGTGATGACCTCGATCGCGGGGACCTCGGAGATGTCGCGGATCTGCTGAGAGACGTCACCCTGGGCGTCCGCCGGCCGGTAAACGTGGGAATTACTATCTGCTGTGCTCATGCTGGTAAGCTTGTCACAGACCGACTGGATGTCGTTATTTCTACAGCGGCCGAGGAGCAGGAATGATCCTGGTACTTGGCCCCCGGCGGGCGCATGTGCGCTGTGCGGGGATCTCACTGTAGAATCGACTTCCAGTTTGCAAGCGGAGTTCTCTCCCACCCGCGTCAGCCGCGCGTATTCTCTTCGGAATCAAGGTTGCCGGGTACCTGGTCGGGCATTTCCCTTAGGCATCGCGCCTGGCGGAAACGCGTGCCGCTTCCTCAGGAAGCAGGCCGTTCCGATCTTCGAGGCCTTCGATTGCTCCCGGCAATTGGAGGCCTTCTTCTTTTGCCGGCGGAATACCCCTCACGAACACAGGAGCTTTAACATTAGCGAGCCAAGAATCAATGAGCGTATCCGCGTCCCCGAGGTGCGGCTGGTCGGCCCTGCAGGCGAACAGGTAGGCGTTGTCCGTATTGAGGATGCCCTGCGTTTGGCTGCCGAGTCCGATCTTGATCTCGTTGAAGTTGCACCGCAGGCGAAGCCTCCGGTGTGCAAGCTGATGGACTTCGGCAAGTACAAGTACGAAGCTGCGGTCAAGGCACGCGAGGCCCGGAAGAACCAGACCAACACGGTCCTGAAGGAAATCCGTTTCCGGCTCAAGATCGACACCCACGACTACGAAACCAAGCGCGGCCACGCGCTGCGCTTCCTCGGCGCCGGTGACAAGGTCAAGGCCATGATCCAGTTCCGCGGCCGTGAGCAGCAGCGCCCCGAGATGGGCATCCGCCTGCTTCAGCGCTTCGCGGACGACGTCGCCGAGGTGGGCGTCGTCGAGTCCAGCCCGCGCATCGACGGCCGAAACATGGTCATGGTCGTGGGTCCGCTGAAGAACAAGGCCGAAGCGAAGGCAGAGGCCCGCCGCGCAACGCAGCGTGCTGAAGCCAAGGCCGAGAACGAAGCGAAGGCCGCAGGCCGCGTTGACACCTCAGGCCCCGAGGCGCCCCTGACGCAGTCGCTGGCCGACCTTCTTCCGGAGGGTTACCAGGTCCGGACCGAGGCACCCGCACCTGAGTCGCCGGCAGCGGCTGCTCCGGAGACGGCAGCTCCCGCCGAGGCGAAGGTCGAAGAAGCCGCCGCCGAGGCGGCTCCGGCCGAAAAGGCTCCGGAACAGCCGAAGCAGGAAGCCCCCAGGGCTGCGGCACCGAAGGCGGCTCCGGCCCCCAAGGCCGCCGCCCCCAAGGCTGCTGCACCGAAGGCTGCTGCACCGAAGGCCGCTGCTCCCAAGGCGGCTCCGGCCGCCAAGGCTGCAGCACCGAAGGCGGCTGAGGCAGCGCCGGCAACGGACAAGCCGGCAGCGGATAAGCCTGCGGCGGCCCCGAAGCCGGTCGCGGCTCCGAAGCCGGTTGCCCGGCCTGCAGCTCCGAAGCCTGCTGCCCGGCCGGCAGCTCCCAAGGCCGCCCCGAAGCCGGGCAGCAAGAAGACCAACTAGTCCACGGCTGCCGGACCGTAATGTCCGGCAGCAAGAAACCAGCATGCCGCCTGCAGGGGCGGCTGCGCGAAGACTGCAGACCTGGTCTGCGGACACGTAAGGAGATCGGTTCCCATGCCGAAGATGAAGACCCACAGTGGTGCTAAGAAGCGCTTCAAGCTGACCGGCAGCGGCAAGCTGCGCCGCCAGCAGGCCAACCGCCGCCACTACCTCGAGCACAAGTCCTCCAGGCTGACCCGCCGCCTCGCCGGCGACAAGATCGTCTTCAAGGGCGACGCCAAGGTCATCCGGAAGATGCTCGGCATCTAAGTTCCAAGTTCCCGGAGCGGTTGCCACCTGCAACCGGTCCACTACCAAAAAGGCTTCTCAGGCCAGCCGGCAAATCCGGCAGTAGATGCTTGGGATCAGAATTCTGAAGGAGTACGCACGTGGCACGTGTGAAGAGGGCGGTCAACGCCCACAAGAAGCGCAGGGTTATCCTCGAACGCGCAAAGGGCTACCGTGGACAGCGTTCACGCCTGTACCGCAAGGCCAAAGAGCAGCTGCTGCACTCGTTCGTGTACAGCTACGGCGACCGCAAGAAGAAGAAGGGCGACTTCCGCCGCCTTTGGATCCAGCGCATCAACGCTGCGTCCCGCGCCAACGGTCTCACCTACAACCGCCTGATCCAGGGCCTGAAGGCCGCTGAGGTCGAGGTTGACCGCCGCATGCTGGCAGAGCTGGCCGTCTCGGACGCCACCGCCTTCGCCGCGCTGGTCCAGATCGCCAAGGACTCGCTGCCCAGCGACACTTCCGCTCCCGCCGCCAAGTAACTGGCTGCCGAGCAGCAACGGAGCCTCCAGGCTGCGTTCTAGAACCGCTCGCTTGAGCAACTAAGGTTCTTATATGAACGAAACCGGGCGCCCGCAAGACTTGACACTTTCCAATCCTCGAGCTGATCGGGTGAGGAAGGTGGCACAGCTTGCCGGGCGCCCGGCCCGTTTAAAGCGCCGTGAGTTCCTGGTCGAAGGACCCCAGGCGGTCCGCGAGGCGCTGACCCTGCATCAGCAGCGGATCGCAGCGGGGGAGCCGGGCATCGTCCACGAGGTTTACGCCAGTGAATCCTGCCTGGACCGGCACCCGGAACTGGAGCCGCTCGCGGAAGGCACGGCTGCGTACCTCGCAACCGACGAAGTGCTCGCCGCGATGGCGGACACCGTCACCCCGCAGGGAATTCTGGCGGTCTGCCGATTCCTGGACGTCAGCCTTGAGCAGGTCCTCGACGCAGGTCCCCGGCTGGTTGCCGTGCTGTGCGAGGTCCGGGACCCCGGCAACGCCGGCACCGTGCTGCGTGCCGCCGACGCGGCGGGTGCGGACGCAGTCATCCTGACGGCCTCCAGCGTTGACGTCTACAACCCCAAGGCGGTTCGGTCGACGGCGGGGTCCCTCTTCCACCTACCGGTGGTGCTGGGTGCCGGGACCGAGGAAATCGTGGTCCGCTGCAAGGAACGGGGCATCGGCGTGCTCGCCGCCGACGGCTACGGACAACTCAACCTGGACCGTCTGCAAGACGAGAGTGCCGCCCGGCGGCTGGGTGCACCGGCCACCGATTCGGGCTACTCGCTGGAGCAGCCAACGGCCTGGCTGTTCGGCAACGAGGCCCAGGGCCTGTCGGAGGAACAACTAGCCCTGGCGGACCACCGGGTCGCGGTTCCGGTTTACGGGGCAGCCGAGAGCCTGAACCTCGGGACCGCCGCGACCGTCTGTCTGTACGCCAGCGCCCGGTCTCAACAACCCACCGTCTAGCAGGCAGGCAGGCAACCCAGCGTCTGGCAGCCCGGCAGGCAACCCAGCGTCTGGCAGCCCGGCAAGGCCGGGCTGCAGCGGCAGCAAGGACGGCGGGGGCCCACCTTTCGGTGAGCCCCCGCCGTCGTGCTGTTACCGCCTCGGCGCTGTGGCCGGGCCGGCGGTGTGAGAGTTTTACGTTGTGCGGTTTCGTCCGGTGACGGCGCCGTAAATGCCGGCTACGACGAGGCCGCCGACGATGGCCAGGATCCAGGAACCGAGATTCCAGAATTCCATCTTGCCGCCGCCGAACAGCAGGTCTCCGATCCAGCCGCCGACAATGGCACCGACCACGCCGAGGATGAGGCTGGTGACCCAGCCGCCGCCGACCCTGCCAGGCATAACTGCCTTAACGATTGCACCTACAATGAGTCCGAGAATGATCCAGCCTATGAAGCCCATGTCTCCTCCTACATATTCGTCGGTATTCAGCTTAGGAATTCCGATTATGGCTTCAAGCTAACACAAGCATTCCGGCGTGTCAGCAGGGCAGAACCCAATCGTTATTTGCTTCGTACCCAACCATTGGCGGTGCGAGGGGCAGGCCGGAACGGGTACGGTGGTTCTTTGCGGACGGGACTCTTCCGGATCCGTTGACCACGTTCACAAACCCTCCAAAGGAGAAGCTCTCTTGGCTGCAAACGGCGGTACTAAAGCGATTGTGGCGGCTCTAGCGGCCAACCTGACGATCGCGGTCCTGAAGTTCGTCGCGTTCATCCTGACGCAGTCCTCGTCGATGCTGGCCGAGGCCATCCACTCGGTGGCGGATTCCGGAAACCAGCTGCTCCTGCTCGTCGGCGGCAAGCGGGCCAAGAAGGAAGCGAGCCCGGAGCACCCCTTCGGCTACGGCCGGGAACGCTATATCTACGCCTTCATCGTCGCGATTGTGCTTTTCAGCGTCGGCGGGCTGTTTGCCCTGTATGAGGCGTGGGGCAAGCTCCAGCACCCGCACGGCATCGAGGGGGACTTCTGGTGGGTTCCGCTGGCCGTACTGGTCGGTGCCATCTTGGCCGAGTCTTTCTCCTTCCGGACAGCGATCCGCGAATCGAATCCGCTCCGCGGGGACCAGAGCTGGGTGAAGTTCATCCGGAATGCCAAGCAGCCAGAACTGCCCGTCATCCTGCTGGAGGACTTCGGCGCGCTGCTGGGCCTGCTCTTCGCGCTCTTCGGGGTGGGTCTGACGCTGATAACCGGGAACGGCGTCTGGGACGCGCTTGGTACTGCCATGATCGGTCTGCTGCTGGTGGCGATCGCGGCGGTCCTGGCCATCGAAACCAAGTCCCTGCTCCTCGGCGAGTCGGCCACGAGGGCCGACGTCGGAAAGATCCGGGCCGCCATCGAGTCCGACGGCACCACCATCATCCACCTCAAGACCCTGCACCTGGGCCCGGACGAACTGCTGGTCGCCGCGAAGATCAGCGTCGGCGCGGCTGACTCAGGCCGTGACATCGCCGCGGCAATCGACGCCGCCGAGGCCCGTATCCGTGCTGCCGTGCCGACCGCGCGGCAGATTTACCTCGAACCGGATCTGCAGCGCATCAGCGCCGGCCAGGCCTAAAGCCGGTTTGGGCCGCTGGCCGGTAGCCGCAGGAAAGCGGTTACCGGACCAGCGGTTTTTTGCGTTCGACGGCGCCGCTGAGGACCGCGACGCCGAGGCCCAGGAGGGCTAGGACCGCGCCGACCAGTGCCGGCGCGACGTAGCCCCAGCCCCAGGCGATGACGAGGCCGCCAAGGAAGGCGCCCAGCGCGTTGGCCACGTTCAGGGCCGCGTGGTTCAGGGAGGACGCCAGCGACGGAGCATCGGGGGAGGCATCGAGCAGCCGGGTCTGCAGGGCCGGAACCAGCATGGAGCCGGCGCCGCCGACGACAAAGACCATCACGTACGCGGACCAGGGCCAGTGCACGGCGACGGCGTAGACCACGAGCGCCACCGCAACGCCGGGCAGCACCCAGTAGATGGTGCCCATCACGGACTTGTCCGCGATCCGGCCGCCCACGATGTTGCCCACCACCATCCCGACGCCGTAAAGCGCGACGACGAGCGGCAACCATTCGGCCGGGATGCCGGCCACCGAGGTCATTGTATGGGCGATGTAGGTGTAGGTGGCGAAGAAACCGCCGAAGCCCACCACGCCAATCAGGACCGCGAGCCACACCTGCAGCCGTTTCAGTGCGGCGAGCTCCCGGCGGATGCTGGCGTCCTCATGCGGTTTTTGGTACGGCACAAACTTCCAGAGCATCGCCATGGTGGCAATGCCGATCAGGCCGACGAGCAGGAAGAGCAGCCGCCAGCCGAAGTTCTGACCCAGCCAGGTCCCGAAGGGGACTCCGATGACATTCGAGACGGTGAGGCCGGCCATCACCATGGAGATGGCCCAGCCGCGCTTGGTCGGAGCGACCAGGGAGGAAGCGATAACCGCCGCCACCCCGAAGAAGGCCCCGTGTGGCAGGCCCGCAGCGAAGCGGGACACCAGCATGGTGCCGTAGTCCGGCGCGATGAAGGAGCTCAGGTTCGCCAGGCTGAAGAACAGCATCAGCCCCAAGGCGAGGTACTTGCGGGGCAGTTTGGCCCCGGCGGCGGCCAGCGCCGGGGCACCCACCACCACACCTAATGCGTAGGCAGAGATCAGGTGCCCGGCCTCCGGGGTGCTGATGCCCAGGCCGTGCTCAACCTCTTTAAGCAGGCCCATCATGGTGAACTCGGTGGTGCCGATGCCGAACCCGCCCATGGCGAGGGAGATAATGGCGAGGGCCAGGGACCGGGAGCCGGTCTGGGGTGTTGCGCGGGCGTCTTTAGAGAGGGTCATCCGTCTGCTTTTCGGGAACGATCCCGGCGGGACGCCAGGAGAATGCGGCAAAGAACTTGGCAATATGAGGGTCATCCGGTGGCCGGGTGGTGCCGTGAAGGGAACGCCGGGCGCGTGCCCAGCTATTCCGGCGCCGGACGCCTGGCCCCGGTGTGCTCTCCCCAGTGTCCCCCGCGGGCGCCGGTCCGACCGCCCCTAGACTGGTGGACGTGACAGAACTCATCAACGTCGTCGGCGGCGCGGTAGTGGACTCCCTGGCCGATCCCCGGAGCCTTTTGGTGGCACGGCGCACCGCGCCACCCCAGTTTGCGGGCATGTGGGAATTTCCCGGGGGCAAGGTGGACCCCGGCGAGGCTCCGGAGGAAGCGCTGCACCGTGAGCTGCGGGAGGAACTCGGGGTCGAGGTCCGGCTGGGCCCGGAACTTTCCGCCGGCGCGCCGGCCGGCTGGCCGCTCAATCCCAAGGCTGCCATGCGCGTCTGGTTCGCGGAGCTGACCGCCGGGACACCGCAGCCGCTGGAAGACCACGACGAGCTTCGCTGGGTGGCGCTGGCGAACGCCGAAGAGGTCCTGGGGCTGCCCTGGATTCCGGCTGACCTGCCGATCGTCGAGGCGCTGCTGGCTGCAGTGTCGGCCCAGCCCTCGCCAAATTGAGCGCGGGGTAGCTACGCTGGGGCCAACCGGGAGGAGCTGGGCGTGCAGGTCGGTGTCAGACGGGAACAGCGTGCGGGGGAACGCCGGGTTGCGGCGACGCCGGAGACGGTACGGCAGCTGACGGGCCTCGGACTTGCAGTGCTGGTGGAGCGTGGCGCCGGTACGGCCTCCGGCTGCGGCGACGCCGACTATGAGGCGGCGGGGGCCACCCTCACTGCGGAGCTTCCGTTGCCGGCCATCGATGTCCTGTTGCACGTACGCCCGCTCACGCCGGAGACCGCCGCCGCATTGAAGCCCGGTGCGGTCACCATCGGCTTCGCGTCCCCGGCGTCGGAACTGCAAACCGTCGGGGCCCTCGCCGCCGTCGGCGTGACGGCCTTCGCCCTCGAACTGGTCCCGCGGATCTCCCGGGCACAGTCCATGGACGCGCTCAGTTCCCAATCGCTCGTCGCCGGCTACCGCGCCGTGCTGGAGGCAGCGTCACGCTACCCAAGGTTTTTTCCGCTCTATATGACCGCAGCCGGAACCATCCCGCCGGCCAGGGTGCTGGTGCTCGGTGCCGGCGTCGCGGGCCTGCAGGCCATTGGCACCGCGAAACGGCTCGGCGCGCGGGTCTCGGCGAACGACATCCGCGCCGCGTCCGCCGACGAGGTCGCCTCGATGGGCGGCACCTTCATCAACCTGGAGCTCGACACCCGGACTGCGGACGCGTCCGCGGAGGGCGGTGGCGGTTACGCCCGCGAACTCGGGGAGGACCGGGCCGCCAGGCAGCGGGCGCTGCTGGCGCCGCACGTCGCCGCGGCGGACGTGCTGATTACGACGGCGGCGATTCCCGGGCGTGCAGCCCCGCTGCTGGTGACCGCCGAGATGGTCGCCGGCATGCGGGCCGGCTCCGTCGTCGTGGATCTCGCCGCCGAATCCGGCGGCAACGTGGAGGGCGTCGTGCCCGGACGCGACGTCCTGGTCCCGGTGCCCGGCGGCGCCGTCACCCTGGTGGGACTGCAGGACGCCGCGTCCGCCGTCGCTTCGGACGCCTCCCGTCTGTACGCCAAAAACGTCGCCAACCTGCTCGCCCTGATGACCTCCGACGGTACGGTCGCCCCGGACTTCGACGACGAGGTCGTCGCCGGAGCGTGTCTCACCCACGACGGCGCCGTCCGGCACGCCGGCACAGCGGCAGCAATGGAGGCCCGGCACTGATGGACGCAGTCACGTTACTCACCGTGGTGGTCCTCGCGGTCTTCGTCGGCTTCGAAGTCGTCTCCAAGGTCACCAGCAAGCTGCACACTCCGCTGATGTCGGGCGCGAACGCCATCCACGGCATCATTCTCGTCGGGGCTGTCATCGTCGCCGGCCAGGCCGCCGACCCCTGGCTGCTCGGGGTCGCACTGCTCGCCGTCGTCCTCGCCACCGTAAACCTGGTCGGCGGCTTCGTGGTCACCGACCGGATGCTGGAGATGTTCGGCCCGCGCAAAGTCCTTGCCGCGGCCGGTCCGGGCCGGGCACCCGAATCGGGGAGCGGGCAAGCGGCCATCACACCGGGAACCGCCGGCGCGGCGGGGGAGGAACGGCGATGAGCGTCCTGGCGCCGGGCTGGACCGCGCTGCTGTACCTCGCGGCGGCAGTCTGCTTCATCCTCGCGCTCAAGGGCCTGAGCTCACCGCGGACGGCCCGGCGCGGCAACGCCGTCGGTGCCGCCGGCGCCGCGGTGGCGGTGCTGGCCGTGTTCCTCTCGGCACGGCTGGAGAACATGCCGCTGATCCTCGGAGCTATCGCCGTCGGCTCAGCCGTCGCCGTGCCGGTGGCACGGCGCGTGCAGATGACCCAGATGCCGCAGCTGGTCGCCCTGTTCAACGGCGTCGGCGGCGGAGCGGCCGCCCTCGTCGCCGTGCTGGAACTGGGCCACAGCGCCGACCCGTGGGTACGGCTCGCGGTCGTCTTCACCATGCTGGTCGGAGCAGTGTCCTTCGCCGGGTCGGCCGTCACCGTGGGGAAGCTGCAGGAACTAATCAGCACCCGCCCGTTGCTTTTCCCCGGCATGCCGGTGGTGATGGTGCTGGTTGTGGCTGGCGCGCTGGCCGCCGGCGGCCTCGTCGTACTCACCGGCGCCCCCGGCTGGGCCGGGGCGTTGCTGGTGCTGGGCCTGGCCGCGGGGCTGCTGCTGGTGCTCCCGGTGGGCGGCGCCGACGTGCCGATCGTGATCTCGCTGCTCAACGCCTTCACCGGCCTCGCCGTCGCCGCGTCCGGGATCGTCCTCGGCAACGTGCTGCTGCTCGTCGCCGGGACGCTCGTGGGGGCCAGCGGCACCATCCTCACCAAGGTGATGGCCGCCGCCATGGGCCGCGGCGTCGCCGGCATCATGTTCGGCGCTTTCCGGGGCGGCTCCACCGCCGGGTCCACCACGGTCAGCGACCGGCCGGTGCGCTCCTCCTCGGCCGAGGACGTCGCTGTCCAGCTCGGCTACGCCGAACGCGTGGTGATCGTGCCCGGCTACGGACTCGCGGTCGCGCAGGGCCAGCACACCGTGGCGGAGCTTGCCACCGCCCTGGCCGCCCGCGGGGTAGAGGTCGTCTTCGCCATCCATCCGGTCGCGGGCCGGATGCCGGGGCACATGAACGTACTGCTGGCTGAAGCGAACGTACCCTACGAGTCGCTGCGGGAACTCGACGAGGTAAACCCGGAGTTCGCCAACACGGACGTCGCCCTGGTGGTGGGCGCGAACGACGTCGTTAACCCGGCCGCGAAGTCCTCGCCCGGGTCGCCGATCTACGGCATGCCGATCCTGGAGGTGGTCCAGTCCCAGCAGGTGGTGTTCCTCAAACGCTCGATGCGCCCGGGCTTTGCCGGCATCGAGAACGAACTCCTGTATGACCCCAAGACCACCCTCCTGTTCGGCGACGCCAAGGACTCGCTCTCGAAGGTCCTCGGCGCGGTCAAGGTCCTCTAGGTGTAATCCCCACCGATACCTGGGGTGCGCGGCGTTGCTTACCGTTCAGAAGAGCGTGGGCTGGGCGGCCACGGCAGAGGTGTGGGCCGCTCCTCGGGCGGTCGGCTCGGGGATGCTGCCGGCGGGATACTGTGCTTCCTCTTCCCGGGGGTCCTCATTGAGGTCCCGGTGGCTGAATCCCGAGGAGCCCAGGAAGCCATGCCGGGTCTTGAAATACCGGATCCGGCCGGCCAGCCAGGCCCGGTATTCCTTGGAGGCATAGGAACCGCTGCCGTACAACCGGCGGTACTTTCCGACCAGCTGTGGGTGCTCCTTCGCGATCCACTGCATGAACCATTCCCGGGTGCCCGGCTTGAGGTAGAGGGCTCCGGCCGTCACGCCGGTGGCACCGGCCGCGGCAAGTGAACCGAAGAGCGAATCGAGTGCGTCATCGGAATCGGAAAGCCACGGCAGGATCGGCATCGCCATCACGCCGCAGGGCAGCCCCGCCTCCCGGAGCCTCGATACCAGCTTGAGCCTCGCCCGCGGGCCGGGTGTTCCTGGTTCCACCGCCTCCGAGAGCCGTTCGTCCGTCATGGCAAGCGAGATACCGACGCCGACCGGGACCTGGGCGGCTGCGTGCTTGAGCAGGGGGATGTCCCGGGCCAGCAGTGTGCCCTTGGTGAGGATGGACAGGGGAGTGCCGGAGTCCGCCAGGGCGCCGATGATGCCGGGCATCAGCTGATACCGGCCCTCGGCCCGCTGGTACGGGTCGGTGTTAGTGCCCAGGGCCACGTGCTGGTGCTGCCAGGAAGGCTTCGCCAGTTCCCGGCGCAGCACCTCCGCGGCATTGATCTTGACCACCACCTGGCTGTCAAAGTCCAGGCCCGCATCGAAGTCCAGGTAGGTGTGGGTCTTGCGCGCGAAACAGTAGACGCAGGCGTGGCTGCAGCCGCGGTAGGGGTTGATGGTCCACTCGAACGGCATGCGTGAACCGGGAGCCACTTTGTTGAGCACCGATTTGGCAGTGACCTCATGAAAAGTGACGCCGGCAAACTCAGGAGTGGTGACCGACCGCACCAATCCCACGAGCGGCAGCAACGCCGGCGTCGCTGCCCGGGAAGAGGAGACGGAGGGGGAGGATGAACCGCCGGAGGGCGGCACGGGACCTGCTGCTCCGGCCCCGGAGGGATCAGCCGCCTGTTCGTCAGCTGCCGCGTCCAGCCCAGGTGCTGCACCGGTCGGTCGGAGTGCCTGCGCGTCCCATCTCATGGGTCCATTCGAATATATGTTCGACCTTAAGTCAAGGATGCGAGCTCGCGCCGGAGGCGGCCGGACACCGTGTCGGGGCGTTGCTAGGCTGGGCGCATGATTCTCCTGACCGGCTTTGAGCCCTTCGGCGGCGAAACCACCAATCCTTCCTGGGCCGCGGCGCGCGGGGCGGCGGCGTTGCTGGAAGCGGCAGGACACAAGGCCGTCGCCGTGGAGTTGCCCTGCGTCTTTGGCGACGCCATCGAAGCCCTGCGCGCCGCCCTTGCCAAACACCGTCCGGAGCTGGTGCTCTGTGCCGGCCAGGCGGGAGGACGTGCCGGGATCTCCCTGGAGCGCGTCGCGATCAACTGCGATGACGCCCGGATCCCGGACAACGCCGGCAAGGCCCCCGTCGACGAGCCGGTGGTCCCGGACGGCCCGGCCGCCTACTTCAGCACCCTGCCGGTGAAGGCGGCGCTTTCGGCGCTGCAGGCGGCGGGCATTCCTGCCGAGGTGTCCCAGTCGGCCGGGACCTATGTCTGCAACCACGTCTTTTACGGGCTGATGCACGCCGTGCGGCTCACGCCGGGGGTGCGTGCCGGCTTTGTCCACGTGCCGTACGGCCCGGACCAGGTCCGGCCCGACGGCGGTGTGGCCTCCCTGCCGCTGGAGCAGATGACGGAGGCGCTCGCCGTCGTCGTCCGTACCGCGCTGGCGACCGCGGAGGACCTCAAGGTCTCCGCGGGCGCCACCCACTAGCGGCGTGCGCTCGTCAATCCAGCAGTTCCCAGACGACGTCGAGGGCTGTGGTCACGCTGGCGCTGCCCGCCTCCACGGCCAGGGGTTCGGAGGCCGCCGCCCGCTGCAGGCCCCCCGCCAGCGGCAGCGGCGGTGCCGCCGAGGAGTGCTGGGCCGCCGAGAGAACTTTGCCCAGCCGGGCACCGGCCAGCGCTGCGAAGTGTTCAGCGCGGGTCCGGGCATCGTTCCACGCAGCCTCACGGGCGCGCGCCTCGACATCCTCAGCGTCCGCGAACCCGAGCTGAAGGCCGTTGAGCCGGACCTCGTCCCCGCCGGCCGCCACAGCGGCGGAGATGATCCCCGCGGAGTCCGAAATGTCGCGGAGCCGGACGCTGAGCATGGTGGAGGCAAGATAGCCGGAGACGAGCTGGCCGCGGCCCTCCTGCCAGCTGACCTCGGCCCGAAGGTTCAGGCCCGACGTCGTGATGTCCGGGTTCGCCACGCCGTGGCCGCGCAGCACTGCCGTGATCGCGGACGAGGCGCCGGCTGCGTCTCTGTACGCCGTAGCGACATCGGCACGGCGGCATTCGACGCCGATGGAGAGAGTCAGCAGGTCCGGCGCGGCTTCCGCGGTGCCGGATCCGGTGACCGAAACGGTTCTGGGATCCTCGGTCATGTTCATGCCTCGTTCTGCTCGGGGGCTGTACTGCCGGCTTTTACTCCGGACTTCCTTGCGGCGCGTCCAGGGAACGCCGGCGGGTAGCCGCCGGCCTGAAGCCCGGCGTGCCGCTCGAAAAGGTTCGCTGAACCGGGGTTGCCGGTCCGCCACCAGGACCAGGCGGTTGCGAGGAAATACGCCGGCAGGAACGGCACGCCGAAGCAGCAGGCGTACTGGGTGCTGTGCCGCTCCTCGTGCCCCAGCAGCAGGTGGTTGTCCGCGGCTTCGGCCGGCCCGGCCCGGTACAGCACCACGTTGCCCACGGTGAACGCTGCCGCGACGGGCAGCCGCCAGCGGTAGCCGGTGGCGATCAGCAGGCCCCGCGGCCCGGGGCGCACGGAACAGCCCGCGCACGCGGCCAGCAGCAACCCCAGCGGCGTCGAGGCATTCAGCACGTTGGCCAGTTGCCGCAGGCGCTGTCCGGTCGTCATGAGGCCATGGTAGCGGGGGACGGGCGCCCGCCGGTCAGGTGCTGCCCGGGAGGACGGGCCGGGGGAGCCCGTTCAACTAGACTGGAGGGGAGTGCCCGCCGGAGCGACTGTGACGGGCCTGCCCTTTGTCAACGAGAGGGTCCCCATGCTCCGAGTCCCGCACTTGGAGAAGGCCCCGCGTTGGCATGACCCGACTCGTAGCTAAGAACAGTAGATGACTGAAACTTTGCCGGGCGCCGCCGTCCCGAACCCTCTGGACGAAGCCGCCATCACCGCCGCCGTGGACCAGGCCGTCGCCGCCATCGCCGCCGCTTCGACACTCGATGAACTTAAAGCCGTGCGCCTCGCCCACACCGGTGAGAAATCCGCTCTGAGCCTCGCCAACCGTGAAATCGGCGGCCTGCCCAAGGACCAGAAAGCCGCCGCCGGCAAGCTCATGGGTGCCTCGCGGGGACGCGTCAACAAGGCGCTCGCGGACCGCACCGATGAACTCGTCGCCGAAAACGACGCCCGAATCCTGGTCGAGGAGACCGTGGACGTGACCGCCGCGCCCCGCCGGCGCCGGGCCGGTGCCAGGCACCCGCTGTCGACCCTGCAGGACCGCGTCGCGGACATCTTCGTCGGCATGGGCTGGGAAATTGCCGAAGGCCCCGAAGTCGAGTCGGAATGGTTCAACTTCGACGCGCTGAACTTCAAGCCGGATCACCCGGCCCGCGAGATGCAGGACACCTTCTTCGTCGAGCCGCCCGAAGCGCACCTGGTGATGCGCACCCATACGTCGCCGGTGCAGGTCCGTTCCATGCTCGAACGTGACCTGCCCATTTACGTGCTGTGCCCCGGCAAGGTGTTCCGCACCGACGAGCTTGACGCCACCCACACCCCGGTCTTCCACCAGTTCGAAGGCCTGGCGATTGACAAGAAGCTCAGCATGGCGGACCTCCGCGGCACCCTGGAGCACTTCGCGCGGCAGATGTTCGGCGGTGACGCCCGGATCCGGTTGCGCCCCAACTACTTCCCCTTCACGGAACCCTCCGCGGAGCTGGACATCTGGCACCCCGGCGCCAAAGGCGGGCCCAGCTGGATCGAATGGGGCGGCTGCGGCATGGTCAACCCCAACGTGCTCCGCGCCGCCGGGATTGACCCGGACATCTATTCAGGTTTTGCCTTCGGCATGGGCATCGAGCGGACCCTCATGTTCCGCAACGAGGTCGGCGACATGCGGGACATGATCGAAGGCGACGTACGTTTCAGCGAGCACTTCGGGATGGAGATCTAACAGTGCGTATCCCCCTTTCCTGGCTGCGTGAATTCGCGGCCGTACCGGCCGGAGCGACGGCCGAAGACGTCATGGCGGACCTGGTCAAAGTCGGCTTTGAAGAAGAAGCAGTGCACCGGCCCACGGACACCCTGCAGGGCCCCATCGTGGTGGGCCAGGTCCTCAGCCTGGTGAAGGAGCCGCAGACCAACGGCAAGACCATCAACTGGTGCCAGGTCCGGGTGGTTCCCGAAGGCCAGCAGCAGACACTCACCGGCGAAGGCATCGACCCGTCCGGTGTGCAGGGCATCATCTGCGGCGCCCACAACTTCGTGGAAGGCGACAAGGTTGTGGTGACCCTTCCGGGAGCCGTGCTGCCCGGCGACTTCCGGATCTCGGCCCGGAAAACCTACGGACACCTCTCCGCCGGCATGATCGCTTCCGTGCGGGAGCTCGGCATCGGCGAGGACCACGACGGCATCCTGGTGCTCTCGCGCATCGGACTGGACCCGGAAATCGGCACCGACGCCATGGAGCTGCTCGGTCTGTACGACCAGGCCGCCGAAATCAACGTCACCCCTGACCGCGGCTATGCGTTCTCCATCCGCGGCGTGGCCCGGGAATACGCCCACGCCACCGGCACCCCGTTCACCGACCCGGCCGCCAACGTGCAGGCCCCGGCGGAACTCTCCGGTGGCTACGGCGTGAAGCTCAACGACGACGGCCCGATCTACGGCAAGCCCGGCTGTGACCGCTTCGTGGCCCGCAGCGTCCGCGGTGTGGACGCCACACGGCCCACACCGCCGTGGATGTCCTCCCGGCTCCGGCTCGCCGGCATGCGGTCCATCTCGCTGCCGGTGGACATCTCCAACTACGTCATGCTGGAGCTGGGCCAGCCGCTGCACTTCTACGACCAGGACAAGCTCTCCGGCGACATCGTGGTCCGCCGCGCCGTCGCCGATGAAAAGCTCAAGACCCTGGACGGCAAGGAACGTACGCTCGACGCCGAGGACCTCCTGATCACCGACGGCTCCGGCCCGATCGGCGTCGCCGGCGTGATGGGCGGCGCCGCAACAGAGGTCAGCGACGCGACGTCAACCATCCTGATTGAAGCGGCGCACTTCGAGGAAGTCTCGATTGCCCGCTCGCGCCGCCGCCACAAGCTGCCCTCCGAGGCGTCCAAACGCTTTGAACGCGGCGTGGACTGGCAGGTCGCCCACGTGGCTGCCCAGCGCGCCGTCGACCTCCTGGTCCAGCTTGCCGGCGGCACCGCCGTGGCCGAAGGGACCGACGTCGGCACCGCACCGGACTCCGTCGCCGTCGAACTGCCCGCGGCCTTCGCCGCGGAACGGATCGGCGTGGACTTCACCGAGGGCCAGATCCTCACCTCGCTCCGTGACCTGGGCGCCGCCGTCGAAAAGACCGGTACCGGCTACCGTGTCACGGCGCCAAGCTGGCGCACGGATCTGGAAACCAAGGAAGACCTGTCCGAGGAGATCGCCCGGCTGGTCGGATACGACCAGATTCCCGCGACCCTGCCGGTGGCTCCTCCGGGCCGCGGACTGACCCGCGTGCAGCAGCAGCGCCGCCGGCTCATCCAGGCTCTCGCCGACGCAGGCCTCACCGAGGTGCTGGCCTACCCGTTCGTTTCGAAGGCCGCCAACGACACCTTCGGGGTGCCGGCTGCGGACGCGGAACGGACGGCGCTGAAGCTGGCCAACCCCATCAGCGAGGAGCACGGGTACCTCCGGACCTCCATCCTGCCGGGCCTCATCGAGGTCGCCAAGCGCAACCATTCCCGCGGTTTCCGCGACCTGGCGCTCTTCGAGGCCGGGCTGGTTTTCCTGCCCGGTGAAACGCTCGGCACCGCCGCGATCCCGCCGCTTGGCGCCAAACCCGCCGATGAGGTGCTGGACGGCCTGTACGACGGCGTTCCGGACCAGCCGCTGCACCTTGCCGCCGTGCTGACCGGCCACGACACCCCCGCGTCACCGGCGCACACACCCCGGGCCTGGGACTGGGCCGACGCCCTGGACATCGCCCGGCTCGCCAGTGACGTCCTCGGTGTCGAACTCGTCATCAGCCAGGGCCAGCACCAGGCCTTCCACCCGGGGCGGGCCGCCCAGTTGGCGCTCCGCACCGGCGAAGTCGTGGGCTACGCCGGCGAACTGCACCCCAAGCTGCTTGCCGGGTATGACCTGCCGGCCCGTTCGGTGGCGCTGGAGCTGAACGCCGACGCCCTGTTCGACGCGGCCGCGGACGTGATCGTCGCCCGGCACATTTCCAGCTACCCGGTTGCGACCCAGGACGTGGCCCTCGTGGTGGGCGCCGACGTTCCGGCGGATGACGTGCTGGCCGCCCTGCGCGAGGGTGCGGGGGAGCTGCTTGAGGAGCTGTCCCTGTTCGACGTTTACGCGGGCAAGGGCATCGAGGAAGGCAAGAAGTCGCTGGCCTTCAACCTCCGTTTCCGCGCCCCGGACCGGACGCTGACCGCGGAGGAGGCCTCCGCCGCCCGGGACAGCGCGATGGCCGCCGCACACGAGCGGTTCGGGGCCGTCCAGAGGTAAGCACAGTCCGGCGCCAGCCGGAACCAGGGAAGGGCGGGACGATGGCAGCGCAACTGATTTTGCGGGCCGTCCCGCCCTTTCCCGTACCCCCGGCCGCCCGCGAGGCGCTGGATAACGTGGAGCTGGCACGCGCCCACGGAATGGCCCCCGGTCCCCGGGCGGCGTTCCTCGCCGGCCGCGTTGCCCAGCGCCAGTTCGCCGCGGAACTGCTGGGCGTGCCGGCGTCGGGGCTCACGGCCGCCTATGACTGTCCGCGCTGCGGCCCGGGAAGCGCACACGGCAGGCCCGGTTACAGTCTCCACGGCGTGCCGGCGCCGCTGCTGCTGAGCCTCTCCCGCAGTGCGGGCTGGGTTTTGCTGGCCGCGGTGCCGGATCCGCCAACCGGGCTGCTGCTCGGCGTCGACGTCCAGGACCCGGCCGGCGCGGATTTCGACGGGTTCGACGACGTCGCACTGGGGCCGGCCGAACGCGCGAGCCTCAGCGGCCTGTCCGCCGCGGCGCTCGTCTCGGCCCGGGCCCGGCTGTGGGCACGCAAAGAGGCCTGGCTGAAGCTGTGCGGAACCGGGCTGCGCACCGCCCCGGACGCATTGGACGTGCTGCACCACCCGGGCATCCGGGATCTTCCGCCGGCCGAGACCGGACTGCCCGCCCGCTTCGCAGCCGCCGTCGCCCTGTCCGGGATGCCGGACGGGGCCGGCCGCGACGCATATCAGCCCGGCAGCGGCGGGAGCGCTTCCTCGTAAAGCCACGGGTACAGCAGGGCCGCCGTGTCCGTCCCGGTGGCCGCCCCCGCCGCCGCGACGAAGTCCTGCGTGGAAACGGAACCGTGCCGGTGGCTGGCAGTCCAGTCCCGCAGGAGCGCAAAGAAAGCAGCATCACTACACCGGACCCGCAGCGCGTGCAGGGCCAGGGCACCGCGGAGGTAGACCCGGTCATCGAACATCCGTTCCGGCCCCGGGTTCCCGATCAGCAGGTCCTGGCCCTCCCGGTGCAGCGTCCGCCAGGCTTCCCGGGCCCGGTCCGCGGCGGTCATGATTCCGGCGGCCTCGGACCAGAGCCACTCGGCGTAGCAGGCGAAGCCTTCGTGCAGCCAGATGTCCTTCCACGAGGCTGCCGTCAGGGAGTTCCCGAACCACTGGTGCGACAGTTCGTGCGCTATCAGGCGCTGCGAATCCCAGTCGTGCCCCAGATGGTTGCGGCCGAAAATGGACAGGGACTGGGCCTCCAGCGGTATTTCCAGCGCATCCCCGGTCACCACCACGGTGTAGTCCGCGAAGGGATAGGGTCCGAAACAGCTGGTGAAGGTCCGCATCATTTCGGGCTGACGGGCCAGGGCGGCCTGGGCCTTGACGGACAGCCGGCCCGGAACGGCGGCAGTTTGCGCGACGTCGCCGCCGGCCCGGTCCGGGTTGAGCTGGAACTGTTCGTACCGGCCGATCTGGACCGTTGCAAGGTAGCTGGCCATT
Organism: Arthrobacter sp. B3I4; assembly: GCF_030816855.1. NCBI lineage: Bacteria > Bacillati > Actinomycetota > Actinomycetes > Micrococcales > Micrococcaceae > Arthrobacter > Arthrobacter sp. B3I4. Next base: position 3,058,656 of record NZ_JAUSYK010000001.1, on the reverse strand, counting down.
GGCTCGGACTGCTCGTAGACCCAGGTCGCCTGGCCGGACCGGGCCTCGTGTGCGACGAGCACCCCGTTACAGATCGCGCGGTAGCCGGCGTCGGTGGTCACGGTGATGCGGTAGCTGGCCTTGTCCCCGGGGTGGTCGTTGCAGGGGAACCACGACGGCGCGCCGTTGGGCTGGCCGGCGACCAGGACGCCGTCGGTCAGTTCCTCCCAGCCCACCTCGCCCCAAAAGCCCCGGCGGGGCGAGGGCTTGCCTTTATAGCGGATGTCCACCGTAAAGGTGTCGCCGGGCAGCAAGGCCGCATCGGGAACGACGACGAGCCGGTCGGCCCGCTGCTTGAATTTGCGCACCTTCCTGCCCGGCATCAGCACCTCGGTGACCCGCAACCCGGCCAGGTCCAGGACAACCGAGGCGCTCTCCTGCCGGGCCACCGCGTGCAGCACCGCCCGGCCGGTCAGCCGGTTGTTGTCCACCCGGTATTCGAGGTCCAGTTCGTACCGCGCGACCCGGTAGGCGGCGCTGCCCTGGCCCGGCAGGTACGGGTCCGGGTCGGTTGCGGGCACTGCGGTGCGGTCCATTGTTAGGGCACCAGGATGACCTTGCCGGTGGTGCGCCGCTGCTCCAGGTCGGTGTGGGCCGTCGCGGCGTCGGCCAGGTCGTACCGCGCCCCGATACGGACTTTCAGGCTCCCGTCTGCCACCGCGGCGAAGAGCTCATCGGAACGCCAGCGGCGTTCCTGCGCATCCTGAAGGAAGTGGGTGATGGTGGGGCGGGTCAGGTACAGCGAGCCGCCGGTGTTGAGTCGCTGCGGGTCGACGGGCGGCACCGGGCCGGACGCGGCGCCGAAGAGCACCAGAGTGCCGCGGATCCGAAGGGCGGCCAGGGAATCATCGAACGTGTCCTTGCCGACGCCGTCGTACACCACGTGGACGCCGGCGCCGCCGGTCAGTTCGCGTACCCGGGCGGCAAAGCCCTCGTAGCGCAGCACGTGGTCCGCGCCGGCCTCCCGGGCCAGCGCCTCCTTCTCGTCGGTGGAGACGGTGGTGATGACCGTCGCTCCGCGGGCCTTGAGCAACTGGATCAGCAGCAGGCCGACGCCGCCGGCGCCGGCGTGCAACAGCACGGTATGGCCCGGCTCGACCTTGAACGAGGAGTTGATCAGGTAGTGCGCGGTGATGCCCTGCAGGGGGAGGGCCGCGGCGGTAAAGTCGTCAACGCCGCGGGGCACCGGCAGCGCCTTGTCGGCGTCGACGAGGGCGTATCCGGCGTAGCAGTTCAGGCCTTCGGCGGTGGCCACCCGGTCCCCGGCGGAAAAGCCGGTCACGCCGTCGCCGGTTTCCTCAACGGTGCCGGAGGCTTCGGAGCCGGGAATGAAGGGGTACTGCACTTTATAGACGCCGCTGCGCTTGTAGGTGTCGATGAAGTTCACGCCGATGGCGGCGACCTTGATCAGCAGCTGGCCGGGACCGGGAACCGGGCGGTCGACCTCGGCCAGTTCGAGGACCTCCGGACCGCCGGACTGGCGGGCGACAATTGCGTGCGTCATGTGTCTCCTTTCCCGGGACTGGACTTTCCTGGCCCGGATCTCAACCCATCCTAGGCACCCCGGCGCCGGCGGCGAAGGCCCTCCCGCTGCACGGCCGGAACCTAACCCGCGAACTCGCGTACGGCCAGCCCGGCCACGCCGACGTCCGCCCGGAAGAGGGATCCGGCCAGCGGATCGTCGCCTGGCTCCAGGTGCTCGCGCGAGGTCGTGATGTACAGCTGGCGCAGGTCCGGTCCGCCGAAGGTGCAGGCGGTCACCTGGCGGGCCGCAACGTGCACGACGCCGTCGAGGCGCCCTTCAGGGGTATACCGCCGGACCTCGCCCGAACCGTTGACCGCGACCCAGACGCCGCCCTGCGCGTCCACCGTGAGCCCGTCGGGCTGCTCGTCGTCGCGCATGCGAACGAAGGTGCGCCGCCCGGTCAGCCCCGCGTCACGGTGGTAGTCGAAAACGGCGACAGCGTGGGTCGCCGTGTCGTTGTAGTAGGCGAGGGAACCGTCCGGGCTCCAGTCCAGGCCGTTGGAAATGGTGATGTCCTGCAGCACCCGGTGGCATGAGCCGTCCGGGTCGAGCCGGTACAGCGCGGCGGCGCCGGGCCGCTGATCGTAGGCCATCGAACCGCAGTAAAACCGGCCGTCAGGATCGCAGGCACCTTCGTTCATTCGGATACCGGCGTCGGCCCACACCTCGTCCAGCCGGGTCAGCGTCCCGTCGGCAGCCTCCAGACAGAAGCCGCGCTCGACGCCGATTACCGAGCCGCCGCCCTGCCGCGGCCGCAACGCGGCAGCGACCGTGCCGACGTGGCGGCGCGTGACGGCGCCGGATTCGGCCAGCGACAGAACGTCGCCGGCGAGCATGTCCACCCAGCGCAGGGCGCCCCAGGCTGCGGACCAGACCGGGCCCTCGCCGTGGTAGGCGACCGGGTCGGTGCACTGTTCTGCCTGCATGAAGTCCGCCTCCGAGTGTTGTAGCGCTTCCGGTAGACCTTAGTAGCGCCAGCTCCCGCGGGCCAGCAGGGGCTGGCCCACGCGGGCATGCATAAATATCGACAGCGGTGCATAGTCTTGCTGTATACTCGACGCTATGACTATTACTGTTGCCGTTTCCGGCGCCAGCGGCTACGCCGGCGGCGAGGTGCTCCGGCTCCTGGCCGGACATCCGGACGTCACCATCGGCGCCATCACCGCGCACAGCAACGCTGGATCCAGACTAGGGGAACTGCAGCCCCATCTCCATGGCCTGGCGGACCGGATCCTCGAGGACACCACGGTGGAAAACCTCGCCGGGCACGACGTCGTGTTCCTCGCGCTGCCGCACGGCGCCTCCGCGGGGATCGCCGCGCAGCTGCCCGCCGGAACAGTCGTGATCGACGCCGGCGCCGACCACCGGCTGGAGGACGCCGCGGCCTGGGAGAAGTTCTACGGCTCGGAGCACGCCGGCACCTGGCCGTACGGGCTGCCGGAGCTGCCCGGACAGCGGGAGGCCCTCCGCGGCGCGAACCGGATCGCCGTGCCGGGCTGCTACCCGACGTCGGCCCTGCTGGCCCTCACCCCGGGCTTCAGCAACGGTCTGCTGCAGGGGGACGACGTCGTGATCGTCGCCGCCTCCGGCACCTCCGGGGCGGGCAAAGCCGCCAAGGTGAACCTGATCGGCGCCGAGGTGATGGGTTCCATGACCCCGTACGGCGTCGGCGGCGGTCACCGGCACACTCCGGAAATCGAACAGGGACTCTCCAACGCGCTGGGTGCGCCGGTCACCGTGTCGTTCACCCCCACGCTCGCGCCCATGAGCCGGGGCATCCTGGCCACAGCCACGGCAAAGGTCCGTGCCGGCGTGACCGCCGCGGAACTGCGCCGCGCCTGGGCGGACGCCTACGATGAGGAACCGTTCGTCCACCTGCTGCCGGAAGGCCAATGGCCCACCACGAAATCCGTGCAGGGCTCCAACCACGCCGTGTTGCAGCTCGCCTTCGACGAACACACCGGCCGCGTCATCGTCACCTGCGCCATCGACAACCTCACTAAGGGGACCGCCGGCGGCGCCGTGCAGTCCATGAACATCGCCCTCGGCCTGACGGAAACCGCCGGCCTCGAACTGCAGGGAGTCGCACCGTGAGCATCACCGCGCCCAAGGGATTCCGGGCCGCCGGCGTCAAGGCCGGCCTTAAAGCCTCGGGAAACCCGGACCTGGCCCTCGTGGTCAACGACGGCCCCAACAAGGCAGCCGCGGCCGTTTTCACCTCCAACCGGGTGGCGGCGGCGCCGGTGCACTGGTCCCGTGAGGTGGTCAAGGACGGCCGGGTCGACGCGGTCATCCTCAACTCCGGCGGCGCCAACGCCTGCACGGGTCCGCAGGGCTTCCAAAACACCCACAGCACGGCGGAAAAGACCGCCGAGGTGCTCGGCGTGTCAGCCACGGACGTCTTCGTCTGCTCCACCGGGCTGATCGGCGAGCAGCTTCCGATGGACAAGCTCATCCCCGCGATCGGCGCCGCCGCAGGCGAACTGGCCACCGACGGCGGCCCGGCGGCCGCAGCCGCCATTATGACCACCGACTCGGTGTCCAAGCAGGCGGTCTTCACCGGCACCGACGCCGAAGGCCGGGAATTCACCATCGGCGGCATGGCCAAGGGCGCCGGCATGCTCGCCCCGGGCCTGGCCACCATGCTTGTGGTCCTGACCACCGACGCGGAGGTCCAACCCGAACTGCTCGACGTCGTACTCCGGGACGCCACCCGGGTCACCTTCGACCGGGCGGACTCGGACGGCTGCATGTCCACCAATGACACCGTGGTGCTGCTGGCCTCCGGCGCCACCGGGGCCGTGCCCTCGGCCAGCGCCTTCGGCAAGGGCCTGACCCAGGTGTGCGCGGACCTGGCCCGCCAGCTGATCGGGGACGCCGAAGGCTCCAGCCACGACATCGCCATCCGCACCTTCAACGCCGCGAGCGAAAAGGACGCCGAAGTGGTCAGCCGGGCCGTGGCCCGCTCCAACCTCTTCAAAACCGCGATCTTCGGCAAGGACCCCAACTGGGGCCGGGTGCTGTCCGCCGTCGGCACCACCGATGCCGCCTTCGAACCCGACCGGCTCAACGTCGCCATGAACGGCGTGCAGATCTGCCGCAACGGCAGCATCGGCGAGGACCGCAACCTCGTTGACCTGGAGCCGCGCGAAGTCCTGGTTGAGATCGACCTGCAGGCCGGCGCCGCGGAAGCGACCATCTGGACCAACGACCTCACCCACGAGTACGTCCACGAAAACAGCGCCTACTCCAGCTGAGCCCGTTGCAAGGTAGGCAGAGCAGGGACGAGCAGAAGGACAGACACTGATGAACACCCAGCCCCGTGAGACCACCTCCATGGCGGCCGCACAGGACAAGGCCGGCACACTGATCGAGGCGCTGCCTTGGATCCAGCGTTTTGCCGGAACCACCATGGTGATCAAGTACGGCGGCAACGCCATGGTCAATGACGAACTCCAGCGCGCCTTCGCCGAAGACGTCGTCTTCCTGCACCACGTCGGCATCCACCCCGTCGTCGTGCACGGCGGCGGTCCGCAGATCAACGCCATGCTCAGCCGGCTCGGCATCGAATCCGAGTTCAAAGGCGGCCTGCGCGTCACCACGCCCGAGGCCATGGACGTGGTCCGCATGGTCCTCACCGGCCAGGTTGGGCGTGAGCTGGTGGGCTTGATCAACTCGCACGGCCCCTACGCCGTCGGGATGTCCGGCGAGGACGGCGGGCTGCTGCGCGCAATCCGCACCGGCACCCTGGTGGATGGTGAAGAAGTGGACCTGGGCCTGGTCGGCGAAGTCGTCGGGGTGAACCCGGAGGGCATCCTGGACATCATCGCGGCCGGCCGGATCCCGGTGATCTCGACCGTTGCCCCGGAGATCGAGAACGACGGCGCACTCGACGCCGGATCAAAGCAGGCACAGACCACCGGCCAGGTCCTGAATGTCAACGCGGACACCGCCGCCGCCGCCCTCGCCGAGGCCCTCGGCGCGTCCAAGCTCGTGATCCTGACCGACGTCGAAGGCCTCTACGCCAACTGGCCGGACCGCTCCTCGCTGATCTCCTCGCTCACCGCCTCCGAACTGCGCCGGCTGCTGCCGGACCTGGAGTCGGGGATGATCCCCAAAATGGAAGCCTGCCTCAAGGCCGTCGACGGCGGGGTGGAGCGTGCGCACATCGTGGACGGCCGGCTGGCGCACTCCATGCTGTTGGAAACCTTCACCACCGCCGGCATCGGCACCCAGATCGTCCCGGACGAGGAAGTGAAAGCATGAACGAAACTGCAGGTTCGCGGCCGACCGGCGATGGGGCCCCCGCCCGCTTCGCGGTGCCCGACCACACCCGCGCCCCCATCGCCGGCTCGGTCCCCACAGCGTCCGTTATGACGGGAATGAGCAGTGGCGCCGACTGGCTCGCCCGCTACTCATCCTCGCTGCTGGGCGTCTTCGGGACCCCGCAGCGGGTGCTGGTGCGCGGTGCCGGCTGCCTGGTCTGGGACGCCGACGGCAAGGAGTACCTGGACCTGCTCGGCGGGATCGCGGTCAATGCGCTGGGCCACGCCCACCCGTTCGTCACCTCCGTGATTTCCAGCCAGCTCGCCACCCTTGGCCACGTCTCCAACTTCTTCACCAGCCCCACACAAGTAGCGCTGGCCGAGAAGCTGCTGGAAATTGCCAAGGCCCCGGCCGGGTCCAAGGTATTCTTCGCCAACTCCGGCACCGAGGCCGTCGAAGCCGCCTTCAAACTGGCCCGGCGGAACACGGGCGCCAGCCCGGACAGTCCAGCGTTCCCGCGCACCAAAGTCATCGCTCTTGAGGGTGCCTTCCACGGCCGCACCATGGGCGCCCTGGCGCTGACCGCCAAGGAGGCCTACCGGGCGCCGTTCGCCCCGCTGCCCGGCGGCGTCGTGCACGTCCCGTTCGGGGATATCGACGCCCTCCTCGCCGAGATCGACGACACCACCGCTGCCGTCTTCCTCGAACCGATCCAAGGCGAGGCCGGCGTCCGTCCGCTGCCGGCCGGCTACCTCAGGGCCGCCCGCGAGGCCACCACCGCAGCCGGCGCCCTGCTGATCCTGGACGAGGTCCAGACCGGCATCGGCCGGACCGGCAAGTGGCTGGCCAGCGAGGACGCCGGCATCGTCCCCGACGCCGTGACCCTCGCCAAGGGCCTGGGCGGCGGGTTCCCGATCGGCGCCCTCGTCACTTTCGGCCCGGACGTGTCTTCTCTGCTGTCCGCCGGCCAGCACGGCACCACGTTCGGCGGCAACCCGGTGGCCACCGCGGCGGCCCTGGCCACCCTGCACGTGCTGGAATCCCAGCAGGTCCTTGAGCACGTCCGGGAGGTGGGGGAGCACCTGCGCTCCGGCCTGGCCGGAATCGACGGCGTGACGGAGGTCCGCGGCGAAGGCCTGCTCATCGGCTTCGACCTCGACGCCGACGTCGCTCCCGCCGTCGTCACCGCAGGCCTGAACGCCGGTTTCATCGTCAACAGCCCCGGCCCGCACACCATCCGGCTCGCGCCGCCGCTGATCCTCACCACGGACCAGGCCGACCGTTTCCTCGCCGCGCTGCCGGCTCTCCTCCAGACCGCAAAGGACGCCCAGTGACCGCCCCTACGACTCCAACGCTGCCTGCCGCAGTGCCCACCCGCCATTTCCTCAAAGACACCGACCTCAGCCCGGCCGAGCAGGCGGAGGTCCTGGACCTGGCGCTCCGGATGAAGGCTGCCCCGTACAGCGTCCAGCCGTTCGCCGCCGAGGGCAACGGGCGCAAGACCGTCGCCGTGATCTTCGACAAGACCTCCACCCGCACCCGGGTGTCCTTCGCCACCGGCATCGCCGATCTGGGCGGCAACGCGCTGATCATCAACCCCGGCGAGGCGCAGATCGGCCACAAGGAATCCGTCGAGGACACCGCCAAGGTGCTTGAGCGGATGGTGTCCACCATTGTGTGGCGGACCGGCGCACACGCCGGCCTCGTGGCCATGGCCGAGAACTCCCGCGTCCCGGTGATCAACGCCCTCTGCGATGACTACCACCCCTGCCAACTGCTGGCGGACCTGCTGACCATCAAGGAACACAAGGGCAGCCTGGCGGGCCTCACGATGACCTACCTGGGCGACGCCGCCAACAACATGGCAAATTCCTACCTGCTTGCCGGCGTCACCGCCGGCATGCACGTACGGATCACCGGCCCCGAGGGCTACCTGCCCGCCCCGGAAATCGTCGCCGCCGCCGAGGAGCGCGCCGCCCAGACCGGCGGATCCGTGCTGGTCACCGTCGACGCCGCCGAGGCACTTCGCGGAGCCGACGTCGTCGCCACGGACACCTGGGTGTCGATGGGCCAGGAAGCCGAGAAGGAAGCCCGGCTGCAGCTCTTCCGTGCCTACTCGGTGGACGAGGATGCAATGACGCTCGCGGCACCGGATGCTGTCGTGCTGCACTGCCTCCCGGCGTATCGCGGGTACGAGATCTCTGCCGGCGTAATCGACGGCCCGCAGTCGGTGGTCTGGGACGAGGCCGAGAACCGGCTGCACGCGCAGAAGGCCCTGATGGCGTGGCTGCTGCACCGCTCCGGCCTTGCCGTCGTCGAGGGCCTAGCGCGGGTTGACGCGCCGGCCGCCGCCGACGGGCTGGACTGATGTCCGTCCAGCCCGCCGCCCAGGGGGCCAGCCCGGCCACCAAGACGGCCCGGCAGTCGCGGATCACCGCGATCCTCACCGGTGAATCGGTCCGCTCGCAGGCCGAGCTCGCGGCCCTGCTCGCCGACGACGGCGTCCAGGTCACCCAGGCGACCCTGTCCCGCGACCTGGTGGAGCTCGGGGCCGTCCGGGTCCGGGGCAAGGACGGCGTGCTCGTCTATGCGGTCCCGGGGGAAGGCGGGGAACGCGGCGCCAAGAGCGGTGTGACCCAGGAAATCCTCGACGCCCGGCTCGCCCGGCTGTGCGGGGAACTGCTGGTCACGGCGGAGGCCTCCGGAAACCTCGTGGTGCTCCGCACCCCGCCAGGGGCCGCGAACTTCCTCGCCCTCGCGATCGACCACTCGGTGATGCCGTCGATCCTGGGCACCATCGCCGGGGACGACACCGTCTTGCTGGTCACCCGGGACCCGCTCGGCGGGGCCGCCACGGCGGCCCGCTTCCTGCAGCTGGCCGAAGAGGCCGGGCAGTGACCCTAAGCCATGAACTTTCACAGACAATGAAGAACACAACAACTAAGGAGCGTTTCAAGTGACTGAGCGTATTGTGCTGGCCTACTCCGGTGGCCTCGATACTTCCGTAGCCATCGGCTGGATCGGTGAAGCGACCGGCGCCGAGGTCATCGCCGTGGCGGTCGACGTCGGACAGGGCGGCGAATCGCTGGAGACCATCCGGCAGCGCGCCCTCGGCTGCGGCGCCGTCGAAGCCTATGTCGCCGACGCCTCGGATGAGTTCGCGAACGAATACTGCATGCCCACGCTGAAGGCCAACGGCCTCTACCAGGGCCACTACCCGCTCGTTTCCGCGATCTCCCGCCCGGTCATCGTCAAGCACCTGGTCAAGGCGGCCCGAGAGTTCGGCGCCACCACGGTCGCGCACGGCTGCACCGGCAAGGGCAACGACCAGGTCCGCTTCGAAGTCGGCATCCAGACCCTCGGCCCGGACCTGAAATGCATCGCACCGGTCCGCGACCTTGCCCTGACCCGTGACAAGGCCATCGCCTTCGCCGAGGAAAAGGGCTTGCCGATCGAGACCACCAAGAAGAACCCGTACTCGATCGACCAGAACGTCTGGGGCCGCGCCGTCGAAACCGGCTACCTCGAAGACATCTGGAACGGCCCGACGAAGGACATCTACGACTACACTGCGACCCCGGAGTTCCCGCCGGCGCCGGACGAGGTCATCATCTCCTTCGAAGCCGGTATCCCGGTGGCCATCGACGGCGTCAAGGTCACCCCGCTGCAGGCCATCAAGGAACTGAACCGCCGCGCCGGCGCCCAGGGCGTCGGCAGGATCGACGTCGTTGAGGACCGCCTCGTCGGCATCAAGTCCCGCGAAATTTACGAGGCGCCGGGCGCGATGGCGCTGATCACCGCGCACAAGCACCTCGAGGACATCACCGTCGAGCGCGAGCAGGCCCGCTTCAAGGCCACCGTTGGCCAGCGCTGGTCCGAACTGGTGTACGACGGCCAGTGGTTCTCCCCGCTCAAGCGTTCCCTGGACGCCTTCATCGAGGACACCCAGCGCTACGTCACGGGCGACATCCGGATGACCCTCCACGGCGGCCAGGCCGTCGTCAACGGCCGCCGCTCCGACACCTCGCTGTACGACTTCTCGCTCGCCACCTACGACACCGGCGACACCTTTGACCAGTCGATGGCGAAGGGCTTCATCGAGCTGTGGGGCATGTCCGCCAAGGTCGCCTCCGGCCGCGACATCCGCGTCGCGGGAAAGTAGCCCCTGTGGCTGAGCACCAAACCAGCAAGGCTCAGATGGGCCCACGAGCGCAGGGGTCCCCGGCCGAGCGAAGCGAGGCCGGGGGGCGCTCGGGGACGAACGAAGGCGCCCTCTGGGGCGGCCGGTTCGCCGGCGGTCCCGCGGACGCCCTCGCGGCGCTGAGCAAGTCCACCCACTTTGACTGGCGGCTGGCCCGCTACGACATTGCCGGGTCCCGGGCGCACGCCCGGGTGCTGCACAAGGCCGGGCTTCTCGACGACGCCGAGCTCTCCGGCATGCTCGACGCCCTCGACCGGCTGGACGAGGACGTGGCCTCCGGCGCGTATACGCCGGCCGAATCCGACGAGGACGTGCACGGCTCGCTGGAGCGCGGCCTGATCGAACGCGCCGGTCCGCAGCTGGGCGGGAAGCTCCGCGCCGGCCGGTCCCGCAACGACCAGGTGGCCACCCTGGGCCGGATGTTCCTGCGCGACCACGCCCGGATCATCGCCCGCGGCGTGCTCGCCACGATCGACGCGCTGGTGGACCAGGCCAAGACGCATCAGGGGGTGGCCATGCCGGGCCGCACCCACCTGCAGCACGCCCAGCCGGTGCTGCTCAGCCACCACCTGCTGGCGCACGCCTGGGCGCTGCTGCGCGATGTCCAGCGGCTGGCCGACTGGGACAAGCGCGCGGGCGTCTCGCCGTACGGCTCCGGTGCCCTCGCCGGGTCTTCGCTCGGCCTGGACCCGGAGGCCGTCGCGGCGGATCTGGGTTTCAACTCGGCCACGCACAACTCGATCGACGGCACCGCCTCCCGCGACGTCTTCGCCGAGTTCGCCTGGGTCTCGGCCATGATCGGCGTGGACCTGTCCCGGGTCTCGGAGGAAGTCATCCTCTGGGCCACCAAGGAGTTCTCCTTCGTGACCCTGCATGACTCCTACTCCACCGGCTCCTCGATCATGCCGCAGAAGAAGAACCCGGACGTGGCCGAACTGGCGCGCGGCAAGGCAGGCCGGCTGATCGGTGACCTGACCGGGCTGCTTGCCACGCTCAAGGGCCTGCCCCTGGCGTACAACCGCGACCTGCAGGAGGACAAGGAACCGGTCTTCGACGCCGCCGACACCCTCGAACTGCTGCTTCCGGCCGTCTCCGGGATGATTGCGACGCTGAAGTTCAACACCGAACGGATGGAATCCCTGGCGCCCCAGGGCTTCGCGCTGGCAACCGACATCGCCGAGTGGCTGGTCCGGCAGGGCGTGCCGTTCCGCGAGGCGCATGAACTCTCCGGCGCCGCCGTGAAGCAGGCCGAAAGCCGCGACGTCGAACTCTGGGACCTGACGGACGAGGAATACGCCGCCATCTCGGAGCACCTGACGCCGGAGGTCCGCACGGTCCTGTCCACCGCAGGCTCGCTCAACAGCCGGAACTCCCAGGGCGGCACCGCACCGGCCGCCGTCGAACGCCAGCTGCAGGCGCTCGAAACGGAACTCGACGGAGTCCGCGCCTACGCGGGCCGGTAACCAGCCTCCGCTGCACCGAGTTGGCACTTCACAGCAGTGTTTTCCAAAACATTGCCGTGACGTGCCAACTCGGCGGCGTTTAAGGTGGGTGCATGAGCGAATCGTTCCGTGAACTGCTGCGCGCCCTGCCCGACTTTCCCGACGACCTGCCGGACTTCGACCCGGATCAGGCGCCTGCGGATCCGGCGGCACTGTTCCGGCAGTGGCTCGCCGAAGCACTGGCCGCCGGTGTGCCGCAGCCGAACGCCTGCAGCCTGGCCACGGCGGACAAGTTGGGAAGGCCGTCGTCGCGGATGCTGATCCTCAAGGACATCGACGACGCCGGCTGGCACTTCGCGACGTCCCGGGAGTCCCGCAAGGGCCTGGAGCTTGCCGCCAACCCGCACGCCGCGCTGAACTTCTTCTGGCAGCAGCAGGGCCGCCAGGTGCGCGTCGCGGGGGATGTGGTGCTGCTTTCCGCGGCGGCCTCCGCCGCCGACTGGGCGGCCCGGCCCGGCGCCGACGGCAGTATGAACCCGGCGTGGCAGCTTTACGCGATCCGACCCCGGGAGTTCGAGTTCTGGCAGGCACGGCACGACCGCCGGCACATCCGGCACCGCTACGGACCAGGCTGACAAGCCGAACTGGGTTAATCCCCACTAATCCGGTGGCTCGGTTAGGATGGGCGCCATGACTTCAATCACCCCCGAAAACCTGCTGGAGGAACTCCGCCGCGCCGCCGACGTCGTGACCGGAATCGCCGCAAAACTGACAGACGCGGAGGTCGCGGCCCCGTCGGAACTGCCCGGCTGGACCCGCGGCCACGTCCTCGCACACGTAGCCGGGATTGGCAACGCCATGGCGCGGCAGCTCGAGTACGCGGCCCGCGGCGAGAAGATCGAGCTGTACGACGGCGGCTCCGAGGGACGGAACCGTGCCATCGAACTCAGCGCCGGGCACGGCGCCGAGCAGCACCGGGCCGCGGTGGAAGCAGCCATCGGCCGTGCACTGGAGGCGTTCGGGACGCTCGACGCGGCAGGCTGGCAGGCGCCGATCACCTTCCGCGACGGCGTGGTGTTCGACGGCGGGCTGGCGCTCTGGCGCGAGCTCACCATCCACGCCACCGACCTGGGCACCGGCCGCGGCCCGGAGACCTGGAGCCGGCCCTTCTGCGAGAACCTCTTCAACTTTCTCTCCGCCCGGGTGCCCGAGGGCCAACGGTTCGTGCTCCAGCCGCTCGGCCTGCCGTCCGTCACACTCGGCGCCGCTGGCGGACGATCCACTGTCATCAACGGCATGCTCACCGACATCGCCGCGTGGCTGGCCGGCCGCACCCCCACCCTGGGCAGTCTCCGCGCCACCGCCGCAGCCGACGGCGTCGACCTGCCCGAGCTACTGCCCTGGCCCGCGGGCGTTCCGGTAACGAACCAGGCCTGACGGACCAGGTACTCGCGCACCAAGTACTCGCCCACCAGGGCCGGCAGGTCAGGGCTGGCGGATTACGCCTGCACCGCCAAGGCCACTTGCCGCTCCCGCTCCAGCAGGCTTTCCTTGACCGCCAGGCCCCAGCGGAAACCACCCAGGCTTCCGTCGGTCCGGATCACCCGGTGGCACGGAACGAACAGGGCCGCTGCGTTGAAGGCGCAGGCGCTGGCTGCCGCCCGGACGGCCTTGGCGTTGCCGGACAGTTCGGCGTATTCGGTATAGGTCACCGGGTGCCCGGCGGTGACGGTCCGGAGCATCTCCCACGCGTGGCTGCGGAAGGGACCGGACAGTTGCCTGACCGGCACCTCCATCGCGGCCTGCGGGCTGCCGGCGTAGAACGCCTCGACGGCGGCCGAGATAGGTCCCAACGAGGAGACGGCTTCATAACTGCCGGGCAGCAGCGTCGGATGGATTTGGCCCGTCAGCTCGCCCGGCACGGCGGTCCAGCCCGAGGCCAGGACAGCGCCGTCGCGGGCAATGATGGTGAACGGGCCGTCCGGGGTGGACATGGTCAACAGCTGGGCATTCATCGGGTCACTTTCTTGGGAGCAGGTTTCTTGGCTGCGGCCGCCCGCCACAGATGCATCGTGGCGTAGGACCGCCAGGGACTGACCTCCCGAAAATCGGGGGAGGACGAACCGGGGGAGGACGGACCGGGCCCAGACGTACCGGGCCCAGACGTACCGGCCGCCAGCGAGCGGATGCCGTTGCGGACCGCGGCGTCATTGGCCAGGAACACATCCGGGGCGCCGATCACGCGCATCGCGAGGTACCCCACGGTCCACGGTCCGACGCCGGCCAGCGGCAGGAGCTTGGCCTGCAGTCCGGCCAGGTCGTCGCCGTAGCCGAACTCAAGGTCGCCGGCCGCGATGGCCGCGGCGGCACCGCGGATGGCGTCGATCCGGCGCTGCGGGCCGCGCAGCAGCGCGAAGCCGGCATCCGCGATGTCAGCCGCCGTCGGGAAAAGCCGCTGCAGTCCCTCCGCCGGCACCAGGCACTCGCGGCCGGACGCGGCGAGCTGGACCAGAGCCGTCCTCGCCGCAGCGACCGTAATCTGCTGGCCGATCATGGCGCGGATCAGCAACTCGTGCGGGTCCACGGCGCCGGGCATCCGCATCCCGGGTGCGGCGGCGACGCTGCCCGCCAGACGGGGGTCCGCGCCGAGGGCAGTGTCGATGGCGACCGGGTCGGCGTCGAGGTCGAGCAGGCGCCGAACCCGGCTGAGCAGCGAGGAGAGGTCCCGCAGGTCCACGGCGCCGATGCTGAGCGTCATCGGCCGGCCCGGCGCGTCGGCGCCGTACTCCACCCGGAAGCGGGCGTCCCCGTGGGCCAGCCGCAGGGTGCGGGCGTAAGACGTCGACGTACCCTCCTCGATGCCCGGGATGGCGCGGACGGCCAGGAAACCGAACACCCCCGGATCGAACGGCTCCCGGTAGGGCAGGTTCAGCGTCAGGGCAGTGGACGTTACGGCGGTCCTGGCTGCCGTCTGCGGATGCCTCGCTGTCGCGCGCAACGCCGACGGCGTCATGGCAAAGACCTCGGCGATGGTCTCGTTGAACTGGCGGACGCTGCTGAACCCGGCGGCGAACGCAATGTCGGCGGCCTTCATCGACGTGGACACCAGCAGCGTTCTGGCGGTCTGGGCCCGGCTGGCCCGGGCGAGGGAGAGCGGACCGGCGCCGAGTTCGTGGCTGAGGATGCGGTTGAGCTGCCGCGAGGAATAGCCCAGCCGTGCGGCTAGACCTTCCACACCGTCGCGGTTGATCACCCCGTCGTTGATCAGCCGCATCGCCCTGCCGGCGATGTCCGAGCGCACATTCCAGGCCGGCGTTCCCGGCACTGCTTCGGGCAGGCAGCGTTTGCACGCCCGGTAACCCGCGTCGTGCGCGGCGGCGGACGTCTCATAGAAGGTAACGTTGCCCGCCTTGGGGGTCCGTGCCGGGCAGGAGGGCCGGCAGTAGATGCCGGTGGTGCGGACAGCGGTGTAGAACTGCCCGTCGAAACGGGGGTCCCGGGCGTCGATCGCCCGATAGCGCTGCCAAAAGTCCATGGCTTCATCTTGCCAGCTTCGTACGGCCCCCCGCTAGCGGAAATCGGACACAGCCGTAGGGCGCTTCCGGGCAGGTGGTTGCACCGGTTTGTTAAGGTCGAAGAATGGATTCGCACCTGACGCCCGAGGCCCTGCGCGGGCTTTTGTCCCAGGACCCCCGCACGGTGGCCCCGCTGCTGCTCGGGGCCGTACTCACGCACGAGAGCCACAGCGGGCCGGTAGCGGTGCGGATCACCGAGGTCGAGGCGTACCTCGGACCGGAGGACTCACTGCACCCGGATCCGGGCTCGCACACGTTCCGCGGCCAGACCCGCCGCAACGCCCCGATGTTCGGCCCGGCCGGCCACCTGTACGTGTACTTCACCTACGGTATGCACCACTGCACCAACATCGTCTGTGGCCCGGAGGGTGTGGCTTCCGCCCTGCTCCTGCGCGCCGGCGAAGTTGTCGCGGGCGAAGAGCTGGCCCTGGTACGGCGGCCGACGTCGAAAGCCCGCAAGGACCTGGCCAGCGGTCCCGCCCGGTTCGCCACGTCGCTGGGACTGACGACGGCGGACAGCGGCCGCGATGCCCTGGCCGCACCGTTCCGGCTCGAGCTGCCGGCCGATCCGGCGACCGACATCAGCTCCGGTCCGCGGGTAGGCGTCTCCGGGGCGGGCGGGTCCGATAACTATCCCTGGCGCTTCTGGCTCAGCGGCGACCCCACGGTGTCCAAGTACAAGGCAGCGAAAGTCAGGACGGCGTGATCGGCCGCAACCGGCAGGGCGGGATTGCTACCAGCCAGTAAGATTGATGGGTGAAACAACGCGAGCAGGACCTTCCCCAGCCGGACACGACAATGACCGTGGGCGAGCAGATCACCAGCCTTTGTGCCACCGTCCCGGACTATCCCAAACCGGGCATCGTCTTCAAGGACCTGACCCCGGTCTTCGCGGACGGCGCCGCGCTGAAGGCCGTCGTGGACGCCCTGGTCGAGCCGTTCCACGGCCAGTTTGACGCCGTCGCAGGCGTCGAAGCGCGGGGCTTTCTGCTCGCCGCCGCCGCGGCATACGCGACCGGCACCGGCGTCGTCACCGTGCGCAAAGCCGGCAAGTTGCCCCGCGAGGTGGTGTCGGAGGATTACGCGCTGGAGTACGGCACCGCCACCCTGGAGTTGCATACCTCGGATCTCGCTCCCGGCACGCGGGTACTCATCCTCGACGATGTCCTCGCCACCGGCGGCACCCTGGGCGCGGCTGCCCGGTTGTTCGAACGTTGCGAGGTCGAGGTGGCCGGCGTCGGCGTCGTAATGGAACTGGGCGACCTCAACGGCCGGGCCGCCCTCGCCGGGCACCGCATCCATTCCCTGCTGAACTTGTAGCGGAGCCGGCGCCAGAGAGCCTCCGCCCTGGCGCGCCGCGGCCCGGAAGTGCCGCGCCGCCGACCCGCCTTGTCACTGGACGGGCGTGCCGGCGTCGGTAGAATGCCTGAAAAAAGTCCGGACCTGATGTAAACCGACATATTTAAGGAGCGATCGCGAAAATCGCTGTAGAATGGTTGGTCTGTCTTTTTCGATAGGGGAACGTTCCATGCACGACGCAGATTTGGCCCATGAACGCGACTACGTGGCCGGACTGTACGCCCGGCTGGATGAGTTGCGGGCGGAGAAGAGCGTGCCCAACTGGCCCAGGTCCGCCGCGCCGGCGCCGTGGGCACCATGCAGAACGTCTCCGAGCGTGACGCGTTTGCCGCACTGTACGAGGACCGTCTCGCCCAGCTCGACGCCGTCGACGACCGCCTCGTGTTTGGCCGCCTTGACCTTGACTCTGGAGAGGCCCAGTACATCGGCCGCATCGGCCTGACCACCGACGATTTGCAGCGGCTCATGGTGGACTGGCGTGCCCCGGAAGCCGGACACTTTTACCAGGCCACGGCCTTTGACCGGCAGGGTGTGCGCCGCCGCCGCCACCTGATTCTGCAGGGCCGCCAGGTCAAGGCCATCGAGGATGACGTGCTCGACGCCGACATGCTCGCCGACAGCGATTCCCTGCAGGGCGAGGGGGCGCTGCTTGCCGCCCTGAACTCTAAGCGCACCGGACGCATGTCGGACATCGTCGGTACGATCCAGTCCGAACAGGACCGGATCATCCGCTCTTCAATTTCCGGCGCGCTCGTGGTCCAGGGCGGACCTGGCACCGGAAAAACCGCCGTCGCCCTGCACCGCGCCGCCTACCTGCTGTACACGCACCGGGAGCGGCTCAAGACGGCCGGCGTGCTGCTGGTGGGGCCGTCGTCGTCGTTCATGAACTACATCGAGCGGGTGCTGCCCTCCCTCGGCGAGACCGGCGTCGTGATGGCCAGCCTGGGCCGGCTGATGCCCGGCATCCACGCCGTCGTCGAGGACGACTCCGACGTCGCTGCCATAAAGGGACGGCTGGAGATGGCCGAGGTGGTGGCGAACGCGGTTGCGAACCGCCAGCGCATCCCGGCCGGGAACCGCATCCTGGAAGTCGACGGCCGCAAGCTGGTGCTGACCCCGCGCCAGGTCCGCCGCGCCCGGGAGAAGGCGCGGGCCACCGGGAAGCCGCACAACGAAGCCCGGGTGTCCTTCGTCAAGATCCTGCTCCGTGAACTGACCGAACAAATGACCGAACTCGTTGAGGCGGGCAGTATCGGCAACAACGCCGACCGCTCCTACCTTGCCGAGGACGTCCGCTCGGCCCGGGACGTCCGGGTTGCCTTGAACCTGTGCTGGATGCCGATGACGCCCGAAAAGCTCGTGGGGGAGTTGCTGAGCAAACCGGCCATCCTTGAGGCCTGCACCCCGAACCTTAACCCCGCCGAGCGGGCACTGCTGCTCCGGCCGGCCGGATCCCCGTGGACCGAAGCCGACGTGCCCCTGCTGGACGAGGCCGCCGAACTGCTCGGCGAACTGGATCCGGCCGCCGGCCGCGGGCTGGCCCAGCAGGAGCACGACCGTGCCCGGGACCTGGCGAACGCCAAGCAGACGCTCGTCAACATGGAAACAGCGGGTGTGGACGTCCTGATCTCGGCTGAGGAACTGGTGGACCAAAACCAGGAGCGCGAGGCACGGCTCACCGCGGCCGAACGCGCCACCACGGACCGTACGTGGGCGTTCGGACACATCGTGGTGGACGAGGCGCAGGAGCTCTCGCCCATGCAGTGGCGGCTGCTGGTCCGCCGCTGCCCGCTGAAGTCCTTCACCATTGTCGGTGACATTGCCCAGACAAGCTCTGTGGCCGGGGCCAAGTCCTGGCAGAGTGCACTGGCGCCGATGTTCGGGGACCGCTGGCAGCTCGAGGAGCTCACTGTCAACTACCGCACCCCGTCGCAGATCGCCGAGGCGGCTGCCCGGATGGCGAACGCCGCAGGGCTTGTTGTTTCAGCCCCGAAGGCCGTCCGCGAGGGCCGCTGGTCCCCGCTGATCGACCAGGTCGAGTCCGGCGCGGTTGTCGGCCGGCTTCTTGAGGTCCTTCCCGAGGAGATCGACGCGCTCGACGGCGGCCTGCTGGCGGTGATCGCCGACGGCGGGCTCCTTCCGGAAGCCGCCAAGGCGCTGCGCGGCGCCTACGGCCGCAGGGTCGGTACCGGCGCCGGGAGCTACGAGCAGGACATTGTCGTGATCAGCCCCCGCGAGGCCAAGGGGCTGGAGTTCGACGGCGTTGTGGTACTGGAACCGTCGACCATGCTGAACCACGAGCACGGCCGGGTGGGGGATCTGTACGTGGCGATGACCCGCCCCACCCAGCGGTTACGGCTCATCGCGTCCGCCGGCGTGCCGGCGGGCATCGAAGAGTAGCGGCCCGGCCTGCACCGGCTCTCTCTGTCACGAGCCGGTGCAGGGCCGTCCCGCCGGACCGATCCTGCTAACTTAGATTCCGTGCCCGAGCTTACGAATCTTCAGTCCCAACAGAACGACCCCGGCTTCGCCAACATCTGGCAGGAGCTGAAATGGCGCGGCCTGGTCCACGTCTCCACCGACGAGGCGGAGCTGGAAAAGCTGCTCGCCGGCGCCCCCGCCACCTACTACTGCGGCTTCGATCCCACCGCACCGAGCCTGCACCTGGGCAACCTTGTACAGCTGCTGCTGATGCGCCGGCTGCAGCTGGCCGGGCACAAGCCCCTGGGCCTGGTGGGCGGTTCCACCGGCCTCATTGGTGACCCGCGGCAGACCGCGGAGCGCGTGCTCAACACCCCGGAAACCGTGGCGGAATGGGTCGGCCGGCTGCAAGGCCAGGTGCAGCGCTTCCTCAGCTTCGACGGCGACAACGCGGCGCGGATGGTCAACAATCTCGACTGGACCGCCCCACTGAGCGCCATCGACTTCCTGCGCGGGATCGGGAAGCATTTCCGCGTCGGCACGATGATCAAAAAGGACATCGTGGCCACGCGGCTGAATTCGGACGAGGGCATCAGCTACACCGAGTTCAGCTACCAGATCCTGCAAGGGATGGACTACCTGCAGCTGTTCCGCGACTACGGCTGTGTGCTGCAGACCGGGGGATCGGACCAATGGGGCAACCTTACGAGTGGTACGGACCTGATCCGCAAGGTTGAGGGCAAGCACGTTCACGCCCTGGGCACCCCGTTGATCACCAACGCGGATGGAACCAAGTTTGGCAAAAGCGAGGGCAACGCTATCTGGCTCGACGCCGAGATGTGCAGCCCGTACGCCTTTTACCAGTTCTGGCTCAACACCGCCGACGCCGACGTCGCCGCCCGGCTCAAAGTCTTCACCTTCCTCAGCCGTGCCGACATCGAAGCTTTGGAAGCGTCAGTTGTAGAGCGGCCGTTCGCCCGCGAAGGCCAGCGGAAACTTGCCTACGAGGTCACGTCCCTGGTGCACGGCGTCGACGCCACCGAAAAAGTCATCGCGGCCTCTGCGGCAGTGTTCGGCGGCGGGGACCTGACAGCGCTGGATGCAGAGAGTTTGAAGGCCGCGACGGCGGAACTGCCTTCTGCCACCGTGGAGGGTTCCGGCCTCGGCATCATCGACTTGCTTGTGGCGACCGGTTTGTCCGAGAGCAAGTCCGCGGCCCGGCGCACCGTGGGGGAGGGCGGCGCCTACGTGAACAACGCCAAAATTTCAGATCCCGACGCCGTCATCGGCGCCGAAGAGCTGCTCCACGGCCGCTACCTGCTGCTGCGCCGGGGCAAAAAGAACCTCGCAACGGTGGAAGTGGCCGGAGCTTAGCCGGCATGTCGTTCCTGTCGTGGTTCCCGGCTAAGGCGGGTCGCGCCGCTGTAGCTGCCGCACCCCCCATGCTCCTCACCGGCCGATTTGCACGGCCGATGTCGAGCGTGTAATGTCTTCTGAGTCGCCGCCACTGAGTGGCGACCAACCCCCAACAAAAAGAAGCAATTCTTCCTGGTCATAGCACCGGGAAATTGAAATTGCTTGATAATTGCTGGGCAGATTTGCTTCTGCTGCCAGAATTCCGGGAAAAATGCCGGATTTGCAAAGCAGAAATGAATGCAATAAAGTAGAAATGTAGCGACGAGGAAATGCGAAACAAAAGAAATTGTTTCGAGAAGTACTCGAATGTGTCTGTTGTTTGAGAACTCAATAGTGTGCCAAGTTTGTTGATACCAATTGTTTTATTGATTGGTTGTTTGGCTGTGTTGTCCACCCCGTGGATGGCATGGTTTTTACAGCTGGTTTCAAATTTTGTGCAGCCTGGTTCCGCGTTTTCCCGTGGTTCTTTGGTTGTGTCTGTTCTTCAACGGAGAGTTTGATCCTGGCTCAGGATGAACGCTGGCGGCGTGCTTAACACATGCAAGTCGAACGATGATCCCCAGCTTGCTGGGGGGATTAGTGGCGAACGGGTGAGTAACACGTGAGTAACCTGCCCTTAACTCTGGGATAAGCCTGGGAAACTGGGTCTAATACCGGATATGACTCCTCATCGCATGGTGGGGGGTGGAAAGCTTTTTGTGGTTTTGGATGGACTCGCGGCCTATCAGCTTGTTGGTGAGGTAATGGCTCACCAAGGCGACGACGGGTAGCCGGCCTGAGAGGGTGACCGGCCACACTGGGACTGAGACACGGCCCAGACTCCTACGGGAGGCAGCAGTGGGGAATATTGCACAATGGGCGCAAGCCTGATGCAGCGACGCCGCGTGAGGGATGACGGCCTTCGGGTTGTAAACCTCTTTCAGTAGGGAAGAAGCGAAAGTGACGGTACCTGCAGAAGAAGCGCCGGCTAACTACGTGCCAGCAGCCGCGGTAATACGTAGGGCGCAAGCGTTATCCGGAATTATTGGGCGTAAAGAGCTCGTAGGCGGTTTGTCGCGTCTGCCGTGAAAGTCCGGGGCTCAACTCCGGATCTGCGGTGGGTACGGGCAGACTAGAGTGATGTAGGGGAGACTGGAATTCCTGGTGTAGCGGTGAAATGCGCAGATATCAGGAGGAACACCGATGGCGAAGGCAGGTCTCTGGGCATTAACTGACGCTGAGGAGCGAAAGCATGGGGAGCGAACAGGATTAGATACCCTGGTAGTCCATGCCGTAAACGTTGGGCACTAGGTGTGGGGGACATTCCACGTTTTCCGCGCCGTAGCTAACGCATTAAGTGCCCCGCCTGGGGAGTACGGCCGCAAGGCTAAAACTCAAAGGAATTGACGGGGGCCCGCACAAGCGGCGGAGCATGCGGATTAATTCGATGCAACGCGAAGAACCTTACCAAGGCTTGACATGGGCCGGACCGGGCTGGAAACAGTCCTTCCCCTTTGGGGCCGGTTCACAGGTGGTGCATGGTTGTCGTCAGCTCGTGTCGTGAGATGTTGGGTTAAGTCCCGCAACGAGCGCAACCCTCGTTCCATGTTGCCAGCGCGTAATGGCGGGGACTCATGGGAGACTGCCGGGGTCAACTCGGAGGAAGGTGGGGACGACGTCAAATCATCATGCCCCTTATGTCTTGGGCTTCACGCATGCTACAATGGCCGGTACAAAGGGTTGCGATACTGTGAGGTGGAGCTAATCCCAAAAAGCCGGTCTCAGTTCGGATTGGGGTCTGCAACTCGACCCCATGAAGTCGGAGTCGCTAGTAATCGCAGATCAGCAACGCTGCGGTGAATACGTTCCCGGGCCTTGTACACACCGCCCGTCAAGTCACGAAAGTTGGTAACACCCGAAGCCGGTGGCCTAACCCCTTGTGGGAGGGAGCTGTCGAAGGTGGGACTGGCGATTGGGACTAAGTCGTAACAAGGTAGCCGTACCGGAAGGTGCGGCTGGATCACCTCCTTTCTAAGGAGCACCTACAACAACCCTGCCAGGCGTTATGTCTGTGTGGTGGTGTTGTCAGGAGTACGCCCGTTGCGCAGACGATTGTTCTGCGGCGGGTGCTCACGGGTGGAATATCAGCAAATAGCGGCCGCCGGTTTTTCTGCCGGCACCCAGTACGGACATGTTCGTTCCCTTCGGGGTTCGGGTGTCCTGGAACGGTGCGGACGGGGATGGGGCGGTTTCGTGTTTGGCACACTGTTGGGTCCTGAGACAACAGGACCATGGCCCGGGCGTTCTTCCTCTTTTGCGGGGGGTGGGGGTGCGGGGTGTGGGGCTTGTGTGTTTCTGGTTTCCCGGCTGCAGCGAGCATGCACTGTGATGGGCCCCTTTTGCGGGGGTTCTGGTGTGTGGGGTGTGTGGTCTGGGGTTGTTGTTTGAGAACTACATAGTGGACGCGAGCATCTTTTATAAGAAGCAATTTCCAAGAATATGAACCTGGATCTGTCGTTTCTGTCCTTTGGGGCGGGGCGGTGGTTTTCATGGTTCTCTCGAAAATTACTGATTGATCTTTTGTGGTCAAGTTTTTAAGAGCACACGGTGGATGCCTTGGCATTAGGAGCCGAAGAAGGACGTAGGAATCTGCGATAAGCCTGGGGGAGTCGATAACCGGACTGTGATCCCAGGGTGTCCGAATGGGGAAACCCCGCCAGGCGCGCGAGTGACCTGGTGACCCGCATCTGAACACATAGGGTGCGTGGAGGGAACGCGGGGAAGTGAAACATCTCAGTACCCGCAGGAAGAGAAAACAATAGTGATTCCGTTAGTAGTGGCGAGCGAACGCGGATCAGGCTAAACCGTTCCATGTGTGATAGCCGGCGGGCGTTGCATGGTCGGGGTTGTGGGACTTTCCGTTCTGTCTCTGCCGGGACAGTGGGGTGTGTTGCATGGGCATAGGTGAACGGTCTTGAAAGGCCGGCCAGAGAGGGTGTGAGCCCCGTAACCGAAATGTTGTCATGCCGCCCGGAGAGTATCCCAAGTAGCACGGGGCCCGAGAAATCCCGTGTGAATCTGTCAGGACCACCTGATAAGCCTAAATACTCCCTAATGACCGATAGCGGACCAGTACCGTGAGGGAAAGGTGAAAAGTACCCCGGGAGGGGAGTGAAACAGTACCTGAAACCGTGTGCTTACAATCCGTCGGAGCAGCCTTGTAGTTGTGACGGCGTGCCTTTTGAAGAATGAGCCTGCGAGTTAGTGTTACGTCGCGAGGTTAACCCGTGTGGGGAAGCCGTAGCGAAAGCGAGTCTGAACAGGGCGTTGCAGTGGCGTGATCTAGACCCGAAGCGAAGTGATCTACCCATGGCCAGGTTGAAGCGACGGTAAGACGTCGTGGAGGACCGAACCCACTTCAGTTGAAAATGGAGGGGATGAGCTGTGGGTAGGGGTGAAAGGCCAATCAAACTTCGTGATAGCTGGTTCTCCCCGAAATGCATTTAGGTGCAGCGTTGCGTGTTTCTTACCGGAGGTAGAGCTACTGGATGGCTAATGGGCCCTACAAGGTTACTGACGTCAGCCAAACTCCGAATGCCGGTAAGTGAGAGCGCAGCAGTGAGACTGTGGGGGATAAGCTTCATAGTCGAGAGGGAAACAGCCCAGACCACCAACTAAGGCCCCTAAGCGTGTGCTAAGTGGGAAAGGATGTGGAGTTGCGAAGACAACCAGGAGGTTGGCTTAGAAGCAGCCATCCTTAAAAGAGTGCGTAATAGCTCACTGGTCAAGTGATTCCGCGCCGACAATGTAGCGGGGCTCAAGTACACCGCCGAAGTTGTGGCATTCAGATTTTTGCTAAGCCCTTGTGGTTCAGGCGTCTGGATGGGTAGGGGAGCGTCGTGTGGGCAGTGAAGTCGCGGTGTAAACCAGCGGTGGAGCCTACACGAGTGAGAATGCAGGCATGAGTAGCGAAAGACGGGTGAGAAACCCGTCCGCCGAATGATCAAGGGTTCCAGGGTCAAGCTAATCTGCCCTGGGTAAGTCGGGACCTAAGGCGAGGCCGACAGGCGTAGTCGATGGACAACGGGTTGATATTCCCGTACCGGCGAAAAACCGCCCATGCTGAACAGGGGATACTAACCGCCCGAGACCTGCCCTTTTCACCCTTGTGGTGTGAGGGTTTTGGTGGAGCGCGGGACCGAAACCTGGGAGGCAAGCGTATTAACAGGTGTGACGCAGGAAGGTAGCCGGGCCGGGCGATGGTTGCCCCGGTCTAAGGATGTAGGGCGAACGGTAGGCAAATCCGCCGTTCATGATGCCTGAGACCCGATGGGACCCCCGTATGGGGGGATCCGGTGATCCTATGCTGCCGAGAAAAGCATCGACGCGAGGTTTTAGCCGCCCGTACCCCAAACCGACACAGGTGATCAGGTAGAGAATACTAAGGCGATCGAGAGAATTATGGTTAAGGAACTCGGCAAAATGCCCCCGTAACTTCGGGAGAAGGGGGGCCCCTATCGTGATGGACACATGCTGTCCGGAGCGTGGCGGGGCCGCAGAGACCAGGGGGAAGCGACTGTTTACTAAAAACACAGGTCCGTGCGAAGTCGCAAGACGATGTATACGGACTGACTCCTGCCCGGTGCTGGAAGGTTAAGAGGACCGGTTAGCCGCAAGGCGAAGCTGAGAATTTAAGCCCCAGTAAACGGCGGTGGTAACTATAACCATCCTAAGGTAGCGAAATTCCTTGTCGGGTAAGTTCCGACCTGCACGAATGGAGTAACGACTTCCCCGCTGTCTCAACCATAAACTCGGCGAAATTGCAGTACGAGTAAAGATGCTCGTTACGCGCAGCAGGACGGAAAGACCCCGAGACCTTTACTATAGTTTGGTATTGGTGTTCGGAGTGGCTTGTGTAGGATAGGTGGGAGACGTTGAAGCCCGGACGCCAGTCCGGGTGGAGTCATCGTTGAAATACCACTCTGGTCACTTTGGACATCTAACTTCGGCCCGTAATCCGGGTCAGGGACAGTGCCTGATGGGTAGTTTAACTGGGGCGGTTGCCTCCTAAAAAGTAACGGAGGCGCCCAAAGGTTCCCTCAGCCTGGTTGGCAATCAGGTGTCGAGTGTAAGTGCACAAGGGAGCTTGACTGTGAGAGAGACATCTCGAGCAGGGACGAAAGTCGGGACTAGTGATCCGGCGGTACATTGTGGAATGGCCGTCGCTCAACGGATAAAAGGTACCTCGGGGATAACAGGCTGATCTTGCCCAAGAGTCCATATCGACGGCATGGTTTGGCACCTCGATGTCGGCTCGTCGCATCCTGGGGCTGGAGTAGGTCCCAAGGGTTGGGCTGTTCGCCCATTAAAGCGGTACGCGAGCTGGGTTTAGAACGTCGTGAGACAGTTCGGTCCCTATCCGCTGCGCGCGCAGGAAATTTGAGAAGGGCTGTCCTTAGTACGAGAGGACCGGGACGGACGAACCTCTGGTGTGTCAGTTGTACTGCCAAGTGCACCGCTGATTAGCTACGTTCGGATGGGATAACCGCTGAAAGCATCTAAGCGGGAAGCTCGCTTCAAGATGAGATTTCCATACACCTCGTGTGTGAGAGGCCCCCAGCCAGACCACTGGGTTGATAGGCCGGATGTGGAAGCGAGGACTAACGACTCGTGAAGCTGACCGGTACTAATAGGCCGATAACTTACACCACACACCCCACCTTCGTGAACGGATTCAAAAGACGTTCACACCACGAAGGAGGGGGAAAGAGACAAGACTGCTTGCGTCCACTATGTGGTTCCCAAACAACAAACCCAAACCCACGGGAACGTTGCTTGACGAACCAAAACAACTGAATACAACACCACATGTTGTAACCACAAGATTTCCCACCCAGGGAAAACCGCCCCCCACCAGGGCCGGCCACCAGGGGTGCGGACACAGGGTTACGGCGGTCATAGCGTGGGGGAAACGCCCGGTCCCATTCCGAACCCGGAAGCTAAGACCCACAGCGCCGATGGTACTGCACCCGGGAGGGTGTGGGAGAGTAGGACACCGCCGGACAACCATTACAGCCAGGCCCCGACACACGTCGGGGCCTGAGCTCTTTAACCCCCAAAACCGGCCGTTCGAAACATGCCTGCGCCGCTGCCTGAGACTCCCATCACAACAATCTGGGAACGATATGTCGTTAAGGCCAAAAAGTTCGCGGCGAAGTGGTTAAAGTGATCTAGCTTTGGGATGGACATCGACTGCGGGTCCTGACGGTCATAGCCGTCTCCAACGTGGTGCTGCTACTTTTTAGCTTGGAATTTTGGGGGATTCATTGATTAAAAGGCCCATTGGGCGCATCTGCGCCGCTGCCGCTTTGGCAGGCATACTCTCTCTCGGTGCAATAGCACCGGTATCTGCCACCACCGCGCCGGCTCCGCCTACCAGCCCCACCGGGACCGCCGTGGCTCCAACTCCGACGTCGACTCCCAGTAGCGATAGTAGTTCCGGTCCCACGCCGACTCCGACGGCTGCTTCTCCTGAGGTCACGCCGACGGCGACTGCCTCGGCTGAGCCGACTCCGAGCGCAGTCCCCACAGCAGACGCCTCAAAGGATCCTGCAGTAAATGGCGGTGCCGCGGTGGTGGCAGATGGCCCCGCCGCCATTGATGAGAAGTGGAAGGCCCTGGGCGGGCCGACCGGTTCGTATGGCGCCGCGCTGGCGCCTGCCGTCTGCGAACTGGCTGCCGACGGCTGCAAACGCGACTTCGCGGGGGGCTCCATTTACTGGACGTCCGCAACCGGCGCCGTTGCCGTATGGAACGGTGCCATTGGTGGCCAGTGGAAGCGGCTCGGAGCCGAGAGCTCTTGGCTGAAGTACCCCGTCTCCTCCGAAAGCTGCGGTCTGCCAGGTGGCGGGTGCTCCCAAGCGTTCCAGTCCGGCACCTTCTACTGGTCGGCCGCGAACGGCGCGGTTCCCCTCAGCGGCGGCATCGGTTTGCGCTGGAGCCAGATCGGAGGCGCTGCGGGCCGCTTGGGCTACCCCGCTGGCGCGATGACATGCGGGCTCGTAGAGGGCGGATGTCTTCAGCATTTTGAACGCGGCTCCATCGCCTGGTCCGCTTCCGCAGGTGCCTGGGACGTGGGCGGCGCGATCGCTCCGCGCTGGGCGGAGCTTGCCGGGCAAAACGGCGGCCTTGGATACCCGGTTGGCGGCGAACTGTGCGGCCTTTCGGGTAACGGCTGCTCCCAGAACTTTCAACGCGGGACGATGATGTGGTCGCCTGGCACGGGGGCACAGCCCACATGGGGCGGAATCCGCACCCGTTGGGTTGAACTGGGGTCGGAGAAAAGCGGCCTCGGCTACCCCACCGGACGTGAAGTTTGCGGTCTCACCAGGTCCGGGTGCTATCAGGGCTTTCAGCGTGGAGCAATGATGTGGTCGGCTGGCACCGGCGCGCAGCCCACATGGGGTGCGATCCGGACCCGCTGGGCGGAATTGGGCTTCGAGAACAGCTGGCTGGGGTATCCGACCGGTCGGGAAGTGTGCGGATTGCCCGGCGACGGCTGCTCCCAAGACTTTGAGCGTGCAACCATTTTCTGGTCTCCCAGTACAGGGGCGCAGCCTGCCGGAGGCGCCATCCGCGTGTATTACAACCAGCGCGGAAACGGGGCCAGCACCCTGGGCTACCCCAACAGCCCCGAATACTGCAGTGCAGCCGGATGCCGGCAGTACTACCAATGGGGCTGGCTCGACTGGGAACCAGACGGCAGGGTGACGCTACACGTGACCCCGGTGGGATATTGCGAAGCAATTAACCGGGGAGGCTTGAGGTATGACACAGCCGGCGCAAAGCGGGTGTCTTTCGCCATAGCGGAGCGTTACTCCAGCACTCCTGTGACGTTCGCGACGTGCCTTAAGGGCGACTCTGGCTATCACCTGGAATGGAATGTACCGGGCTACGCCGGCGAAAGCGGCTTCGCCTGGGCGGGAGTTGCGACCGGACCGACCATTAATAAGTACTCGCCGACCGGCTCCTTCACCGTCAGCGACGCCTTCGGCTTGGGGAACCCGGGAACGGCACTGAACTACATCACGCTCAACTCCTACTCTCGCTGGGGCGGCCGGCTCAACGGCAACTACAACAAGTACTTTGAGTCCAGCGCTGACGTCTTCCCGGATGAGAACATGTGGTACTACGCGACTCGTCCTTCGCACGACTACCGCCAGGGCGTGGTAATCAACTACAACCGGCCGCCGGACTCGCCCATTGTGATGAACGCCGGTTTCGCCATCTTCCTGCACGCCAACCGCGTTCCTACCTGGGGGTGCATCTCACTGTTGGAAAGCGACGTGACCCGGTTCATCAGGTCGGCTGTTCCCGGTGACCGGATCGTCATGGGAGTAGGTGGAGATGTCTTCCGCTAGGCCCCGCCGTTGGGCGGGGCGCATTGCAGGCAGCAAGCGTCTGCGGACTGGTCTTCCTCGGAATGACCGGCTGCACCGCCTCCGCGCCGCCGGCCGCGCCCTCTGTTTCCACCGAGGGTCCGGGGGTCCCGGAGTCCGCGTCGCCCGGGCGGACTACCCCTTCCCTTATCCCGACCGGGCAGACGCGGGCTTGCGCAGTGCTGGACCAGGCGGAGCTCAAGGCAGCACTGGGCAGCGTCGGTGCATCGTTGAAGGCGCCCGAGCCCTCGGGGGTCCGGCTCGATGACGGCTTTGAGAAGGACACCTGCGTGTACCCCCTGGATGCGAGCGGGGTGACCACGAACGCCGTCGTGATGGAGGTCATCTGGGACGGTACAGGGGCGAAAAGTCCCTCGATCAGCGACTTCGGCGCGGTCACGGATCCTGAGGAGGTGTCCGGGCTCGGGACCAAAGCGCAGTACTCCATGGTGCGCCTGTCCGGATCCAGTGAGTTCAGTCTCAGGGTGCAGTCAACGCAGGCCGCCTATCGCTTGGTTGTAGCGCGCCCGAACAACGACGTCGGCTGGGACCGCAAGCAGGGAAGGGCTGTTCTGGAAGAGATCATGCGCAAGGCAAAAATCTGAACGGCTCTGCTGCAATAGAATAGACGGGACTTGCGAAGACCGCCCGGGTAAACCGGTGCAGTGAGTCTTCAGAAACTATTGCGAAGAGTGGTGCGGCTGTCTCAAGACGACGGCTGCCTCGGACAGGAACCCAGCATGGCTGAGCACAACGGCGGCAATCGCGGCGGCAAGGATCGCGGCAACTTCGGCGGAGGACGTAACTCCGGCGGGGGTGGCTTCCGCGGAGCGAACAACTCCGGCGGAGATCCTCGAGGCTTCCGGGCCGGGGACGACCGCGAGCCGGGCTCCCGTCCCTCCTTCAACGACCGGGATCGGAAGCCGTTTGGTGATCGTCCGTCGCGTGACGGTGAGCGCAAGCCGTATGGTGCTGGTGGCCGGGATCGGAAGCCGTTTGGTGATCGTCCGTCGCGTGACGGTGAGCGCAAGCCGTATGGTGCTGGTGACCGGGATCGGAAGCCGTTTGGTGATCGTCCGTCGCGTGACGGTGAGCGCAAGCCGTATGGTGCTGGTGACCGGGATCGGAAGCCGTTTGGTGATCGTCCGTCGCGTGAGGGCGGGGAACGTCGGAGCTTCGGTGGTGACCGGGATCGGAAACCGTTTGGTGATCGTCCGTCGCGTGAGGGCGGGGAACGTCGGAGCTTCGGTGGTGACCGGGATCGGAAGCCGTTTGGTGATCGTCCGTCGCGTGAGGGCGGGGAACGTCGGAGCTTCGGTGGCGACCGCGACCGTAAGCCGTTCAGCGGCGGCGACAACCGCAAACCGTTCGGCAACCGCGAAGACCGTCCTGCCCGCAGCTTTGACCGCGGTGACTCCGGCCCCCGCCAGTTCGGCCGGGACCGCGCCGAGGACCGTCCCGTACGTGTGCCGAACGCCAAGGACCTGCGCAGTGCCAACCGCCCGGACCGTGAGCGTTCACCCCAGATCGACGAGGACGTTACGGGCAAGGAACTTGACCGCGCCACGCAACACCAGATCAAGACCCTCGAAGACAACAGTGCCGATTGGGTAGCGCGCCACCTCGTCATGGCTGGCCGGCTCATCGATGATGAGCCGGAACTGGCCTTCCAGCACGCCCTCGCCGCCAGCCGCCGCGGCGGCCGTCTCGCAGCGGTCCGCGAAGCCGTCGGCCTGACTGCCTACGCGGCAGGACACTACGGCGAAGCGCTGCGCGAATTCCGCACCTACCGCCGGATCAGCGGATCGAACATGCACCTGCCAGTCATGGCGGACTGCGAACGTGGCCTCGGCCGGCCCGACCGCGCCCTGGAGATGGCCCGGTCTGAAGAAGCCAAGGACCTTGACGCTCCCGGAAAGGTCGAACTGGCCATCGTCGCAGCCGGAGCCCGCAGCGACCTGGAGCAGCTCGACGCGGCCGTTTCAGAGCTGGAAATCGCACAGCTGGACATCAACCGGGCCTTCTCCTACAGCCCCCGGTTGTTCCGCGCCTACGCTGACGCCCTGACGGCAGTCGGCCGTGAAGCTGAAGCCGCGAAATGGCAGCGTCAGGCCGTCGTCGCCGAAAATGCCCTCGGGATGGGCGTCGATGAGGAGCCGGACATCATCGACCTCGGCTGGGATGAGGAAGAGGAAGCCCGCGAAGAGCAGCGGCGACGTCGGATCCTGCAGGAACAGGCTGACCGGCAGTCTGCCGCTGTCGCCCAGGAGGAAGCACCCCGCGCCGCCAGCGCCGAAGCGGCAGCAGGCCTCCCCGAGACCGCCGGGCACTCCGCGGCCCGCGACCTTGAAACGGGTTCCGACGACGAGGAACCCGACTTCTTCGAATCCAACGACGCCGAATCCGACGAGGATTCCGTGGAGGCGGACGAACTGGAACCCGGGCAGGCCCAGGACGAAGAGTCCGCGGAGCCGGTCCACACCGAGGACTAGGCAGCAATGGCGGAAGTACAGCTGATTTCACGGTTCGACGCGCTCCTCGCCGACCTGGACGGAGTGGTCTATGCGGGCCCGAACGCCATTCCGGGGGCCGTGGACTCGCTGAGCAGGCTTGCGGAGATCGGCGTGGGGCTGGGCTACGTGACGAACAATGCCTCGCGCACGCCCGCCGAGGTGGCGCAGCACCTGCGCGACCTCGGCGCCCCCGCGGAGGACGAGCAGGTCGTCAGCTCCTCGCAGGCAGCTGCCGGACTGCTCGCCTCGAAGTTGCCTTCCGGCGCGCGTGTGCTGATCACCGGTGGCGACGCCCTGGCCCGCGAAATCAAACTGGCCGGCCTGGTTCCGGTGCGCAGCGGATCCGAGGACCCGGTCGCCGTCGTCCAGGGCTTCCACCCCAACGTCGGCTGGAGCGATCTGGCTGAGGCCGCCTACGTGGTGGCCGGCGGCGCCCTGTGGGTGGCTACCAACACGGACCTGACCATTCCGCAGGCCCGCGGGATCGCACCGGGCAACGGCACGCTGGTCGCCGCCGTCGCTGCAGCAACCGGCCGGCAGCCTCTCGTCGCCGGCAAGCCGGAGGCGCCGCTGTTCCACGCCGCCGCAAAACGCCTGGCCGCCGACCGCCCGCTGGTTGTCGGGGACCGGCTGGATACCGACATTCTTGGCGGCAACAACGCCGGCTTCGCCACCGTGGCAGTGCTGACGGGCGTCGACTCGCGGGAATCCGTACTCGCCGCGCGGACGCGGGAACGGCCGACATTCCTCATCAACGACCTGACCGACCTCTACCTCCCCTACCCGACAGTGGAGCACGACGGCGACGGACGCTTCCGCTGCGGCCGCGCCACCGCCGACGTGGACGGGACGACGGTGCGCATCACCGGAGACCCGGCCGACCTTGACTCGTGGCGGGCCGCGTGCGCCGCCTGGTGGACCGCCAATCCGGAGACACCTGCTCCGCTCGCACCGGGTCTTGAGTGGCTGGATCACTAGACTGGAGAGCATGACCGAGCAGAGCCAACCCACGAACGCCCAGCCGGAGAGCCAGGACGTGCGGGTCCAGTGGCCGGACGCGGCGCAGCCGGTGACCGGCGACGCTGCGGTAGACGCCTTGCTAGTTCGCCTGGACGGCCTGCCCGGGCTGCCGGTGTCGGCGCACAGCGAGGTATACGAAGGCCTGCACAACGGACTGGTGGAAGCCCTGAACGAGGACGTGGCGGCCCAGGCAACGGGGGACCCGCACCCATGACCCGGCTCGACCAGGCCCTGGTCGGCCGCGGGCTGGCCAGGTCCCGCACCCACGCGGCGCGGCTGATCAGCGAAGGCAAAGTGAGCTCAGGCGGAGAGGTGCTGGCCAAAGCTTCGCTGCAGGTCCAGGAAAGCACGGTCCTCGACGTCGCCAACACCGCGGAAGATGACTACGTCAGCCGAGCCGCGCACAAGCTCGCCGGTGCGCTGGATGCTTTCCCCGCCGTCGCCGTGGAGGGTAAACGCTGCCTGGACGCCGGAGCGTCCACCGGCGGTTTCACCGAGGTGCTGCTGCGCCGCGGGGCGCTCCACGTCGTCGCCGTCGACGTCGGCCACGACCAGCTGGTGCCGCAGCTCCGCCAGGACCCTCGCGTCTCGGTCCATGAAGGCCTCAACGTCCGGTACCTCACGCCGCAGCTCATCGGTGGTCCTGTGGCGCTGACAGTGGCAGATTTATCCTTCATCTCACTAACCCTTGTGCTGGCACCGCTCGCCGCCTGCACCGAGCCTGGCGGGGACCTCGTGCTGATGGTCAAGCCGCAGTTCGAAATCGGCAAGGACCGGCTGGGCCGAACCGGCGTGGTTACCTCCCAGCGGGAACGCCGGCTGGCTGTCACCAAGGTGGCTGCCGCCGCGCTGGATGCGGGCCTGGACCTCATGGGATTGGCGGAAAGCCCGCTGCCAGGCCAGAACGGAAACGTCGAGTACTTCCTGTGGATAAAACGCGGGAACCGGTCAGACCCGCCTAAGATCGAGGAGCGGGACGCAGCCGTTGCTGCGTTGCTCGGAACGATTTGGCCGTAGCCCTGAAAGCACAAGCAGCACGAGAAGCACGAGAAGGCGGAACCCCGATGAGCAGGCGCGTCCTCATCCTTGCCCACACCGGCCGCGAGGAATCCCTCAAAGCCGCCTGGGAAGCGTGCGCCCAGCTGCACGCGTCCGGGATCGTCCCCGTGATGCAGAAATCCGAACTCGGCGACATGGTGCGGTTCTTCGGCCGGCTGGACCAGCCGGTGGAGGTCCTGCACGACCACGTCAAGCTTCCCGACGTCGAGCTGGTCATGGTTCTCGGCGGCGACGGCACCATTCTGCGCGCCGCGGAACTCGTACGCGAGGTGGACGTGCCACTGCTCGGCGTTAATCTCGGCCATGTCGGCTTCCTCGCCGAAAGCGAGCGGGCCGACCTTGCCCAGACCGTTGACTGGATCGCCAGCCGCCAGTACACGGTGGAGGAGCGGATGACCATCGACGTGCAGGTGTGGTGCCGCGGCCAGAAAATCTGGCACACGTGGGCGCTGAACGAGGCTGCCATCGAAAAGGGCAACCGGGAACGGATGCTCGAGGTGGTGACCGAGGTCGACGAACGCCCGCTCACCTCCTTCGGCTGCGACGGCGTCGTCCTCGCAACCCCCACCGGATCCACCGCCTATGCGTTCTCCGCCGGCGGACCGGTGGTGTGGCCCGAGGTCGAGGCGCTGCTTATCGTGCCGATCAGCGCGCACGCGCTCTTCGCCAAACCCCTGGTCGTCTCGCCCAGGTCCCGGCTCGCGGTCGAAATCCTGAACCGGACCGACGCCCAGGGCGTGCTGTGGTGCGACGGCCGGCGCTCCGTGGACCTGCCGCCCGGCGCCCGCGTGGAAGTCACCCGCTCCGCCACCCCGGTCCGGCTCGCCCGCACCCACCAGACGCCGTTCTCCGGACGCCTGGTGCGCAAATTCGAACTGCCCATCCAGGGCTGGCGCGGCCCGGTGCCGCAACCGAATGTCATTCACACCGGGCCGATCCCGGTGGTGCGCACACCGCGGCCCATGCCGCCGCTGTCCGCGCCCCGGCACGCGGACCCCGGCGCACCAAACGATCCCCCGACTGCGAAGTGACCCATGCTTGAAGAACTAAGAATCCGCGACCTCGGCGTCATCACCGACGCGACGCTGCCGCTGGGCCCTGGTCTAAGCGTCGTGACCGGCGAGACCGGAGCGGGCAAGACCATGGTGGTTACCGCCGTCGGCCTCCTGCTGGGCGCCCGGTCCGACGCCGGCGCCGTCCGCAGCGGTGCAAAGAGCGCTTCCGCCGAGGCTGTGTTGAAGCTCGACGCCGGGCACGCCGCGGTCAACCGGGCGCGTGACGCCGGAGCCGAGGTGGAGGAGTTCGACGGCGGCGCCGAGTTGCTGCTTGCCCGCAGCGTCGGCGCCGACGGACGCAGCCGCGCCTACCTTGGCGGCCGCACCGCGCCGGTCGGTGTGCTCGCCGAGATCGGCGGAACCCTGGTGGTGGTCCACGGGCAGTCTGACCAGATTCGGCTCAAGAGCCCTGTTGCCCAGCGTGAAGCGCTGGACAAGTTCGCGGGGGAGGGCCTGGCAGGGCCGCTCACCGCGTACCAGGAGCTGCACGGACGCTGGAAGGCCAGCCAGGCGGAACTGGACGGGCTCCGCAGTGCAGCCCGGGAGCGGCTCCGCGAAGCGGAATCCCTGGAAGCCGCCCTGGCTGAGATCGACGCCGTCGACCCGCAGCCGGGCGAAGACGAATCGCTCAAGGCTGAGGCCGTCAAACTCGCCAACGTCGAAGAACTGCGGATCGCCGCGAGCACCGCCCGCCAGGCCCTGATTTCTGAAGACTTCGGCGAGGAAGCCGACGCCACCACCCTGGTTGACGCCGCCAAGCGCACCCTCGAGCACGTCGCCGAACACGACGCGGAACTCGGCTCCGCCGCTGCCCGGCTGGCCGAGGTGGGCTTCCTGCTCAACGACATCGCCGGTGAACTGGCGAGCTACCAGGCCGGCCTGGACACCGAAGGCCCGGAACGCCTCGCGGAGATCGAGGACCGCCGCGCCGCGCTGGCCAAGCTCGTGCGCAAGTACGCCCCAAGCATCGACGAAGTCCTCGTCTGGGCGGAGCAGGCCCGGGCGCGTTTCGAGGAACTCCAGGACGATTCCACCCGGATCGAGGCGCTCGAAGCCGAGGTCACGGGATCCGAGGCGGAGCTGCGCAAGCAGGCGGCGGCCATCAGCAAGCTCCGGAAGAAAGCCGCCAAGGATCTCGCGGCCCGCGTCAGCGCCGAGCTGACCGCTCTGGCCATGGCGGACGCCACCCTAGTCATCAACGTCGAGCCCGGGGATGCGCTGGGCCCGTTCGGCAGTGACGACATCGCGTTCCTGCTGCAGCCGCACTCGGGCGCGCCCGCGCGGCCGCTGGGCAAGGGCGCTTCCGGCGGCGAGCTTTCCCGCGTGATGCTCGCCATCGAGGTCGTGCTGGCCGCCGTCGACCCTGTCCCCACGTTCGTGTTCGACGAGGTCGACGCCGGCGTGGGCGGCCGCGCCGCCGTCGAAATCGGCCGCCGGCTGGCCATGCTCGCCCGCCACGTCCAGGTTCTGGTGGTCACCCACCTGCCGCAGGTGGCGGCCTTCGCCGACCAGCACATCCGGGTCACTAAGACCTCGGTCCGCGGCGCCGACGGCGCGACCGCCACCGGCTTCACCTCCAGCGACGTGCAACTGCTTGACGAGGCGGAACGCGTCCGCGAGCTGGCGCGCATGCTGGCGGGCCAGGAGGACTCCGAATCGGCCCAGGCGCACGCCCAGGAACTCCTGGACGACGCCAAGTTGCTGCCGCAACAGGCTTGAGTCCCCGGCACTGGGATGACCATCACAGCGGCGTCCAATCGACCCTAGGAAGACCGAATTGATGATAGGCTCAAATTCCGTGGTGCAGCGATCAAATTCCCGTGTAAATTCCCGGTTCCCGGGCTCGTCCAAGACGACCAAACACATCTTCGTAACCGGTGGTGTGGCGTCCTCGCTCGGTAAGGGACTGACGGCTTCGAGCCTCGGTCACCTCCTGCGGGCACGCGGCCTGTCTGTAACAATGCAGAAGCTCGATCCTTATCTCAACGTGGATCCGGGCACGATGAACCCCTTCCAGCACGGCGAAGTCTTCGTGACAGACGATGGTGCGGAAACCGACCTTGACGTCGGGCACTACGAACGCTTCCTCGATGAAAACCTCGAAGGATCCGCCAACGTCACGACCGGCCAGGTCTACTCCACAGTCATCGCCAAGGAGCGCCGCGGCGAGTACCTCGGGGACACGGTCCAGGTCATCCCGCACATCACCGATGAGATCAAGCGCCGCATGCGGCTGCCGGCCGAAGGCAAGAACGCCCCGGACGTCATCATCACCGAAATCGGCGGCACCGTCGGCGACATCGAATCCCAGCCGTTCCTCGAGTCCGCCCGCCAGGTCCGTCAGGACGTCGGCCGGAACAACGTCTTCTTCCTGCACGTGTCGCTGGTGCCCTACATCGGCCCCTCGCAGGAACTGAAAACCAAGCCGACGCAGCACTCCGTCGCCGCGCTGCGCTCCATCGGCATCCAGCCGGAGGCTATCGTGATCCGCTCGGACCGCGAGGTTCCGCAGGCCATGCGCGACAAGATCGGCCGCATGTGCGACGTCGACATCGACGCTGTCATCGGCTGCCCGGATGCACCGAGCATTTACGACATCCCCAAGACGCTGCACTCGCAGGGGCTGGACTCCTACATCGTTCGCGCCCTTGACCTGCCGTTCAAGGACGTCGACTGGACCAGCTGGGACAAGCTCCTTGAGGCCGTCCACAACCCCAAGCACGAGGTGGAGATTGCCCTCGTCGGCAAGTACATCGACCTGCCGGACGCCTACCTTTCCGTGACCGAGGCGCTGCGCGCCGGCGGCTTCGCGAACGACACCAAGGTCAAGATCCGCTGGGTCCCCTCCGACGAGTGCGACACCGAAGAAGGCGCGGTCCGGTCCCTGGCCGGCGTGGACGCCATCTGCGTCCCCGGCGGTTTTGGCATCCGTGGCCTTGAAGGCAAGCTCGGCGCGCTGAAGTACGCCCGCGAATCGAAGCTCCCGGTCCTGGGCCTTTGCCTGGGCCTGCAGTGCATGGTGATCGAGTACGCCCGCAACGTCGTCGGCCTCGAAGGCGCGTCCTCCTCCGAGTTCGAGCCGGACTCCAAATACCCGGTCATCGCCACAATGGAGGAGCAGCTGGAGTACGTTGAGGGCCGCGGCGACCTGGGCGGCACCATGCGCTTGGGCCTGTACGAGGCCAAGCTGGACGAGGGCTCGGTCATCGCCGAGACCTACGGCAAGACCGTGGTCAGCGAACGCCACCGCCACCGCTACGAGGTCAACAACAAGTACCGCGAGCAGATTGCTGCCAAGGGCCTGGTGTTCTCCGGAACCTCGCCCGACGGCAAACTGGTGGAGTACGCTGAGCTTCCCCGCGAAGTGCACCCGTACTACGTTGCCACGCAGGCGCACCCGGAACTAAGCTCACGGCCCACCCGGCCGCACCCGCTGTTCGCAGGACTGGTCAAGGCTGCACTGGACCACCAGCACGGTGTCGGCCAGCCCGCTGCGGCGGCTGCCAAGGCTGCCAAAGCTGCGACGGCAGAGTCCAAGTAACTCCCAACTGAATCAAAGGACGGCGCGATGCCTGGTAAGTCTGAAACCCCCAATGCTGCACGGCAGGTTTCGGATGAGCCGAGCCCGCGCCGTCTTTTGTCTTCCAAGAAGGTCTACGAAGGACGGATCTGGGACGTTGTCAGCGATAGTTTCCAGCTAAGCGACGACGGCGACACCTTAGTCCGCGACTACATCGACCACCCCGGCGCCGTCGCCGTGCTGCCCATGAACGACGACGGCGAAATCCTGCTGATTAAGCAGTACCGGCATCCCGTGGGCATGGCACTCTGGGAGATTCCGGCCGGCCTGCTCGATGTCGAGGGCGAAGACTTCGCCGCCGGTGCGGCCCGGGAACTCGCTGAAGAAGCCGATCTGGTGGCGGCGCGCTGGAACGTCCTCGCGGACTTCTTTAACTCGCCTGGGTCATCAAGCGAGGCTATCCGGATCTACCTGGCACGTGGCCTGAGCGATGTCCCCGGGCACGAGCTCCACGTCCGCACCGATGAGGAAGCGGAAATCGAGCTGCACTGGATTCCGCTCGACGCGGCCGTCCGCGCAGTCCTGGAGGGGCGCCTGCACAACCCGTCCGCCGTCGTTGGGGTGCTCGCCGCCGCTGCAGCAAGGGCGGACGACTTTGCGGGCCTCCGTCCGGCGGACGCGCCGTGGCCTGTTCACCCCAGCCAGCGCGGATGACTGGACTGCTGGCAGCCGAGCCGGTTGAACCTGCGGCGGGGGAGCAGCCCACCCGGCCGCTGACCGCCGTCGACCGGGCCATTACCGATTACCTGCAGCATATGGGAGTCGAACGCGGCCTGGCTGCCAACACCCTGTCTGCCTACCGCCGTGACTTGGCGCGCTACGCCCGGCACCTGGCTTCGGTTGGACGGGCGCGTCCAGAGGAGGTCACCCGGCGGGACGTGACCGCGTTCGTCCAGGCCCTTTCCGACGGGTCCGACGGCGGCTCCGCATTGGGCGTCCGGTCCGCCGCCCGCACAGTGGTTGCAGTCCGCGGGCTGCACAAGTTCTGGGCACTGGAAGGCGTCACCCCCACCGACCCCGCCAGCGACGTGCACCCGCCGATGCCGGGTAAGCGCCTGCCCAAGGCCATCACGGTGGACGAGGTCACGCGCATCCTGGAAGCGGTCGGGACCGACACGGCGACCGGCCTTCGCGACCGGGCCCTGCTGGAGTTCCTCTACTCGACCGGCGCGCGTATTAGTGAGGCGGTCGGCCTGGATGTCGATGACATCGCTTTGCAGGGGGACGAGGAACCCGGCGCCGGCGGCCCCGCTATTGTCCGGTTGTTTGGCAAGGGCTCGAAGGAACGGCTGGTGCCGCTGGGTTCGTTCGGCGCCCGGGCACTGGACGCTTATCTGGTCCGTGGCCGCCCGCTGCTGGCCGGCAAGGGCAAGGGCACTCCGGCGCTGTTCCTGAACGCGAGGGGCGGCCGGATCAGCCGGCAGAGCGCCTGGACGATCCTGAAAGTCGCTGCCGAGAAGGCCAACATCACCAAGGACGTCTCACCGCACACGCTGCGGCACTCCTTCGCCACACACCTGCTTGAGGGCGGTGCCGACGTTCGTGTGGTGCAGGAACTGCTCGGCCATGCGTCCGTGACCACCACGCAGGTCTACACTCTGGTCACGGCCGACACCCTGCGTGAAATCTATGCCGCGGCGCACCCGAGGGCCCTGGGGTAGACCGTTGTATCCCGGGCCCCGGGTCGCGATTCCCCGGGCCGGGCGGGCGACGATTCCATGGTTCCCCGTGCGATTCTTCCTGCCTAGGAACAGGCCTGCGGCCTGAATCGGCTGCATCTGCGGCGTCGTGCTGCTTTGGCGGGTGCAGTCCCGGCGTAGCACTGAGGCCGCCCTTTTTGTCGGTGCTCTCTTTTACGCTTGGGTATGAGAAGCGGTGTGGCTTTGAGTGCGGGGAGCAGGGCCGCGGCGGGCGCCCGAGTTGCTGCTTTCGGTGCGGCGCTTGCCGCGCATGGTGCTGCGTTTGCCGCGCTACTCTTCGGCGTCGCCAGCCGGGCCCGCCGGGAGTTGTTCCGCGCTGGTGCCCTGTTTGCGCTGATCGGCTGCTGGTCGGACTGCGCCGGTCCGTCTATATTGTCAGTGCCCGTGAATAGGCTCTGGGTATGAGAAGCGGAGTGGCTTTGAGTGCGGAGAGCAGGTCGGCGGTGGCGGCGCTGCTTGCGTCGGTTACGGCGTTTGCTGCTTCGGTGGGGGTGGGGCTGGAGGACTGCGAGCCACTCAAAGCTGATTCCTCGCCTGCGGCTGGTTCCCTGGCCAGCGGCGGTGTCGTGGTCGGTGAGCTTGTGCCCGATGCCGGTTCTTCCCGCGACGCCGGCCCCCTGGCTGCTGCCGGCGCCGCGCCTGGGGTCGGGCCCCTGGCTGATGCCGGTTCTGTGCCTGAGGCCAGTTCTGATGCCGGGG
The DNA here is from genome assembly GCF_030816855.1 of Arthrobacter sp. B3I4. NCBI lineage: Bacteria > Bacillati > Actinomycetota > Actinomycetes > Micrococcales > Micrococcaceae > Arthrobacter > Arthrobacter sp. B3I4. The sequence continues at coordinate 3,018,369 of NZ_JAUSYK010000001.1, read as the reverse complement.
CGGTGTTTGTTGAGGATCCGTTGCGTGAGGCGGCGGATGCGTGCCTGGACGGGCTCGCGGAGGTGGCGCGGTTGGAGGGGCAGTTCGCGGCGGTGAAGGCCCGGCTGACTGCGGAGTACCTCGGGGTGTCGGAGGCGTTGATGCCGCCGGTGTCGGCGCCGCAGCTGCGCACGGTGCATCGGATGTCGATGGTCGCGGAGCTTGCGTGTGTGTTGACGGTCAGTGAACGCACTGCCGGGGCGTTGATTGGTCAGGCGCTGGCGTTGACGACGGCGCTGCCGCTGACGCTGGGAGCGTTGCAGGCCGGGCAGATTTCGTGGCAGCATGCCCGGATCATGGTCGATGAGACCATGAACCTGGACCCGGCGGGCGCCGCGGCGCTGGAAGCCCACTTCTTGGCCCCGTACTTCCCGGACCTGGAGGTCCCGGACCCGGCGAGGGGCTGCCCGGCCGGGGAGCTGGTGCCGGGCCGGTTCCGCGCGAAGGCCCGGACGTGGCGGGAACGCCACCACCCGGTCAGCATCGAAGCCCGGCATACCAGGAGCGTGCAGGACCGGCGGGTGGAGTTCCTGCCCGACCGTGACGGGATGGCTTGGTACAACGCGTATTTGCCTGCGGACACCGCGGCAGGGATTTGGGAGCGGACCACGGCCACGGCCCGGGCCCTGCAGGGCCCGGCCGAGGGACGGAACCTGACGCAGCTGCGCGCGGACGTCACCGCGGGCCTGCTCCTCACCGGCGAGATCACCGGCAGCGGCAACGGCACCGAAATCACCGCCGGCGCCTCTTCCGGTATCGGCACCGAACTCCCCACCGTGGCTACCGCCGGCCACCGCGACGGCAGCGGCAGCGAACTCCCCACCATGGTTACCGCCGGCGCCGGCACCGGCACCGGCAGCGGCACCGGCACCGAAACCGCCACCGGCAACGGCACCGAAAGCGGCAGCGAAATCAGCGCCGGCGCCTTAGGGGCCAGCAGTATGGGTTCCACCGCTGATTCCGCTTCCGGGTCGGCCGCTTCCGGCGTTAGAGGGGCTGGGTTGTCGGGGGATGTGCGGTTGCCGCGGGCGCAGGTGCTGGTCACGGTGCCGGTTCTGTCGCTGCTGGGGGTCACGGAGGAACCAGCAATGTTGGACGGGTACGGTCCGATTCCGCCGTCGATGGCCCGCCGGCTGGTCGCCGACGGCACTGACTCGATGTACCGGGTGCTGGTCGATCCGCGGGACGGGGCGCCGTTGGAGATCGGCCGAAAGAGTTACCGGCCAAGCAAGGCCTTACGGCAGTGGCTGCGGCTGCGGGACGCGAAGTGCTCGTTCCCGGGCTGTAACAACGCGTCGCTGGATAACGAAACGGACCACCTGCTGGCCTGGGCCGACGGCGGCACCACAGGGATCGCTAACCTGGGCCAGGCCTGCCGGAAACACCACCGCCTCAAACATGCCACGAACTGGACTCCCGCCGCAGCGGACAAGGACCACCCGCCCGGCTGGACGTCCCCAACAGGCCGCACCTACCCAAGCGAACACCAGGACTGGGAACCACCCCGAATGCCGGACGGCATCCTGGCAATAGACCTGCCGTTCGGTTCCAGCCCGCCGGACTGGGAACCGGATCCCGCCGCCGGCCTGCCTCCGGGCTGGGAACAGGACTTCGGATCCGACCTTTCGCCGGACGCAGGTCTCAGCCCCGACGCCGACCTGCCACCGGACCGGGAACAGGACTTCGGATCCGACCTTCCGCCGGACGCAGGTCTCAGCCCCGACGCCGGCCTGCCACCGGACTGGGAACAGGATTTCAAATTCAACCTGCCAGCGGGCTGGGAACCGGAAGCCGATGCGGGCCTGCCACCGGACTGGGAACATGACTTCGGATCCAATCATCCGCCAGACCCAGGTCTTGGTCCCCAAGCCGGTCCGCGGCCGGTCTGGGAGCCGGATTTCGAATTCGACCCGCCTCCGGGCCCCGGCTGCGATGCCGACCTACGCCTGCCCGAAGACCCCTTCCCCGACTGGTACCGGTACACGGCCCTTAGTACCGCCTAAGGCGAAGCAAGCACGGCCAAGCGTGGTCGCGCGGCGCAGGCCCGGGCGCCCGGCCCGGGCGCCCGGCCCGGGCGCCCGGCCCCGCCGCGCGGCACGGGCCGGCGGACCGTCCAGCGCAGCTCATCGTGCCAGACTCGTCCTCAGGGAAAGCTTTTTTGGTCACCCGTGTAAGGAAAGGACCGTCACAGGACACTTAGTCAGCAGGAACAAGTCATTCGATGTTCGGGGGAAACACTATGTTGGCTGCGAAAGAGCAAGCGTTCATCGACTTGCATGCCCAGCATGCCGCGCGGGTTTACGGCTATATCGCCTGCCGGATCAATGACGGGCACCGCGCGGAGGAACTTGCCGCTGACGTCTTTCGAATTGCTTGGGAAAAGCAGCTGCCGGAACCACCGGGCATCGGTTGGCTTCTTGCGACCGCCCGGAATGTAATCGGCAATGAGTACAGGGGACGCCGCCGCCGCCAAGAACTGGTCGAGCGACTCAAAGAGGAAGCCCGCCATGAGGCGCCGGGTCCTGCCGCCAGCCAGCGCGCCGCCGTCGCGGACGTGCTGATGCAGCTCAAGGATCGAGACCGCGAGGTGCTCATGCTCAGCTACTGGGATGACCTCACGGGCACAGAGCTCGGCGAAGCCCTCGGGTGTTCCACATCAGCAGCTGCGGTACGCCTGCACCGGGCACGCCGAGCCTTTGCCAAGGCAGCCCCCGCACACCTGATGACCGAACGGAAGGACTAGCCATGGACCGCATCGAAGAGCTCATGAAAGATGCCAAACCACGGGTCGTCGCTCCGGGAACTGCACCGGAAATCTTCCGTTCCGTGGTCTCCTCCACTGACCCGAACGTTGTCGCCCTGGCGGCCCACACAGCGCAACGGCGCACGGGTGCGCGGGCAACGGCCGCCATCGTCCTGGCCGCTGCCGCCGTCGTCGGCGCTGTGGTTATCGGCGGGAACCTGATGCCGGAACCGGCACCGGGGCCGGCCCAGTCGCGCATTCCCGCGCCGGCCGCATCTGCCAGCACCCCGCCCGCTTCGCTGAGCGCTTCCGCGACTCCTTCAGTTCCCGCTCCGCTGCCGGCACCCACACTCCCTTCTGCCACAGCGAGCACCTCAGCCGCCGCTTTGACCACCGGGGGAGTCGCCTGCACCCCTGCGAACATCGACCAGCTGCGCAACGATCAGCAGCGCACGATCCTGCCGATTCCCCCGACGGAGCAGCCCTACTACACCGTGCTGGGCTGCGCCGACGGCTGGCTCGCGTACTCCATTTCCGACGACGGGGGAAGGGCCCTCCAGCTCGACGGCGGCAATGCTTGGTTCAGGCTAGCCAAACTCCAGAACGGCCGTTTTCTCTGGGATGTCCGGCAGCCATGGGCCACCGTCTTCAACTGGGAGTTCCAAGCCTTAAATAATCAGGGCCTCACGCCCCAGCAGGCCATGGACCAGGAGTTCGCGCAGAAGGGAATCCCTGTCGAACTGCGGTCGCAGCTGGTCGGCGACGGGCCGCCCGCCGGGTAGTCCGGGTGCGCGGCAGCAGCTATAGGGTAGGCAGATGAGCTACACACCGGTCACTCTTTGCTTCATGCTCCGCGACACGGACAGCGGCACCGAAGTGCTGCTGGGCCTCAAGCGGACGGGCTTCGGCGTCGGAAAGATCGTCGGAATCGGTGGCCATGTGGAGCCGGGGGAGAGCGACGCCGAAGCGGTCGTCCGCGAGGTCTGGGAAGAGGCCGGCATCATTGTGCTGGAAGAAGACCTGGCCCATGCCGGCGTCGTCGAATTCATCTTCCCGGCGAAGCCCGAGTGGAACATGTCGTGCCGGCTCTTCACCACCCGTCGCTGGGAAGGCGAACCGGCGGAGAGCCGGGAAATCACGCCGGAGTGGTTCGACGCTGAAGCGCTGCCGCTGGAGCGGATGTGGCAGGATGCGGAGCACTGGCTGCCTCCCGCGCTGGCAGGTGAAGCCGTCGACGTCGTCGTGGTCCTCAACGACGACAGCGAAACCGTCGCCTCAGTCCGGTACCCCTCCAGGCCAGCGTGATCTTGCCCCTAACGCTGCCTCCTGACCCCTGCCCCGGGAGCCACGGTCTTCGCGACGCGAAGCTCGGATGCCGGGAACGCGGTCGCCCCGCCGGTAGCCTAGGCCTTGAACATTGCGCCACGGCGGCACGAGCAGCTCCGCCCAGACCGGCACGCGGCACATGGATTCCTTTAGGGGCAAGGCATGGACTCACACAAGCTCGACCTTCCGGGCGAGGACGCCAACGGCGATGAAGCCTACGACAATCAACCGTCCGGCGGCTCAAGCACGCGTCGGCGATGGCCGTGGGCAGTCGCCGGCGTGGCCATAGCACTGGCGGCCGTTGGCGGGGGCGTGGCCCTCGCTGGAAACATGCGATCCAGCGATCCTGCCCCCGCGGCCGCTTCGTCGCCGGCAGGAACGGCGCCCGCCACGTCTGCTGCCATTGCGACCACCACGCCGTCGTCGACGATTACAACCCCGCCTGCCGTAACGCCGACGGCGTCCGCTACGTCCGCCGCGGCGAGCCCGTCGCCCTCCGCCGGCACCTGGCAGACCTTCACCAGCGCCGACGGAAAGGTGACGTTCAACTACCCGGCTGCCTGGCACGCATCCCAGGCAGCCGGTGACACCGGGTCGGTTGACGTGGACGTTGCCGACGAAGCCGGAGTAGTGGTGGCGTCCCTGCATTCCGGGCCGACCGGCGGGTTGGGCGGCGCCTGCGAAGGCCCGGTGCCGTACACGGTGCTGGATTCGGTCGAGCTGGACCTCCCCTACCAGCCCACCAAGGGATCCATCACGCCGCGCTTCACGTTCCGGGCGCTGCAGGAAACTGACCACGTCACCACCTCGTACGGGCTGACTAGCTTCGCCGCCGGGCAGAACGGCACCGCCTGCATGTTCAACAACGCCGTCAGCGCCCCGGTCGGCTCGCCCCTCTTCTCCTTCGCTGACACGTTCCAGGTCACTGCCGGGATGACGGACGAGACCGCCAACCACAAGGGCGCCAAGAAATTCCCGTCCCTGGACGCGGCACGCGCCTACATGCAGACTCCTGAGTACCTGAACGCGAAGCGCATGATTACCTCGCTAAAGGTCAGCGAGGGCTGACCAGGCCGACCACTCGCGGCCTGAGAACCACCGGCAGCGAAAAGCCCGGCAACCAAAAGCACGGCAACCAAAAGCACGGGCCGGCCACCTTAGAAAAGGTGGCCGGCCCGTGCCGGTAAGGCCAGCAATCGCTACGGCAGGTGCCGCTCTTCCTCACCGTTGTATTCGCTCAGCGGGCGGATCAATGAGTTGGAGGCCAACTGTTCCATAATGTGGGCTGTCCAGCCGGTGATCCGGCTGGCCACGAACAGGGGAGTGAAAGTCGGGGTGTCGAAGCCCATCAGGTGGTAGGTCGGGCCCGCGGGGTAGTCGAGGTTGGGCTTGATTGCCTTCGCCTCGTCCATCGCGGTCTCTAGGCCGTTGTACAGCCCCAACAGCTCCGGACGGCCGTAGTGCGCGATCATCTTGTCCAGGGCCGCCTTCATGGTGGGCACCCGGGAATCGCCGTGCTTGTAGACGCGGTGGCCGAAGCCCATGACCTTCTTCTTCTGGGCCAGGGCGTCTTCCATCCAGGCCTTCGCCCGGGTCGCAGCCTCTTCGAGCGACTCCTCCTGCCGGATTCCGATCTCGTCGAAGGTGTGCATGACGGCCTCGTTTGCGCCGCCGTGGAGCGGACCCTTGAGCGCCCCGATGGCACCGGTCACAGCCGAGTGCAGATCCGAGAGCGTCGACGTGATCACCCGGGCCGTGAAGGTGGACGCGTTGAAGGAGTGCTCGGCGTACAGAATCATCGAGACGTTGAAGGCCTCAACAACCTCCTGGACCGGCTCCTCGCCGAAAGCCATCCACAGGAAGTTGGCGGAATAGCCCAGGTCCTCGCGGGGTTCCACCACGTCCTGACCGTGGCGGCGGCGCTGGTCGTAGGCCACCACCGCCGGCATCGCGGCGAACAGGTCCACGGCCTTGGCCATGTTGGCTTCGCGCGAGGAGTCCTCGGCAAGCGGGTGCCGGGCGCCCATCACCGACGCCGCGGTCCGGCAGACATCCATAGGGTGCGAGCTGAGCGGCAGCGCATCGATGACCTGCTTGACAACCGGATCCAGGGCGCGGCCGGCGCGCTCCTTCGCGGTGAACTCGGCGAGCTGTTCCTCGGTGGGCAGTTCACCGTTCCAGAGCAGGTACGCCACTTGCTCGAAGCTGCACTTCGCGGCGAGCTCCTGCACGGGATACCCGCGGTAGAGCAGGGAATTGGTGTCCGGGTTGACCTTGGACACCGCGGTGTAATCCACCACGACGCCGGCAAGGCCCTTTTTGATCTCATTTTCAGCCATGCTGAAACTCCTTTGTTCCTAAAGCCTGTTGTCCGGCCGGGGCCGGCAATCCGGTGGTGGTGTCAGACGCCGGGGACCTGGAAATTGAACACCCCGGTATCAAAGCGGTTGTAGGCCTCGTAGTCCACGAGGTCGTAGAGCCGTGCACGGGTCAGCATGCTCGAAACCTGTGCCTCCTGGGTGCCGTCGGATTTGATCGCTTCCAGAGTACGCTCAGCAGCGCCCATGGCACTACGGAGCAGCGTCACCGGGTAGATGATCATGTTGACGCCGACGCCAGCCAGCTCGTCCACGGTGAAGAGCGCACTCTTACCGAACTCGGTCATGTTCGCCAGGATCGGCACGTCCACGGCGTCCCGGATGGCCTGGAACTCGGACAGGTCCTTCATGGCTTCGGGAAAAATCGCGTCCGCGCCCGCTTCGACCAGGGCCTTGGCCCGCTGCTGCGCAGCCTCCAGCCCGTCGGTGGCCCGGATGTCGGTGCGGGCCATGATCAGGAAGTTCGGGTCCCGGCGTGCGTCGGCCGCGGCCCGGATCCGCTTGGTGGCGGTGTCCAGATCCACGACGTTCTTGCCGTCAAGGTGGCCGCAGCGCTTCGGGTTGAACTGGTCCTCGATGTGCAGGCCCGCAAGGCCCGCGTTCTCGAGTTCCTGGACGGTCCGCGCCACGTTCATCGGCTCGCCGAAGCCGGTGTCCGCGTCAACGATCGAGGGCAGGTCCGTCATCCGGGCGATCTGCCCGGCCCGGGTGGCCACCTCGGTGAGGGTGGTCAGCCCGATATCCGGCAGGCCGAGGTCATTGGCGAGGACCGCGCCGGAGATGTACACCCCGGCGAAGCCCTTCTCCTCGATCAGGCGGGCGGATAGCGGGCTGAACGCGCCGGGGAACTGCGCGATGGTTCCGGAGGACAGGATCTCGCGGAACTTCATCCGCTTCTGCTCCGGCGTGGTCTTCGAGTACAGCATTAGAAGAGTCCCTTCGGTGCGGCGGCCAGGTCGATCACGCCGTCGGCGGCCTTGATGTTGAGCTGGTCCAGTTCGCCCGCGGCCAGCTCGGGCAGCCGCGCGGCGGCGGCCAGGAAGCGCTCGATCTCGGCTTCGTCCACGAGGCCGGCCGCGAGGGTGCGGAACTTGTTGACGTACTGCTCGCGGGCGAAGGGCCGGGCACCCAGCGGGTGCGCGTCGGCGACGGCGATCTGGTCCGTGATGACGGTGCCGTCCTTGAGCGTGATGACAACGGAACCGCCGAAGGCCTTCTCCGAGATATCCAGGCTGTGGTAGCGGCGGGTCCACTCCGGGTCCTCCACCGTGGTGACCTTGTGCCAGAGTTCCACCGTGTCGGCACGGCCGGCCCGCTCGGGCGAGTAGGAGTCGACGTGGTGCCAGGCACCGTCCTGCAGTGCCACCGTGAAGATGTACGGGATCGAGTGGTCCAGGGTCTCGCGGCTGGCCGTGGGGCTGTACTTCTGCGGGTCGTTCGCGCCGGAGCCGATCACGTAGTGGGTGTGGTGGCTGGTCTTGATCAGCACGGACTCGACGTTGGCCGGGTCCGTGACCTCCGGGTGCTCGCCGTGCAGCTTCCGGGCCAGGTCGATCCAGGCCTGCGCCTGGTACTCGGCTGAGTGTTCCTTGGTGTACGTGTCGAGAATGGCGCGCTTGGCTTCGCCCTCCTCGGGCAGCGGCACCAGGTAGTCGGCAGTGGGGCCGTCCAGCATCCAGGCGATGACTCCGTCTTCGCCTTCGTAGATCGGCACCGGGGAAGTCTGGCCGCGCATGGCGCGGTCGGCGGCTTCGACGGCCATCTTGCCGGCGAACGCGGGGGCGTGAGCCTTCCAGGTGGAGATCTCACCCTTGCGGGACTGCCGGGTTGCGGTGGTGGTGTGCAGGCCCTGGCCGACTGACTGGAAGATCGTCTCGACGTCGAGGCCCAGCAGGGTGCCGATGCCGGCGGCGGCGGACGGGCCAAGGTGCGCGACGTGGTCGATCTTGTGCTTGTGCAGGCAGATGGCCTTGACCAGGTTGACCTGGATCTCGTAGCCGGTGGCGATGCCGCGGATCAGGTCCTTGCCGCTGGAGTCGACGTGCTGCGCAACCGCGAGGATCGGCGGGATGTTGTCGCCCGGGTGGGAGTACTCTGCAGCCAGGAAGGTGTCGTGATAGTCGAGTTCGCGCACGGCGACTCCGTTGGCCCAGGCCGCCCACTCGGGGGAGACGCGCTCTTCGATGCCGAAGACCTTCGAGCCCTTGCCGCCGGTGCTGGGGCCGTGCGTCAGCGCCTGGGCGCGGGCCGCGACAATCGGTGCGCGGTTCAGCGAAGCGATGGCCACCGAGGCGTTGTCGATCACGCGGTTGATCACCATGTCGGTGACCTCATCGGAGACCGCGACGGGGTCGGCCGCGACCTTGGCGATCTTGTACGCCAGCTGGTCCTCGCGGGCCAGGTTTTCCTCGCTCTTGTATACGCGGACGTGGTGTTCCTTGACCATGGTGCTCCTTCTAGTGAGGTACGTGGGTTGCTTTGACGTGGGAAAGACTGCGGTGCAGGTGAAGGGTGGTGGCGGCCTCGGCGAGCCGCGGGTTGCCGGCGGCGATGGCTTCGGCAATCGCCGCGTGCTCGGCGGCTGCGGCGGTGAGGCGTTCGGCGTCGTCGGCCGCCAGCCGGCGCACCCGCACCAGGTGCACGCGCAGGCTGCGAATGGCCTGCGCCAGATAGGAATTGGAGATGGCGGCGTCAATTGCTGAATCGAGCCGCCCGACCAGGCCGTAATAGTCATGCCGTGCCGGATCCGAGCCGTTGATGAGCTCCGGTGCACGCAGGAGTTCACTGCGCAGTTGCTCGAAAACGACGGCGTCCCCGCGCTCGGCGGCCAGCCCGGCGGCTTTGCCCTCAAGGGTCTCGCGCAGCTCGAAAAGTTCGTCGATGTCCTCAAGGGAGATGTCGGTGACGACGACGCCGCGGCCACCTGCCGTCGTCGTGAGTCCTTCGGCGGTCAGCCGGCTCAGGGCCTCCCGCAACGGAGTGCGGGAAATGCCGAGCCGCTCGGACTGCTCCACCTCGGCCAGCACGGTGCCGGGAGCCAGACGCCACTCAATGATCTCGTCGCGCAGGGCCGCGTAGGCCTTGTCGCTGGCACGCATGCTGGTCTCCTTCCTCGGGCGCTTACCTCCAGTGTATACACAACCCGCCTGAAGAAGGCCTCGTTGCTACATATTTCTCTAAAGATGCCGGACGATGTATACAGAAACCTTGTCGTAAGACCGCCGGGCGGGCTACCATGAGCTGCATCACAACGTCGTGGACGGGATTACTTCATGGGCATCAAGAGTTACCGGGACAGCTACGAACGCAGCGTTGAGCAGCCGGAGGAGTTTTGGCTGGACGCCGCCAAAGCCGTCGGCTGGAGTACGCCGCCGGGACGCGCCCTTGATTCCAGCCGGGCGCCGCTCTACGGCTGGTTTCCGGACGGCGCCCTGAACACCTGCTACAACGCGCTCGACCGGCACGTTGAGGAGGGCCGCGGGTCGCAGGACGCCCTGATCTACGACTCCGCCATGCTCGGCACCCAACAGCGCTTTACTTACTCCGAACTCACTGATCTCGTTGCCCGCTTCGCCGGGGTGCTGCGCAGCCACGGCGTCGGCAAAGGCGACCGCGTGGTGATCTACATGCCGATGATCCCCGAGGCCGCCATCGCCATGCTTGCCACCGCCCGGCTCGGCGCAATCCACTCGGTGGTCTTTGGCGGCTTCGCGCCCAAGGAACTGGCAGCCCGGATCAGGGACGCTGCAC